>PDQT01000006.1 GCA_002747875.1 bacterium DOLZORAL124_64_63
CTGAAGAAGGCCTTCCCGGAAGTGCACCTGAAGGCTTTCACCATGGTGGAGATTGATTTTCTGGCCAAGCTGGCCAAGCTGTCGGTTCCGGAGACCATCACCGCCTTGCGCGAGGCCGGGCTGGACAGCTGCCCCGGGGGAGGCGCGGAAATCTTCCATCCGGAGATCCGGGGCCAGATCGCTTCCAAGAAGATGAGTGCCGACCGCTGGCTGGAGGTGTCGGGCATGGTCCACGAGGCCGGCCTGAAGAGCAACGCGACCATGCTCTTCGGCCACATCGAGGGCCCCGAACACTGGGTGGACCATCTGGTGCGTCTGCGCGAGCAGCAGGATGTCAGCGGCGGTTTCCAGTGTTTCATCCCGCTGGCATTCCATCCGGCCAACACCAAGTTTGCCCATTTGCCGGGCCCGGGGCTGATCCAGAAGCTGCGGGTGGTGGCCCTGTCCCGCCTGATGCTGGACAACATCCCGCATATCAAAGCCTACTGGGTGATGCTGGGACGAGAAATTGCCCAACTGGCTCTGCGCTACGGCGCCAACGATCTGGACGGCACCGTGGTGGACGAACGCGTCACCTTTGCCGCCGGCGGGGAAGCGGGCAAGGGCATGACGGTGGACGAGATCCAGGATTTCATTCGGGGGGTGGGGCTGCGGCCGGTGTTGCGGGATACGCTTTATAATGAGGTCTCGATCTGATTCTCGGGTGCTAATGCAAAGCCCGATACTAATGCAAAGCCCGATACTAATGAAAAGCCTGATACTAATGAAAAGCCCCGGGCACTGATGCCCGGGGCTTTGCCGTCGCGGTCATGACCGGGATGATTACCGGTACAGAGCCTTCAGGCTTTCGAAGTTGATCACGTCGTTGGCCACGGCGCCACAGTCCACGGTGGTCTCGCAGCTGTGAGTATCCGTGTCGACACCACCCGGATAAGGGCTGGTGAGGTCCATGTTGACCCTGATGGTGTAAGTGCCGTCGGGCAGCGTGTTCCACGCCTCGTCGATCATCACGGTGATGTCCGCGTCGTCGCCCTTGACCACGTGCAGGGTGTTTGTCGCCGTGTGCACGACATTCATGTCCGCATCCAGGACCTCCACCGTGTAGGCCAGGTCAAGGTATTCGGCATTAGAGCGGAAGTGCACATCCACGCTGGCGCTGAAGCCGTCGCATTCGGCCATACCCACCACATTGGTGATGTGGGTGGCGGACGCGAAGGCAGGCAGCATAAGAATGGCCATCAAGGTGGTACTCATTAGCAAAAATCGCTTCATTTCAATTACCTCTCGTTAGTCGTTTTGAGCGCATTGAGATTTTCTTCTCCCCTTAGTCGAGTCACAACTATACCAAAATTGAGGTAACCAGTCTACAAAAAAAGTGATTTGCTCCTCTATTTTTTTCTGACTTGAGTCGGGATTGGCTTTAAATCCAGCAGATCTTTGCCGAAGACAGTATGAATACAGCGTATTAGAGCATCTCAGGTTTGAGAAAAAAAGACTCCCTTCAAGCTCTCCAAGCGGTTAGTCTGTCTCCGTCTCTGGGCTCCAGCGTGAGGAATACCATGAAAAAAACAAAGATCATCGCCACTATCGGCCCTGCCAGCCGGGATCCGGAAATCCTGGAGAAACTCATGGAGGCGGGCATGAATGTCTGTCGTCTCAATTTTTCCCATGGCACCCACGCCGAACATGCATCTTTGATCCAGGACATTCGCCGGGTGGCGTCCCGACTGGGCCTGCCGGTGGCCATCCTGCAGGATTTGTCGGGGCCCAAGATCCGCACCGGCATCATGGGCGCCGGGGAGATTACCCTGCAGGTTGGACAGAAGTTCGTGCTGACCAACCGGGACGTGCCGGGCGATGAGAACGAAGTGGGCCTGACCTATCCGGGCCTGCCGCAGAATGTCCACTCCGGTGATACTCTGCTGTTGGCCGACGGGGCGATGGAACTGGAGGTGGAATCGGCCACCGCGACGGATGTGAACTGCACTGTGAAAGTGGGTGGCCAGTTGACTTCCCATAAGGGTATCAACCTGCCCGACCGCTCCATCAACGTGCCCATCCTCTCGGATAAAGACGAGGCGGACCTGAAATTCGGGATGGAGCACGGGGTGGACTTCATTGCCCTGAGCTTCGTGCGTACCGCCCACGATGTGCGTACGGTCAAGAAAATCATCCAGGCCGCCGGCAAGGACACGCCGCTGATCGCCAAGATCGAGAAATTCGAGGCTATCGATAACATCGATGAGATCATTGCCGAATCGGACGGCATCATGGTGGCCCGGGGTGACCTGGGAGTGGAAATCCCCCTGGAACAGCTGCCGCGCGTGCAGAAAATGGTGATCCGCAAGACCAACGCCGTGGCCAAGCCCGTGATCACGGCCACGCAGATGCTGAGATCCATGGTCGACCGCCCGCGCCCCACACGCGCCGAGGTCACGGATGTGGCCAACGCCATCTTCGACGGCACGGACGCCATCATGCTTTCCGAGGAAACGGCCATGGGCCGGTATCCCATCAAGAGCGTGCGGGTCATGACCCGGGTGGCGGCCGACATCGAGTCCCACTTTGATTACGAGGAATGGACTCTGCGCCACGAGAACAATGCCAAGCTCAGCTTCAAGGAGGCGGTGGCCCACGCCGCGGTCAAGATGTCCGAGGATATCCAGTCCAGCGCCATCCTGACCTGCACCAAGAGCGGCAGCACCACCCGCCGGGTGGCCCGCTATCGTCCCCGGCAGGAATTGCTGGTGATGACCCCGGTGGAGGAGACGGCCCGGCGCATGGCCCTGACCTTTGGAGCGGTGCCCATTGTCATTCCGCAGGTGCAGAACGCGGAGGACCTGGAACGCACTTCCATCGCCAGCGCCCTGGAGGGCGGGTATGTGAAGCCGGGGCAGTCGGTGGTTTTGACCGCGGGTATTCCGTTCGGGGTGGAGGGGACGACGAATATGATCAAGGTGGCGACGGCTGAGTGGAGTTGAGGGGGCGCGTGGATTGGTTGTAGTTAATTGGTTGTTATAGTGGATTGGTATAGTGCATTGTATAAAAAGGCCGGCAAGGGAATGCTCGCCAAAGATTCCCGTTTTGCCGGCCTTTTTTCTATCCGGGGGATTGTTGGGGATAGAATGCGTTTAATGAATTCCTTAGTTTAATGCCTGTGGTGGTGGCCGTCAAATTTTGATCCGGATTTTTGTTTATGGGTACCCGCCGGCGGGTAGTTTTGGGTGGGGCAGGGGCTGTTTTGCGAGGTTTGGTTTGTAAATAATTGGTTTCTGGGCAATATTTTACTGGCGCTTTTTGGTTTTATTTTGTATATTGGATTTATCACTCCTCCCGCCCACTTATGCTAGAGATTGCCGAGGCCTGCCATGAGTATTATTGCCGTTGATTCTTTTGTTCCTGATCAGTCTGCCGCCGAAGTTAGCGCCTGTTTGAAGAAGGCCGTGCGGGCCATGGATCAGGCGCGGCATTGTGCCGTTTTGTGGTTCAAGGAGATAGTGGAAAGGGAGCTTTATAAGGAACTGGGGTATGGCTCCGTTTATCAGTATGCGGCTGTGGAACTGGAGTTCTCCAAGACGCGGACGGGTGATTTTTTGCATCTGGCGCGGAAGCTGGAAAAGCTGCCCCGGTTGAAGAAGGAGATGGAAGAGGGGAAGATCGGCTATACCAAGGCGCGGGAGATCGTGAAGGTTGCTGATGAGGAGAATGAGGATCGTTGGCTGAATGCAGCCAAGAAGAAGAGCCGTCAGGAACTGCGCGAAACGGTGAAACGGGCGAAGCAGAGGGCCAAGCGGGAGCGGGTAAAAAATCCGGCCCAGGGTGAATTGTTGGCCGGGCTCCATCCCACCGGCGCGCTCCCCGTGGCCCTCACCCACAAGGTCACCTTCGAATTGACCAGCGAGCAGTTGGCCCATTTCGAGGCGCTGGTCGAGGCTTTCGGCAAGCAGGGCGGCGCGGTGGCCGGTTCCGGCCGAGCGATCATGCTGCTGGAAGCCATGGCCTCGCTGGTGGGCCGGGCTGATTCAGGGGCCGTGGCTAACCCCAAAGAACCCCACACCCAGATCCACGTCCACCACTGCCCCGACTGCGAGAAATCCCACATCACCACCAGCCGCGGCGAAACCGAACTCACCCCGTCCGAATACGAGAAGCTGGCCTGCGACGCCCACGTCGCCACCGTCGACGGGCCCAACAAATCCGCCATCCCGCCCAGTACCCGCCGGCGGGTACTAGCCCGCGATCAACACCGCTGCCAAGCGCCGGGCTGCTCTCACACCCGCTTCCTAGAAATCCACCACATCATCCCGCGCAGCGAGGGCGGCACCAACGCCGAAGAAAACCTCACGACCTTGTGTAGCGCCTGCCACCAACGGGCCCACGACAAGCAAAAGCC
Source organism: bacterium DOLZORAL124_64_63 (assembly GCA_002747875.1). Taxonomy (GTDB): domain Bacteria; phylum Krumholzibacteriota; class Krumholzibacteriia; order LZORAL124-64-63; family LZORAL124-64-63; genus LZORAL124-64-63. Next base: position 4,394 of record PDQT01000006.1, read on the forward strand.
CGCCTGCGGAAAGAACCAGCAGGCGGGCCCCAAAACGAGAGAGGCTAGAAAACGGGATTAAGGGGCATCCCCGGATACATCATCCTCGGACGTAGCCCCTTCGGGCGCAACCCCTTCGGACGCATCATCTCCAGACGCAGCATCCCCGGACAACGGCCGCGCCGGCGCCGGCAGCACGTCCCGAAACACCACCCCGTAGATTTCCCAGATGGTGGCGAAAAGGGCGGCCACGATGGGGCCGATGATGAAGCCCAGGATGCCGAACATGACGATACCGCCCATGGTGCCCAGCAGGATCAGCAGATCGGGCATTTCCGTATCCTGCCCCACCATGCGCGGCCGCAGGAAATTGTCGATGCTGCCCACCACCACGCCGCAAAAGACCACCAGGAAGATGCCCTGGGCCGTGTTGCCGCCGGCGATCAGGATGATGGCCGCCGGCACCCAGACCAGACCGGTGCCGATGCCGGGAACGATGGATAAGACCACCATGATGGTCCCCCAGAACACGGCGCTGGGAATGCCCACGATCTGGAAAGCCAGACCCGCCAGCCCGCCTTGCAGGGCGCCGATCACGGCGGTGCCCTTGAGGGTGGCTCGTGTCACGGAGGTGAACTTGTTGATGAGACGCTGCTCGTCTTCATCTTCCAGGGGCAGATAGTAGAGGATGCGGTTCAGCAGTTGGCCTCCTCCGCTGAGAAAGAAGTACATGGAGTACAGCATGATCGAGAGCATGAATATGGAGTTCACCGTGCCCGTGGTGACCGCCGACACGTTCTGGACCAGGAAGCGGCTCAAAAAGCCCACCGCCTGGCCGGCCTTGACGAAGATGTCGTCCTCGTAGGGCGCGATCTGGGCATAGAAGCTTTGCTGCTGCAGCCAGAGCCGGACCTTGTCCGGGTTCTCCAGCTTGTCCTGGACCCAGGGGGCGATGTCGTTGCCCACCTTGATGGCCTCGGCGGTGACCACCCCCAGCAGCAATCCCAGCGGGATGATGATCACCAGCACGATGAGCGCCAGCGTCAGGAGAGAGGCCGGTGCCTGTTTCCCGCGGGTGAGTTTCATCAGACGCCGATAAAGGGGCTGGCACAGGGCGGAGGCGATACCCGCCATGAGCACGGCCATCAAGAACCCTTTGATCATGGTCAGAAAAAGGGCGCTGATGCCCAGAACCAGCAGAACCAGGAAGGCTTTGCTGATGGTGGTGGAATTCATGTGCTATCCCCTTGCGGTTTGATGTGCCGGGGCATATTAGCGGCAACCCCTGGCGTGAGCAACCCTGGCGTGAGCAACCCCGACCGCGGCCCCGGGACGGAACCTGCTGGCGCCGCCGGGTGGTTGGGTTATTCTTGAAGGGTGTTCTCAACAGGCCGGCTTGGAGCCGGCATCCCTCCCCCCAGAAAAGGAGTCCACCGTGGCCGACCTCAAAGCCGTCATCGAGACCGACAAGGGCACCATCAACATCGATCTCTTCGCCGACCAGACCCCGCTGACCGTGGCCAACTTCGCCAATCTGGCGCGTCGCGGCTTCTACGACGGCCTGGGCTTCCACCGGGTTATCGACGACTTCATGATCCAGGGCGGTTGTCCCCTGGGCACGGGCACCGGAGGCCCCGGTTATCGCTTTGCCGACGAGTGCTGTGACGAGTTGCGTCACGACGGCCCCGGCGTCCTGTCCATGGCCAACGCCGGTCCCGGCACCAACGGCAGCCAGTTCTTCATCACCCATGTGGAGACGCCCTGGCTGGACGGCAAGCACACGGTCTTCGGCAAGGTCTGCGGCGCGACGGACCAGGATGTGGTCAACAGCATCGCCGGTGGCGACAAGATCGTGAAGGTCACCATCGAAGGGGATACCGCCGCCCTCTTCGCCGCCCAGCAGGACACCTTGAAGGCCTGGAACGAGACGCTGGACGGGCAGTTCCCGGATCTGGGGCCGGCGGAGTAGACGCGGCGGGCCGTCACAGGCTGCGTCATCATAGGCTGTGCCATCATAGGCTGCGTCATCATAGGCTTGGAATCCCAGAGGACTCCCTCTATACTGAGGGTGCTTGTGTTGCCAGCCCTCAATTTCAGCAAGGAGCGACCGGTGAAGAACGTGACCGCCATCATCCTGGGAGGGGGACGCGGCACCCGCCTCTTTCCCCTGACCCTTGAGCGCAGCAAGCCCGCCGTGGCTTTTGCGGGCAAGTACCGGCTCATCGACATCCCCATCAGCAACTGCATCAATTCCGGCCTTAAAAAGGTTTTTGTGCTGACGCAGTTCCTTTCCGCGAGCATGCACCGGCACATCATGCAGACCTATACCTTCGACAACTTCACCGACGGCTTCGTGGACATCCTGGCCGCGGAGCAGACCAACGAGCGTACCGACTGGTTCCAGGGCACCAGCGACGCCGTGCGCGCGACGCTGAACCACACCATGTACTTCGACAGCACGGACATCGTGATCCTGGGCGGGGACCATCTGTACCGGATGGATTATTCGCGACTGGTGAAGCATCATCGCCAGACCGATGCCGACATCACCCTGGCCGTCTATCCCGTGGTGCGGGACGAGGCCAGCCGGATGGGCCTGATGAAGGTGGACGACACCGGACGCATCACCGAATTTACGGAAAAGCCCAAGGACCCGGCCGTCATCGAACAGTTCAGGGCCCACGAGGCGCTTTTCCGGCAGCACGGTCTCGAGGTGGAGGAAGACAAGTATCTGGCCAGCATGGGCATTTACGTCTTCAAGCCTCAGGTGCTGAAGGACCTGTTGCAGGACCCGGCCATGACGGACTTCGGCAAGGAGGTCATCCCCGGCGCCATCGGCGACCACAAGGTGATGGCCTACCCCTTCGACGATTACTGGCGGGATATCGGGACCATTTCCGCTTTCTTCGACGCCAATCTGGAACTGGTGGACAGCGACGCCGAGTTCAATCTCTACAAGGGCGGTTGGCCCTTCTACACGCGCACGCGCAACCTGCCGCCCAGCAGCATCATCGAGGCGGACCTGACGGACACCATCGTGGCCGAGGGCAGCAAGATCGTGGGCGCCACCATCAGCCACAGCGTGCTGGGCATTCGCAGCCGGGTGCGCCGGGGTTCGGTGCTGAAGCACGTGGTCATGCAGGGGAACGACTCCTACGAGGGTGAGCGGCAGCTGACCGACACCAAGCAGATGGAGGGTCCCGGTATGGGCGTGGGCCGGAACTGCCGGATCGAACGCTGCATCATCGACAAGAACGCGCGCATCGGGGACAACGTGATCATCCGGCCCAAGCCGGATGTGAGCGAGTACGAGGACGATCTGATCTGGATCCGCGACGGCATCACCGTCGTGCCCAAGGGCAAGGTCATACCGCCGGGGACGGTTCTGTGATCGTTCCTGCCAGGCGGGTTATCATGGGGGCGCTGCTGGTTCTGCTTGCGGCGCCCTGTTGCGTGTGGGCCCAGGAAGACCCGTGCCGGGATCTGGCGAGCCACGTTTATGCCACCGCGCCGGACCTGGTCTACGAAGGGCGGCCGGATAGCCTTTATCACCTGGTGCGGGACTGGCGGGAGGTGTGCGGAGACGGCGAGCCGATTCTTCGCCTGACCATTCTGGCGGCCATCTGGGACGGGGCTTTCACCGAATCCCTTTACGACGGCGGCATCCTGGATGCGCTGATCTGGCGCTATCACGCGGGGCGGCTGCGCCGTGTGAGCGGGCCGGTGGATCCGGATTGGGGGCCGGGGGGAATCGCCACCGCGGCGGATTTCGCGCCGGGTATCGCGGATTTCGATGCCTTCACCACCGAATTCGCGGACCAGCTGCTGCCCCATACGGCGGAGGCGTCGCCGCAGCGTTTCTTCTGCCTGTACTACTCCGGCCGACCGGACGAGGCCTGGGCTCTGCTGTCAAGCCACGCCCTGGCGGACACGGATCTGCGTTGGTACCACCAGCGGGAATTGAGCCGACTGGAGAAGCCGGCGTCGCGGCAAATTCTGGCCTTTTACGGGGGGCAGTATGTGCCCCGGGGGAATGCCCTGTACTTCGGGGATCATGCCTCGCTGGCCGTTTCCTACGGGATACGCAAGGACCGGCTGCTGTTGCGCGGCCTGATGGAGCTGCGGCCCGGCCGCGCGCGCTATCCCTATTATGTGGACCACGAGGGTGTCACCGGGCAGAGCGATCGCTTCGACAACGTTCTGCTGGGGGTGGAGATCGGCCGGGAAATCATTTCCTGGCGACGGCACCGGGTGGAGGTGTTCGGGGGCTTGGCATACGACAGCATCCGGCCCTTCAGGGACGAGGATGTCGCGCTGTGGACCGTCAGCCTGCTCTACGGGGCGGGCTACCGGTTGGAACTGGGGACGTCGCGGCGTTGGCTGCTGGGGTTCGACTACCGCGGCGAGCAGGCCGGCGGGCGCCATTCCGACGGGACGGATCTGGATGGCGGCTCGAACACCTGGCGTGTTTCCATGAGTTTCGTGTTGGGGGACGATGGGGGCGACCGGCTCACGGGGCTGGGGCGTGGGGGCGCGCCCTAACCCATTTCGGGCCGGTTGGTGTGTGCCTTGTGTGTCTTCTTCGGCGATCGGTTCCCTGTGGGGTGGGCGGCTACGGTGTGAATCCTCAAGAGGTTTTCCGACGAGGTTCCCAATAGGTATGGTATAGTCTCAATGAGGTTTTGGATGAAGATCCCTTGAACAGCCTCATGCAGAGGCTATCACACTCCAATAGGGGAGGTCTCACCATGCGTCACCTGTTCGTCTTTGTTCTGCTGATGGCTCTTGTCGGGTCTGGAGCCGAAGCCGAATCCCCTGCCGCCGCCGACCACGGCACCCCCGATGGCCGCCAGGGTGGGGAAACCATGTCCGATGCTTTCGTCATCCCTGATCTGCCCTTCACCGACACCGGCAACACCAGCGATAACGTTCATGATTACGATGCCGCGGCCTGTTTTGGCTCTCCTGGTTTCACAGCCCCTGATGTGGTCTACAGCTATACTCCTGCTGCCGACGAGGTCCTGGGCATCGATCTGTGTGGTTCCAGTTATAATACCAGGCTCTATATTATGGACGGCAACATGGATATCATCGCTTGCGATGACAATTTCTACTTCGACCATGCTAGTTCCGATTGCGGTCCTCTCACATCGAGGATCGAAGCCGTCAGCGTGACTGGCGGAACGGAGTATTTCATCGTTGTCGATGGTTTCCTCGAGTATGCGGGAGACTACGTGTTGGCTGTTGACCGTGTGGATCCTTCTCTTCTCTGCCACATCGCTTACCCGTTGTATCCGCCAATTTGGTATGACATCGAACCACCTCTGGGACCGGGCTATGTGGACCTCTACAACAGTGGTTGTGACGATGAATCGGGTACGTATCCCTACATTGTGGCGAATTCCTTTGGTACTGGTGGGTCTTTGGACTTCGTAGGTGCCAGTGGCTGGACTGATCCCGGCGTCTATGATACGGATTGGATATTTTGTTTGGTCGGTCCCACTGGGGTCTGTGAGTGGACGATGGACGCCGAACAGGAAACCTACGGCTTTTTTTTGGATTTTGATTACCCGAATTGTGACGACGTGGTTGTTCTGGATCAGATGATAGTGGGTCCTTGCGAGCCAGGGAGCATGACGCTTATTGAGAGCGAGCCTGGTGGATCAGTCTGGATCAAAATTTGCCCGACCGGCATCAACCCTCCTGCCGGCTTTTTTGGCTACCAATATGATTATGTTGCCCATTTTGAAGGCCTTCTGAGTGGGCTTTCCACCGAGAGCATCACCCTGGACAAGGTCAAGAGCCTGTACCGATGACCCGCGGCACCTCTGCCGAAGCGGAGACACACATTATGGCGTAAAATCCTCTTGTATAGAACGGGGGCTCGTTCTAGTATGATCAGAAGATGAAAAAGGACTGTGATTTTTTTACAGGCCCCTTTTGCTGTTTCGAGTGCGTGGGTCTACCCCAGGTAAGGGTGGCTTGCGCCTGAAGGTCAAAGATCAAGGAGAATGGATGATGAGTTTCCAGGACCGTTTCAACACGCTGCTAGCCGGCGCCAACATCCGCCGCAACCTTTCCCGCGCCGACCTGATCCAGGCCAGCGTGGACAACGGCGAGGCCGTGGTCAGCAAGTGTGGCGCTCTCGCCACCTGGACCCTGCCCGAGAGCACCGGTCGCAGCCCCAAGGACACCATCATCGTCCGGCGCCCCGAGAGCGAGGCGACCATCGACTGGACCGCGGCCAACAACCTGCCCGTGGACCCCGAGACCTTCGACATGCTGGTCGAGGATGCTCTGAAAACCCTGGGCGCGGCCAAGACCACCTACGTGAACGACCGCGTCATCGGTGCCGACAGCTCCTACGCGCTGCCCGTGACCACCATCTCCAAGAAGGCCCTGAACGTGCTGTTCACCGACAACATGTTCCGCCCCGTGCCCGATGATCTGAACACCAGCATCTTCGCGGACAAGCCCTTCACCCTGCTGGTCTGCCCTGATGACAAGCTGGACGCCGCCCGCTATGAGGGCCGTCTGCGCGTGGATCCCCGGTTGGGCCACACCAGCACCATGGCCATCGCCGTGGATTTCGATCGCCGCATCGGCGTGGTGTACGGCAGCCAGTACTGCGGCTCCTGCAAGAAGCTGCTGTTCACCGTCATGAACTACATGCTGCCGGCGGAGAACATCCTGCCCATCCACTGCTCCGCCAACGAGGGTCCCAAGGGTGATATCGCCCTGCTGCTGGGCCTCAGCGGCACCGGCAAGACCACCCTGAGCGCCGTGGCCGAGCGCGGCCTGCTGGGTGACGATGAGCACGGCTGGAACGACAACGGCATCGCCAACTTCGAGAACGGCTGCTACGCCAAGCTGATCGACCTGAATCCCGACAAGGAACCGGAAATCTACAAGGCCTGCTTCCACCAGGATGACTACAAGAGCCACGGTTCCATCATCGAGAACGCCCTGATGTGGCCCGACGGCACCTTCGACCTGTTCGATGATCGCCTGACGCCCAACAGCCGCGGCAGCTATCCCTTGGATTACCTGACCAACATCAAGAAAAGCTCCAAGGGTGACCACCCCAAGACCATCCTGTTCCTGACCGCCGACGCCAATGGTGTGCTGCCTCCGGTCAGCAAGCTGACCAAGGAGCAGGCCATGTTGTGGTTCATCATGGGCTACACCAGCAAGCTGGCCGGCACCGAGACCGGCGTGACCGAGCCCGTCAGCGCCTTCAGCCGCTTCTTCGGCGCGCCCTTCATGCCGCGCAACCCGGACGACTACGCCAGCCTGCTGGGCAAGAAGCTGGATGAGCATGATACCCAGGTCTACCTGATCAACACCGGTTGGAGCGGCGGCCCCTACGGCGTCGGCTCCCGTATGGACATCATGCTGACCCGGGCCATGGTGGCCGCGGCCGTCGGCGGCGAGCTGAGGGATGTGGAGTTCAAGCAGGACGAAATCTTCAAGGTGTGGGTCCCGCAGACCTGCCCCGGCGTGGAGGACACCAGCCTGCTGATGCCCGTGAACACCTGGGACGACAAGGACGCCTACGCCAAACGCGCCATGAAGCTGGCCGGCGATTTCGCGGCCCAGTGGGACAAGGCCTACGCCGATAAGGGCATCGACCCGGCCATCGCGGCGGAGTGCCCTGGTAAGTAGTGTCCTGGTAAGTAGTGTCCTGAGAAGTAGCGACCCTGCTCAAGGATGTGGGATAGAACAGCCCCCGAATCGTGCCATCGGTTCGGGGGCTTTCTTCGTCCCGGATCCTTCATGATCGATCCCGATCGGGGATTGTTTCTTGAATTCATCTATTCACATTCACCCCGATACGACAATGCACCATGATTTTGCGCCCGAGATGTGATATGGTTAGTTTCTCGGCTGTATCGTTTGTTTTCTGATGGTGCGGGTTGGGGTCTCGCTGTTCTGCCCGGCACGGTCGGAAACGGTTCTCTATGCCACGTGAACCCTACGGGATCGTGCCGTCCCGGTAACTGGAGAGAGGCCCACAATGCCAACTCGCTCGAAAACGTTCATCACCCTTGGGATCCTTCTTGTCGTCGGCCTGCACGGCCTGAGCGCCCTGGCTTTTACAGCCGCCCCTCCTCCCGCTTGCACCAACGCTCCGGGCGAAAACAACTGCACCGCCTGCCATGCCTCTTTTCCGCTGAACAGCGGCAGCGGCACCCTGGGCGTTGCCGGTATCGACGGTAGCTATTTGCCCGGCGAGAGCTACGATCTGGTCATCGAATTGCAGGATCCGGACGCCAGCAGTTGGGGCTTCGAATTCACCGTTATCGACGATGAGGGCAACGCCATCGGCAGCCTGACCAGCCTGGATGGCACCACACAGGTGGCTTCCTCCGGCGGGCGCGACTACGCCATGCAGACCAGCGCCGGCGCATTCAACGGGGTCACCGGCAGCGTCAGCTGGAGCGTGCGCTGGACCGCCCCGGACGAGGGCCGCGGCGACGCCATCATCTACATGGTGGGCTGCGCGGCCGACGGTGCCGCCGGTGCCGCCGGCGACTACACCTATGCCGACAGCATCACCTGGTCCGAGAGCACCGTCAGCAGCGCGCCCGTGGCCGTGGCACCGGTTCGCCTATTGCCCAACTACCCCAATCCGTTCAACCCGCGTACCAAAATCGCCTTCGTGTTGGACGAGGCGAGCCCGGCAAACCTGGCCATCTACAGCCTGGACGGCCGTCTGGTGCGTCAACTGGAAAATGGTCTGTGCGGTGAGGGGCACCATGAGTACACGTGGGACGGCCTGGACGCCAAGGGCCGGGCCATGCCCACGGGCACCTATATCTACCGTCTGCGGGCGGGAGAGGTGAGCCGGGCCCGGACCATGGTGCTGGTGCGCTAGCCCGGAAAGCCGTCGCGCCCTGAAGACTGTGATCAGGGCGCGATGAGGGTCAGCGTTCCGGGTCCGAAAGCCGTTTCCCCGACGTAGTCCACCCGCTTCGACGGGTTCAGCACCCAGGCGACGAAATCATCCGGCCCAGGCACCTGGTAGGGAAAGGTCTGGGTGGGGGCCACATGGGGGTTGAGGGTGATGTTGTTGTACAGGGTGCGCAAATTGTTGATGACCTCGTTGAGGGCCTCGACAACAGGCTCGTCGGCTTCACCCGCGTCGAACTGATCTTTGAGGGTGGCCTCGGGCAACAGGATCAGCTTGCCCCCGATGTACAGGGTCGCCGCCAGGTCGGTGATGATGGCACCCTCGACCGCATTGTCCCTGCCCTGCAGGAAAGTGATGTACGCCCCCGGTGCGGGCTGGGTCAGATCCCAGCCCTTTCCCGGCCTGAAGACGGGCTTCTCGTCAATGAGCAGGCCGACCAGGTCCAGGATATCTTTGGTCTCAGGCAACGTGAGTGTCACGGCAACTATCCTTCCTGCCAGATGATGATCACGTGGGCCTCCAGATCACCTTTTCCGCGCACGGTCTGGGCCATGCCCTGGATGCCGCTGGCAAAAAACTCGATACATCCGCCGCCCTCCATGAACAGGGGCAGCCCAAGCTGAACAGCCTGGCCGGATTCCGCGCGGCTGGCCTTCAGGACACCGGCGGCCACGTTGGCGATTTCGCCGATGGCGTCGGCCATGTCGGCCATTTCCGGTTCCTCGTCTTCTTCCATGGCGAAGAGGGCGCGGGTCAGGTCCTCGCAAGTGGCCTTGCTGGCCATGATGGCCAATTGCCAGCCCCCGTCCTCGGCGGTCAGGGCAATGGCGCTGCCGTATTCGACCAGGGCCTCGCGCGGATCGGAGGGGTTGGGGTCCACTTCCAGTTCCAGACCCATCTGGACGGAGCAGGTTTGGACCACCGCTTTCACGGCTTCGCGCAGCACCTGCGTTGGCAGGTTCATGCCGGTCGCTGCGGTTGTGCTTGTGGTCATGGGCTGTATGCCTCCAGCAATTCCGCCATGTCTCCAGATCAGGACTACCTGCAAACGGACCCCGTCGGGCCCCTTCAGTTTCTGGGAAATGGCATTGACTCCCCGAGGGAAGTATGTGATCCAGCTGTTGCCCCTCAGGAAGATGGGCAGTCCCAGCTGATAACTCTCGTTGGCGCTTTTTTCCCGCATGGACTTCCAGACCCCCGCCGCAACATTGGGGATCTCGTTGGTGGCGTCGCCGATGTCCTCCAGGGTCAGTTCTTCGTCCTCGTCCATGGCGAACAGGGTGCGGGTCAGCTTGTCGGTCGTACGGGCATCGAAAACGGTGCAGTACTGGTAGGTGATCTCGTCGTTGGTCAGAGCAAGGGAGCTGCCGTAGGCAATTCCCGCGGGGTCTGGAACCCCCGGCATCCCATCCACGGTCAGTTCCATGCCGAACTGGGTGGAAAAGGTGTGGATGCAGGCATCCACCGCTTCCTTGAGGGCCTCCATCTTAGACATGAGGTCCGTCGGGTCTTCCTTCTGCCTGATGCGCCCCGCCTGAATCACGATACGAACGCCCCCAGAACCTGACCCATGTCATCGGCGGTGAAGGGCTTGGCCAGCAGGAACATGGCTCCGCCTTCGGTGGCCTGCTCGACCATTTCCTTGGTGCTTTCGGAGGTCACGAATCCGAAGGGGATCTCCAGGCCCTCGTTGTTCAGGGCTTGCAAGAACTCGATGCCCGTCATGACCGGCATGTGCCAGTCGGAAAGGATCAGGTCGGGCTTCTCGGCCTTGGCCACCTCGAGAGCCTCCTGGCCGTTCTCGGCTTCCACGATATCGTGACCCGTGAAGCCGGCCTGCCTGATCGTTCGGGAGACGATGCGGCGCATGGCCCGGGAATCGTCTACGACCAGAATCTTCATTACGCATTCCTCCTGCGCTGGTGCTCGGAAAATCCGGTTTCCTTAGGGATGACCACGCGTAAGCGGTGTCATCGTGATCGGCTCCTGGCGGGGCTGATCCATTGCTGAACTTCCATCGGGAAGAACCCGATGGGGTTGAGCGTTTTTTTGCGCGTTTTGAAGGATGCTTTAGCCTGGGTTAGTCCACGACGCGGCACACGGCGGTCTCGAGGGCCTCGTTCACGGCGCCCTTGAGGTCCATCTCGCCGCTCAAGCGCAACAGATCTTGAGCTCGCGCCGTCAACACCGGCTTGGGCGAACGGATGCTGCAGCAGTCGCGGTAAGGCAGGATGGAAGTGGGGAAGGCGCCGATGACCTTGCTCCAGGCGGTGATTTCCATCTTGTCCATGCCGATCAGGGGGCGCAGGACGGGCAGATGCAGGTCCGGGGCGATGGCGCCCAGGTTGTGGATGGTCTGGCTGGCCACCTGCCCCAGGCTGTCGCCGCTGATCAGGGCGCGGCAGCTTTGGCGGCGGGCCAGCTTGGCGGCGCTCATGAACATGAAGCGGCGGAACATGACCATGTCGTGGCTGTCGGGCACCACGCCGATGCTGCGCATCTCGAAGGGCACCACCGGCACCAGGTGCAGGTTCAGGGGTTTGGGAGAAAAGCGGGCCAGGATGCGGGCCAGTTCCTCGATCTTGGCCACATCCGCTTCTTGGACATTGCGCCCGCTATAGAAATGGATGAAGTCGGGGCGGATGCCGCGCCGCATCATCAGCCAGGCGGCCACGGGCGAATCGATGCCGCCGCTGAGCAGCACCATGGCCCGACCGCTGCTGCCGGCGGGCAAGCCGCCGAAGGCCTTTTCCTTGCCGGTGAAGACCAGGATATGCTCCTTGAGCACCAGCACGTTGATCAGGAAATCGGGGTCGGTCATGCGCCCGGGCAGGCCCAGCCTCTCGTGCACGGCGCGGCCCACGGCCATGCTGATTTCCGGGCTCTTGAGGCCGAAGGCGCGGTCGCTGCGCCGGGTGGCCACCTTGAAGTGGGCGGCATCGCCCCGGTCCTGTTCGGCCAGACGGTAGGCGGCTTCGCAGACGGCGCTCAGGCGGGGTTCCCGGCCGGCGGCCAGGTCCTGGGCCAGTTCTCGGTCCACCGCCTCGCGCGCGATGGGCACCACCGGAGAGACCCACTGCAGGCCGAAGACGCGTTGCAGTTTCCCGGCCACGCGGGGGGCGGCGGCGGCATCGTCCAAATACACCAGGAGTCGGCTTTCCACGTGTTTGACGGTCCGCACCGGCTCGCCCTTCAGCATGGCGCGGATGTTGTTGATCAGCTTCCGCATGAAGACGTTACGGTTCTTCCCTTTGAGGGCGATTTCGGCGTAGGTGGCGGCGATGATGGGTGTGGCCAGGGCCATTTCTTCTCCCGGTGTGGACAAAGGACGTTGATCCGCAGGAAAGTCGGTGTATTCTGGGGTCCATCAAAAGAAAACCGATGGGCCGAAGGGCGCAAGGAGGAACGGGTATGAGCGAAGCAGCGGGAATCAGGCTGGATATCACCGGTACGGAGGCTTTCCTGCCTCCCGGCGAACTGGACGCCATGGCCGCGGCCGTCAACGAGGCCGCCGGACACCTGGAGGCCCAGCAGGGCCCCGGCAGCGACTACATGGGCTGGGTGGATCTTCCCGACCGCATCACCGATGAGCAACTGCGGGCCTTCGAGGAGTCGGCCGCCCGCGCCCGCGAGGATGCCGAGCTTTACGTGGTGGTGGGCATCGGGGGCAGCTATCTGGGCGCCCGCGCGGTGCTGGACGCGTTGCGGACCATGAACGGCGCGCCGGGGCCCGCGGCTCCGGAAGTCCTGTTCGCCGGGACGGGCCTCTGCTCCGCCAGTCTGCACCGGATTCTCAAGAAGGTGGCGGACCGGGATTTCCGTATCTGTGTGATCTCCAAATCAGGCACTACCCTGGAACCCGCGGTGGCCTTCCGCACCCTGCGGGCCATCCTGCAAGAGCGCTACGGCCGGCAGGAGGCGGCGCGGCGCATCATCGCCGTGACCGACGCCAACCGCGGTGCCCTGCGCACCCTGGCCGACCAGGAGGGCTACGAGAGCTATGTCATCCCCGACAACGTGGGCGGCCGTTTCTCCGTGCTGACCCCCGTGGGCTTGGCGCCTCTGGCGGCGGCGGGTGTGGATATTCGCGCTCTGGTGGCCGGGGCCCGGGAAATGCGCGCGGCCGCCGGCAACCCTGATCTACGCGCCAACCCGGCCCACCTGTACGCGGCCGCGCGTGGCGCCCTGTACGGCAAGGGCTTCACCACCGAGGTGATGAGCACCTTCCACAGCGATCTGCAAACGGTCCAGGAATGGTGGAAGCAGCTCTTCGGTGAGAGCGAGGGCAAGGACGGCAAGGGCATCTTCCCGGCTTCCACGGTGTTCACCACGGACCTGCACAGCCTGGGGCAGTACATTCAGGATGGTCGCCGCGAGATCCAGGAAACTTTCCTGTGCGTGCGCCGTTCCGTGGAGCATCTGGCGGTTCCCGGGGACGATGCCGACCTGGACGGGCTGAACTACCTGGCGGGTCGTTCCCTGGACGAGATCAACTGGAAGGCCTACGAAGGCACGCGCAAGGCCCATGGTGACGGTGGCGTGCCCACCATGAGTCTGGAAATCGACACTCTCACGCCCGAGGTGGTGGGCGCTCTGCTCTACATGTTCGAAAAGGCGGTGGGTGTCAGCGGCAGGCTGCTGGCGGTCAACCCCTTTGACCAGCCGGGCGTGGAGGCCTACAAGAAGGAAATGTTCCGCCTGCTGGGCAAGCCGGCCTAAGGGCCTGCTGCTTTTATTGACCGAAGTGACGATGACGGTCCGCCACGCCGGTGGGCTGGTGGGCCGTCTCGCAAGACGACCGTAGACAGGAGATTGACCGTGAAGATTCGTAACGCTCTGACTTTCGCTCTGACTTTTTGTGCCCTGGTGGCGGCCATCCTGCTGGTGGCCGGTTGCGGCGACAAAGCGACCACCCGGGACATCGCTCCCGGGAACACCGCCACGACCACTGACGAGCATGCCGACCATGGCCACGATCTGGAGGGGAACCACGCTGCAACCCCCGCGGCCCAGCCCGCGGGCACCACCGGCAAGGTGCGGGAAACCATGGACAGCGGCGGCTACACCTACGTGAAGCTGAGCATGGCCGATGACGAGGTCTGGGTGGCCGGCCCCGTGACCGCGGGTATCGAGGTGGGCCGGGAAATTGGCTTCAGCGGCGCCATGGAGATGCGCGACTTCCACGCCAAGAGTCTGGATAGGACCTTTGATCGTATCCTTTTCGTGAGCGGATTTACCGGTGCGGGCACGGCCAACCCCCACGGCGGCACGCCGGGCGTGGATCAGCCCCTCAGCGGAACCAAGACCAAACTGGAAAACGCCCATGTCGAAGGCGTGCGCAAGGCCGACGGCGGGTACACCATCGCCGAGGTTTACGACCGGGCCGCCGAACTGAAGAACCAGGAAGTGGCGGTGCGTGGCCGTATCGTCAAATTCAGCCGCAACATCATGGGTACCAACTGGATGCACATTCAGGACGGCAGTGGCGATGACGACACCAGCGACCTGACGGTCACCACCGACGGGCATGGCCAGGTGGGCGATATCGTTCTGGTCAAGGGCCCCCTGTCGGTGGACAAGGATTTTGGAGCCGGCTACCGTTACCACGTCATCATCGAGGGCGCTTCCGTGACCAAAGAATAGACGAGACCGAGCTTTCCGCGGTACCCGAATCCCGCGGTATCGGGGCCCCTCGGGGCTGCTGATGCCGCGGGATTTTGTGTCGGTTTCCGGGCCTGTTTTCTGGTCTTTGCGGCCTTGGTGAGATGGCGGAAATTGGGCATAGGTGGGCGGGGAACAGGCGGTGAACCGGGTCCGGGAAAGTTTTTGGCGGGAGGTCGGGACACTATTGTTATTTTTTTTGGATTATTGGGCAAAGGAGGAGTTTAATCCTGTATAATAAAACATGATACGTATTGCCTTTAATGCATATTCGAGAGTGAACGGGTGGGTACATTTTTCATAATATATTTATTTTCATAACTTTATGATCCTTCCGGACGAGGTCTGACCAATGCCGCCAAGCCCGAAAAACGGGGTCAAATTGGTGTTGTAGAAGCTTGGGTTCAAATTTTGCCTACGGTGAGCGGCCGCGCTTTTGGCGCGCCGAGACGGAGCGACTCCCCGCAGACAAGTAAGGATCCCATGAAAGTTTTTCTCCTAACCATTGCCCTTCTGGGCGTGTTCGGTAGCCCTCTGCCGGCCGCGACCCTGGTGGTTCCGATAGACCACGCGACCATCGCCGCAGCCCTGGAGCACGCCCAGCCGGGTGATACGGTGCTCATTCAGCCGGGCCAGTATGAAGCTGTCGGGCTGCAGTTGCCCGTCGGTGTTTCCCTGAAAGGCGCGGGCGCCGATCCCGGTGAGACCATTCTGGACGGACAAAACGCCGGGCGCATTCTCACCTGTGAAGGCCAGACCAGCGCGTCCGTCATCGAAAATCTGACTTTCCGCCGAGGGTGGGCCTGGGGTCTGACCAGTTATGACGGCAGTGGCGGAGCCATCCTCTGCAGCAACGGCGATGTTTTGATTCGTGTTTGCCATTTCGAGAACAATACCGCCCAGTACCATGGCGGGGCCATCCGCAGCAGCCATGCCAGCCCATGGATTGAAGATTGCGTTTTCAGCGGTAACAGGGCTGCCGGAGGGGGCGGTGCTCTGGATTGCAGCTATGGGTCCAACCCCGTTGTGATCAATGGTGTGTTCCGGGGGAACTGGGCGGCTTGGGGAGGGGGCGTCAGTTGTCGCGCCGATAGCCATCCCCGTCTGGAGAAATGTGTGCTGGAGGGGAATGTCGCGATGGACACACCGGGCCTGGGAGGGGCGGTGTTCTCGGATTTCAAGGCGCGCCCCGTTCTTACGCAGACCATCCTGTGTGACAACATCGCGAAAAACGGTGGCGGTGTGGCCAGCCTGGGAGTTTCCGGGGTGAACCTGCATATGTGCACCCTGGTCGGTAACATGGCCCTGTCTCAGGGGGGCGGATTCTTTCTGTGCGGCGCCAAGTCCTCGGTCTTCCGTTCGGTGATCTCCTTCAACAGGGGGGGCAGTCTTCATCTGCGGGGGACGGCACAGATGGAGCTCGGCTGCACGGATATCTTCGGAAATACGGGGGGGGATTGGGTGCCGGCCATCCGGAAGCAGAAAGACCATTCGGGTAATCTGCACGCCGATCCCTTGTTCTGCACCATGGAACGTGGCATGCCGGGGCGCTTTGCTCCCCGGGCCGATTCTCCCCTGGTGACGGACCAGGGGCCGTGCAAGATCCTGGGGGCCCTGCCCGTTGGGTGTGCGGTTTCGGCGGTCAAGGGGTCCGTGCCGACCATGACCGTTGCCGGTTTGGCCGCTCACCCCAATCCCTTCAACCCTCGCACCAGCATCAACTTTCAGCTGACAAGGGATGCGCACGTGCGGGTCCGTGTCCACGATGTGCACGGTGCCGTGGTTCACCAGCTGGTCGACGCGCCCCTGGCTGCGGGCCACCATACCCTGAGTTGGAAGGGGGTGGACGCCGCAGGCCGGGCCCTGGCTGCGGGGACCTATCTGGTGGTGGCCGAGGCCAACGGCGAACAGCTGGTCACCAAGGTGGCTTTGATCAAATGAAAGTCCCCCGGAGATGAAGACTCCGGGGGACCCAGCGGGAACACGATTTCCGAGATATATCTTTTCTTATTTGTGATCCGAGAGGTACTTGGCCACGCCTTCGGCCGTCGGGGTCATGGCATCCTCGCCCTTCTTCCAGTTGGCGGGGCACACTTCACCGTACTCTTCCAGGTGCTGCAGGGCATCCAGCAGGCGGATGCTCTCATCCACGTTGCGGCCCAGGCCCAAGGCGTTGACGTTGGCGCTCTGCACGATACCGTCCTTGTCGATCAGGAAGGTGCCGCGCAGGGCCATGCCGCCCTCCAGCAGGACGCCGTAGTCCTGGCTGATGGTCTTCTGGAAGTCCGCCACCAGGGGGAACTGGATGTTGCCGATGCCACCATTCTCGATGGGGGTGTTCTTCCAGGCCCAGTGACTGAAGTGGCTGTCGGTGCTGACACCGATGACCTCGCAGTTGCGGCTCTTGAATTCCTCCAGGGCCTTGTTGTAGGCGAGGATCTCGGAGGGGCACACGAAGGTGAAGTCCAGGGGGTAGAAGAACAGCAGGACATACTTGCCCCGGTAGTCGGACAGCTTGAAGTCATCCTTGAAAGTGTTGTCCGGCATGACGGCGGTGGCGGTGAATTCGGGGGCCTCGGTGGTCACTAGGGGCATGGGCAGAATATCGAAGTCCAGGTTATCCATTGGTCAATTCTCCTTGGTACTGTTGTGGCGGCATTCCGGGCAAACCCCGGAATACTCCAGCGCGAATCCCTCGATGAGGAATCCCTGGGTTTTCACGGCCGATGGTTTCAACTGCCGTGGATCGAAAGCGGGGTGACCGGCCAGACTGTCAGCCGGCAGGTCGTGGATGTCTCCGCACTGTCGGCAGCGCAGATGCAGATGCTGGTCCAGGACGGCGTCGAAACGGGCCTCGCCACCGGTCC
>PDQT01000221.1 GCA_002747875.1 bacterium DOLZORAL124_64_63
CGCCTGATACCCACCGAACCGAAGTACACGGCCAGAACGTAGAACGTGGTCTCGGTGCTGCCTTGGATCACGCTGACCAACCGCCCGGCAAAGCTGTCCACGCCATGGGTCTGCATGGTCTCGATCATCATGCCGCGCGCGCCTCCGCCGCTCAGGGGGCGCAGCAACGCGGTGGGTAGACCGTCGATGAAACGGCCGTCCAGGCCCAGGGTTCCCACCAGGGCGCGACCCCCGTCCAGGATCAGGTCCAGGGCCCCGCTGGCGCGGAACACGCCGATGGCCACCAGCATGGCCACCAGGTAGGGGATGATCCCCACCGCCACCTGGAAGCCCTCTTTGGCGCCGTCCACGAAGGCTTCGTACAGATTCACCTTTCGGCGGACCGCGCCCAGCATGAAGCCGATAATCACGGCAAAAATGAGTCCGTTGGCCAGTAGGGAGGCCTGGTTTTCCATGGCGGTCTGCTCGAGATGCCCGAAATAAGCCACCAGAGAGCCGATCAGCGCCGTCATGCCGCCCAGGTAGGCCAGCACCACCGGGTCCCAGAGACGGATCTTCTGGAAGAACGAGGTCATCAGCAACCCCGCCAGGGTGCTGCAGTAGGTGGCGATCAACAGGGGCAGGAAGACATCGGTGGGGTCGGCGGCGCCCATCTGCGCCCGCACCGTGAAGATGGTGGCCGGGATGACCGTCACCGCCGACGTGTTGATGACCAGAAAGAGGATCATCTCATCGCTGGCTGTCTGCTTGTCCGGGTTCAGTTCCTGCAGCTCTTCCATGGCCTTGAGGCCCAGGGGCGTGGCCGCGTTGTCCAGCCCCAGCATGTTGGCCGCCATGTTCATGACGATGCTGCCGGTGGCCGGATGTCCCGCCGGGATGCCGGGAAAAAGCCGACGCAGCAGGGGGCCGAACAACCGCGCCACCAGATCCACGGCCCCGCCACGATCGCCGATGCGCATGATGCCCAACCACAGGCAGATGACGCCGGTCAGGCCCAGCGCTATTTTGAAGGCGGTTTCGGCCATGTCGAAGGTGGAGCCCACCATCTCGGCCCACACCTCGGTGTGGCCGGCGAAGGAGCGCACCACGGCGGCCACGAAGCCGCCCAGGAAGAAAAAGGTCCAGATCCTGTTGAGCATCCGTTCTCCGTTGGGTAGGATCGTTGTTTGCGTGATTCAAAGATACCGGGGCGTCGGGCCTCTGTCATCGGAGAAAATCTGTCACCGCATAATGTTGGGCTGTGCCACGGCAGGCGGCAAACGGGAAAACATGAAGACGAAAGCATGAAGACCAAGGGAAAGATGGTGGGCAGGAAAGACTCGCGCGCGGATCAGGGGCGCTGGAACAAAGGGCGCTGGGATAAAGACGGCATGGATAGGGACTTGCCCCATGGCCGGTTCGCGTCGCTGGCCGGCCCCTGGGCTCTGATTTTTTCCCTGCTGGCGGTCACCTTCCCTGTTTTCGACGTGGACCTCTACTGGCACCTGGCCAACGGTCGCGCCATGCGGCTGCTCGGCGGAATCGTCAATGAAGAGGTTCTGTCCTTCACTCACCCGGGGGTGCCGTTCGTCAACCACGAGTGGTTGGCCCAGTGGATGTTTTTCGGTCTGTGGGACCGTTGGGGCTGGGCCGGCCTGATGGGCCTCAAGCTCCTGCTGGTGGCCCTGGTGGTGGCTTTGCTTTTCAGGACCGCCAGGCTGGAGGGCGCGGCGCCCTGGAACGCTGCCCTGGTGACCTGTGTGGCGGTGATGGCCGGGTTTTTCCGTTTCCACGTCCGACCGGAACTGTTTTCCCTGGCCGGGCTGGCCCTGTTGCAATTCCTGCTGCTGCGGCATCGCCGCCGGCCGACGGGATCTCTCCTGTGGTCCTTGCCGGTTCTATTCCTGGTCTGGGACTGGCTGCATGGAGCGGCGATCGGTTGGCTTTATCTGGCCGGCTTTGCCTTGTTCATGAATGTTCGCCGGTTCTACCCCGGGAAGAACCGGGAGACGCCCTGCTCTCGTGCCCTGCTCAAGACCCTGAACCCGGCCGGGCTGGCCACGGTCGCGGTGTCGCTGATCAATCCGTATGGGTTGCGTTCCTATGGGCATTTCTGGACCCTGGCCACGGGAGCCCACGGGGCCGACCGCATTCTGGAACTGCAGCCGGTCTGGCGGAATCCGGGAGACCATCTCCTGCTGCTGCTGGTGCTTATCCTGGTTGTCCTGAAATTGGTCTTCAGACCGCGGCACCAGGAGGGTGTTCTCTCTTTTCTGGCCGCGATCTTCGTGGTGGCGGCCATCCGGTACCTGCGTTTTGCCGAGATGTCTTTGATCGTGTTGGTGCCTTTTGTCGCCCAGTTGATGTCCGGCCGGCCCCAGCCTAGTCGGCGAGGTCTACGGCGTGATCGGGTGGGGCTGGCCCTGGCCGGGGTCTGGCTGGTGCTGGGCCTGGTCTTCCTGCAGGAGAAGGTGCTGGCGGCGCGGGGGACGGTTTCCGCGGGAGGCACCTATGTCCTGCCTTCCCAGACGGCCTGGGGATGGGGGACCAACGATTTTCTTATTCCGAGGGGAACGGCGGACTTCGTCCGGCGGCACGGCCTTGCGGGAGAGTATTACAACAACGCCAACCTGGGAGGGTACCTGGCCTTCGCCCTAGGCCCGGAGCGGAAAATTTTCCAGTTCAACATGCCGCCGATTTTCGGGGACGTGACGGCCATGATGAACAATCCGGCGGCCTTCGCGTCCTACGGACTGGATCTGGGTTTTGCCGGCGATCCCGGCGAATTCAGGCAGCTTTTTTCACAAGAAGATTGGGCCTGCGTTTACAATGATTACGTTTCTTCTCTGATGGTGCGTCGCGTCCCTCGTTTTCAGGGTATCATCCAGCGCTATGAGGTTCGCCATTTCCTGCCCGAGATGACGGCCGGCACCCTGGAGCAACTGGCGCGGGATCCCGCCGTCCGGAAGCGGTTGGTCTTCGAGATGACGGTCTACCTGGAATGCATGCCCGATGAACGCGTGCGGGAAATTCTGGACAGGATCGTGGCGCGCTATCCCGGGGGCTGAACCTGCCCCGTCGGCCGCCGTCACCCATGACCTCTGTTACCATGAACCTTTCGCTCAAGGAATGTTGCCTCTCATGCCCACCGTCTGGACCGGAACCCTCAAGAAAATGGGTGTCGAAGCCGCCGCCCCCGTGCGGTACCGCCTGCGCGACGGCTGGCACGATGCCGCCGAACGCGTCGCCGACTACCCGTTGAATCCGCACCTTGGACAACCCCTGGAGCTGCGCTTTGGCGGCCAGATCAACTGCATCGTTTGCGGCCGCAAGGTCAAGAAGACCTTCAGCCAGGGCTATTGCTATCCGTGCACCATGACGCGGGCTGCGGCCGACATCTGCATCGTCAAGCCCGAACTCTGCCATCACGGCGATGCGGAGAACCCCTGCCGCGAAGAGGACTTCGCCCAATCGGTCTGCTTCAGGCCCCATTATCTGTACTGCTCGTTGACCAGCGGCGTGAAGGTGGGTATCACGCGGGAGGCCAACATCCCTTCACGGTGGATCGACCAAGGTGCCGTGGCGGCCGTGCCGGTGGCTGTGTTGCCCAGCCGGCGGGACGTGGGGCTGGTGGAAAAACGCCTCAGCGACGAGGGCTTTGCGGACAAGACCCACTGGACGCGCATGCTCAAAGGCGAGACCTCGGACACCAACCTTCAGGAGGTGGTGGAGCGGGTGGTGGCGCGTCTCAGGGCGTGGGGCGTGGAGGGCGTCTTACCCGCGTCGGAGCGTCGGGAACAGCAGTTCGCGTATCCGGTTCTGGAGTGGCCCACCAAGGTCAAAAGCCACAACCTGGACCGGAATCCGGTGGCGGGCGGTGTGCTGCAGGGGATCAAGGGGCAGTACCTGATCTTCGATACCGGAGTGATCAATCTGCGGAAGTATGCGGGCTATCGGGTGGAGGTGGTGAGCCAGACGCTGTAACGGTGCCGATGCCTTAGCAGTGTTTGGGCTTCTTCCGGAAGCATTGGGTCGGCTTTTGTCCCCACTCCGAGACGATGGGACCCCGTGGCGTCAACCCGCGGGGTCTCTTCTTTTTCCCCCTATTTGTCCAGCCTTTTTGCAACCCGTTTCTTCTCAACGTGATACCGGAATTTTGCTTGCGGGCATCCACCTTGCCAAGGGGAGGTGTCGGCCCATCAATCTATGTTTCAAGGAGGAAATTATGGAAAACAAACACTTGAGTGATGTGGAACGGGAAACCCTGAAAGAGAGCCTGCGGGAATTGGGCATCCAGGATCTGGAGGAGCGCTTGGAAGTCAGCAGTCTGGCGTCTGCTAGCAGCCTCCTTGTCGATGGCCCCGGGACTTTCGATGCCCCTGGAGATGGATGCTGCGGTGGCAAGTGCAACAACATTGGGCTGCCCAACATCTCGAGTTTGTTCGGTGGCAACGATTCGTAGGGAGAAGACATGAGGATTGATGACATGGAGGTGACCCGAAAACTGCAGCCTCTGGATTTGAGACAGTTGGAAGAACGCCTGGAGGTCAGTGCCCTGAGTGGAGGCATCATGGGCGAAGGGCTGATCGAGGGGGATTGCATCATCTGTTGCTATCATCACAAGTGCGACCGCATCATCCCCCTGCTGCTTCCGAAGTACGAATTGGATGGACCCACATCATGAGGAAAACCCTGAACAACCGCCCGTCGCGGTCCGGAACTCTGCGGAGTTCCGGACCCGACCGGCGGCCTGTCGACTCCTGGGATCTGTGGACTCTGCGCGCCCTGTGGCCCGACGCCGATTTTGAAGATCTGGATGATCTGCGGGAACGAAAAATGACGATGCTGGCAAGAGAACGGGAGGCTCTTGCCGGACTGTGGGCGGGGGACCAGCAACTTCTGGCCCCCGGCCGCAGATTCCTTGCCGAGCACCCCGAACTGCGGAGCGGTCTGGTGCTTTCTTTCCACCAGGGACCTTTCCCGCTGTTGGTGGAACCGTACTTGGCCGCGGGACTGGACCCGGTGATCCTGCTGCATCCTTCGGCGCGGGAAAATTTCCGGGAAATGGTGGAGCAATCGCGCGCCGTCATGGGGCATAAGGGGAAAGTGCGCTGGAGCTGCGTGGGTGAAAAAGGTTTCATCCGCCAATTGATCAAGGCGGTGCGGGAGGGTGCGCCGGTCATCGCCTTCATCGACGGGAACAGCGGTGAAAGCGGTATGGACGGCACCCGCCGTGATGGTGCTCTGTACAGTCTGCCCGGCCGCGACATCAAGGTGCGCACAGGCCTGGCGCGTCTGGTCTGCCGTTTGCAGTGCCCGATGCATATGGCGGCGGTGCACTGGAATGAGCGCATGGAAATGGTCTGGGAGGCCGAAACGGACCAAACTCCCGCTCCCACCGAAGATCCGGAAGCGGTGACACGGCGTATCTTCGATTGGGTTTTCAGCCAGATCATGGCCCGGCCCGAGCAGTGGGATTTCTGGATCATGTTGCGTGAAGCCTGCGCCTGCTTCAGCCCCGCTCTGGGCGCGGACGACCGCCTTCCGGCCGGCCTGCATGATGACTTCATCCACGCCTTTCATATCTGTCTGGAGCGATCCGCGTCTTCGGTGCGGTTGCACCTGGACCGGCAGGTCGAGGTCTGGCCCGGTGACGTGCTGGTCAACCTGACGGATGACCGTTTCTACTCGGCGGAAGGTTTGCGTGACCAGGATCTGGAGACCATGCGGGAGGCTCCCCGCTCCCTGGAGGAGTTGTCCGCGGAGCACGGCCTCCACTGGGTCAAGTTCCATGGTCTGCGGCTTTGCTTGCTGGGCATGGCCCGGCTGGGGGCGTGACGGTGCCCGGCTGGCGTATCTTGACCCACCCGACCGGGCCTTGGATCATCCATACCGATGCGGGACGTGTCCTGGTCCCGGCGGTGCTGGGTCGCCGGCTGGCTGCCTTGGAGGGCCGGCGGCCCAGCCGAGCGGAAGTCCTGCGCTCCTTGCGCGCGGGGACACCGCTTGGTGAGGACCGACTCAACCACAGGCTGGCCGATCTTCTCCTGGGCACCGCGGCACCCCATCGGTCCCGGTCCCGGCAGCGGCCGGCCTTGTGGTTGCGTTTCCCCCTGCTTTCGGCGCGTTGGACGGAGCGATTGGCGCGTCCTTTGCAACCGTTGACCTCGGGGCCCCGGTTGGCGGTGCTGGCAGCGGGAATCATCCTGCTGGTGTGGTCGGTGGTCGCGGCGCGGCCGGGACCCTGGGCTCTGGGCGCGGATAGCGTGCCGGGGATTGCGCTGTTTCTGATCGGTGGCCTGTGCCATGAGTTGGCCCACGCCGCGGCCCTGGCGGCTCAGGGGTATCCTGCCGGTGGGATCGGTGGGGGGCTGCTCTTCGTGCTGCCGGTGCTGCACAACGATGTTTCGGCCGTCACTCTTCTACCCCGCGCGGGCAGGCTGCGGGTGGACCTGGCGGGGGTGGTGCTGCAGGGCTGTTTCGGCGCGGTTCTGGGACTGGCTGGCTGGTGGGTCGGTTGGGGTGCCGGGACCCTGGCGGCGCAGTTGACCTTGGTGGCGGTGATCTGGAGCCTGCTGCCCTTCATCCACTCCGACGGCTATCACGCCCTGGGCGATCTGGTGGGCTCTCCGGGATTGGACGCGCCGTTGCCCCCGGGGTGTTCGGCGCGGGCCTGTCTTGCGGGGGCCTTCTACAAGCTGGGGAATCTGGGTTTCCTGGTCCTGGTGACCGGGCTGCTGCCCTGGCGCTGGTTGGGCGGTTTGCGTGGGCTGGCCGGGGACGGAGCCTGGTGGCCGTATCTGCTGCCGGTCGGACTTTGGATCATGATGGTCCCGCGCCTGCGCAACCTGGTGACGGGGCTGGTGGCCGATGGGCGCCGGGCCGGATTCAGCGGGAGCGCGGGTAAGGGAAGGGGCTCTCCAAGCTGATCCGCCGGCCATCGTCAGGATGGTCGAAAGCCAGGAAGGCGGCATGTAGCCGGAGTTCTCCCGGACGGGTGCCGGAACCGTAAAGCCGATCCCCTACGATGGGGCACCCCAGCCCCAAAGGATGGGCGGCATGCACCCGCAACTGGTGGGTCCGCCCGGTCAGGGGGGTGAACTCCACCAAGGTGCGCCCGGCATCTTCCGTCAGCCTGCGCCACAGAGTGATACCCGGCTTCCCCTTGGCCGGATCGTGGATCTGTCGGGGCCGGTCCGCGGGATCCAGCCGGAAGGCCAACGCGATGCGGCCCTCGTCCTCGGTCAACACGCCTTCGAGCCAGGCCAGGTAGCGTTTCTCCACGGTGCGGGCTTCGAACTGCCGCGTGAGATGGCGCTGGGCCGCTGCGGTCAGACCCAGGAGCATCAGGCCGGAGGTGTCCATGTCCAGCCGATGGGCGGCGGGCTGGGCAATGCACGTCGGGATCAGGGTCCGCAGGCGGCTGACGACGCTGTCGGCACCCTCGGGGCCCCGCCCGGGCACAGCCAGCAATCCGCCCGGCTTGTTCACCACCACGCAGCTTTCATCCCGGTGGACGAATTCCAGCATTCTCATTCCACGCCTCCACAAAGCATCCAGCCCAGGATGGGGGCGCACTTGTCCTCGCAAGGGGCATAGAAAACCCCGTGCGCGCGCCCATGCGAGACATTGGGGGCTCCGAAGAAGAACTCGACCAAACCGGTGGGGCGCAGGCCCCGGCGGGCGGCGGCATTCAGCAGCTTGGGGGCGGCGCAGTCGCCCGCGCCGGTGGGTGGTCCGGCCACGCCTTGGTAAAAGGGCACCAGACCGGCGGTTTCGCCGCGGAAATTGTGCAGGGTGTAGAGTTGGTGCAGCTGTTGCTGGGTGGCCCGGGAAAGGTCCCGGCGTCGGGCCTTGAGCGTGGCGCGGCGGGGGTCGTCCGCGGCCAGTCGGCGCATTTGGTTGCCCAGGGCTTTGATGCGGATTTCCGACGGATCCATCACCGCGTGGAACCGGGTCACCGGAAACAGGGGAGGCTCCCAGCCGGGTGCCTCCCAGCGCCCGTTGTGCATGCCGGAGAAGGCCCGCAGGATCACCGTTTCGCCGGCGTCGTTGCGGGCCGTCAGGACACCGAACATCTGCCCGCGCGCCGGACCGAAGAGAGGGGCGGTGGAAAGACGCGGATCCGCCTCGGCCGTGGGGCGGTCGAAGTCGAGGCGACGGTGTTTCTCCAGATCAGCCATCAGTTGCCGGGCATGGGGCCGGGCCGGACCGGCCGCGAGGCGGTGGGGCTTCCGGCAACGAGGGCACCAGCCGATAGCGTCGGGAATAGCGTCGGGAATGGCGTCGGGAGGGAGCAAGGCAATCCTTTGGGGGGCGGGGTCATCGCCACGCTATGGCTCGGGGTTGGTTTGTTATCGAGACTTCCATGCAGTATAATGCCCGCGGCAGCAGGTTTGAAGGCTGGAGAAAGCGGGCATGGACGATGGGACGCAAGAAAGGCAAGACGGGCCGCACGGGATTGGGGGGGCCACCCCGCCGGGGGAAGCGCCGGTCCATCCGCTATGAGGCGGTGCAGGAAGAACCCACGGCCGGCAGGTCCCGGCGCGGTATCGAGCCGCCGCCGGCCATCCATCTGCGCAAGCTGACGGTGGAGGAGGCCCTCGGGCGCCTGGAAACTCAGTTACGGGGCTATCGCCGCCAGGGCCGGAGCCAGCTCCTTGTGATCCATGGCAAGGGCCAGGGCTCGCAGGGGGGCATCTCCATCCTGGGCCCGGTGGTGCGCCAGTGGTGCGATGAGCACCCCGCTCTGGTGGCCAGCTGGCGTGAGGCCCCCGCCTACTGGGGGGGCGCCGGGGCCATCGTGGTCTGTCTCAACTGAAGCGAGGGAAGTTCGCCATGGTCGTGGATCGTATCGTTGAAATGCCT
Source organism: bacterium DOLZORAL124_64_63 (assembly GCA_002747875.1). Classification (GTDB taxonomy): domain Bacteria; phylum Krumholzibacteriota; class Krumholzibacteriia; order LZORAL124-64-63; family LZORAL124-64-63; genus LZORAL124-64-63. Next base: position 8,848 of record PDQT01000221.1, read on the forward strand.
CGTCGCATCCTGCCCGAGCGCGGGTTTCTCAACGGCCGGCTGGCGCTGGTCACGGGGGGCGCGCGCCGCATCGGCCGACAGTTGGCTCAGGCCCTGGCGGAGCAGGGCGCGGATATCGTCCTGCACCACAACAGGTCCGCGCGCGAGGCGTCCGAGACCGCCGAGGAACTGCGTGGCCACGGGGTGCGTGTGGCGTTGCTGGCGGCCCATCTGGGCGACCCTTTTCAGGCTGAGGACCTGATCCATCGCGCCATCGACAGCATGGGCCGTCCCGTGGATATCCTGGTCAACAACGCGGCGATCTATTGTCCGGGCACGGCCCGAGATACCAGCGTGCGCTCCTGGACGGAATTCCAGAACGTGAACCTGCGCGCTCCCTGGCTACTGGCCCGCACCATGGCCGAGACCCTGGGCCCGACGGGCAGCGGGGATGTGATCAACCTCAACGATGCGGCGGCCCTGCACCCGCGGGCCGACCACTTTGCCTACACCATGAGCAAGTGGTCCCTGCACGGCCTGACAAGGAATCTGGCCATGGCCCTGGCACCCAACATCCGGGTGAACGAGCTGGCTCTTGGCTCGGTCATGCCCCCGGATCCCGGCACGGGCGACTACCAGCACACCCCGCGCGAGAACATTCCCCTGGACCGTTTTCCGCGACCGGAAGAGGTGGCCGCGGCCATGCTGCACCTGCTGGCCAACGCCTC
>PDQT01000237.1 GCA_002747875.1 bacterium DOLZORAL124_64_63
CTGGCCGGCGGCCACGGATTTGAGGATGGCCTTCTGCTCCTGGGGCGTCTTGAAGCGGCTGAGAGTTTCCACCCGCACGGGGAAGTCCCGGAAACGTTCGCTGAAGGTGTCGCCATGCTGATGGACCAGCAGCGTGGTCGGGCACAGCAGCGCCACCTGCTTACCCGCGTCCGCCGCCTTGAAGGCCGCGCGGATGGCCACCTCCGTCTTGCCGAAACCCACGTCCCCGCACACCAGGCGATCCATGGGCTTGCTCTCTTCCATGTCCCGTTTGCTGTCGCGGATGGCCGTCAGCTGATCGGGCGTCTCCTCGAAGAGGAAACTGTCCTCCAGAGCCTTCTGCAGCGGCGAATCGGCGGGGAAGGCATAACCGGGCCGGGCCTCGCGCACCGCGTACAGCTCGATCAGTTCGGCGGCCATGGCCTTGATGGCCCGGGCGGCCTTGCCCTTGACCTTCAGCCAGCTGCCGCTGCCCAGGCGGGCCAAAGGCGGGTTGGCGCCTTGGTCGCTGCTGTAGCGTTCCACCTGGTCGATGTTTTCCACCGGCACGTAAACCTTGCCACCGTCGGCGTACTCCAGCAACAGGCACTCGCGCTGCACCCCTTCCACGCTGATGACGCGTAGCCCCCGGTAATGGCCGATGCCGTATTCCAGGTGCACCACGTACTCGCCCGGCTGCAGGCTGGCGCGTTCCTTGACCAAACCGCTGCTGCGCTTGCGCGTGCGCCCGGGGCGGCGGTAGCGCTCGAATAACTCGTGGTCCGTGAGCACGGCCAGGCGGGCCTGGGGCCAGGAGAAACCGGCGCTCAGGGGCGCCACCAGCGGTACCGTGGCGGCGGTTGCATCCCCCGACTCCTCCAGCAATTCCGCCAACCGCCCCTGCTGCCCCTGGTTATCGCACAGCAGGAGGACTGTTTCACCGGCGGCCTCGCGGCGCAACAGATCGGCCTTCAGCTCCTGCACATTGCCGCCGCGCAGGGTCTGGCCGGTGGTGATGTAATTCAGCGCCGCCGAAGGCACGCTCTGCAGCCAGCGGGCCTCCGCGTCCCCGGCTATCCAGCTGGCCGCCACGAAAACGTGCTGGAAACGGGGATGGCGCAGCTTTTCCCCCGGCAGGACCAGATCCTCGACCGCGGGTAGCACCGGTTCGTTGTCCAGGCGGCCCGCGCGCAAGCGGGGCAGCTCGCTGTCCAGCAGATCGCTCTGGGCTTTAAGCTGCGTCGGCTCCAGCCAGAAAAGGGCCGTGCCGTCCGGCAAATAGTCCATGACCATGGCGCTGGGGCCCATCCAGGGCAGGAAACTCTCCAGACCGTCATCCAGCAGGCGATCCTCCAGACGCGCCTCCAGATCGTCCAGAAAATCGGGATCCACCGTCTCGTTGGCCGCCGCCATGGCTTGTTCCACCGCCCCCAGAACACCCAGCACCGCGTCGTCATCCAGCAGCATGTGGCTGACGGGCAGGATCTGGGCTTCTTCGCCCCGGACGGTGGTGCGCTGGTTTTCCACCTCGAACCAGCGCACGGAAATGATCTCGTCGTCAAAGAATTCCACGCGCAGGGGCTCGTCCCCCGGCGTGAAAATGTCGAACAGGCCGCCGCGGCGGGCGAAATCCCCCACCTTGGCCACCATACCGGCGGGGCGGTAGCCGCGCTGCACCAGGCGGGTACCCAGTTCGTCCAGATCCACCCGGTCGCCAACCTTCAGGCGCAGAACCGCCCGATCCAGAGTGCCGGGGGCCATGACCCGCTGGCGTAGGCCGTAGACCGAGGTGACCGCCAGCGGCGCTTGGTCCGACCGCAGGCGCAGCAGACCGTCCAGGAAGTCCCCCACCAAGGCCGGCTGGGGGCTGTTGCGGTCAAAGGCCAGCACCTCCTGCTGGGGCAGGTGCACGACCTCGCCCCGGCCCAGCCAAGTTTCCAGATCCATGGCCATCTGCTCGGCGGATTCCCGATCCGGCGTGACGATCAGCGCCTGCCGGCGATGCTCCCGGCGCCAGGCCGACAGCAACGCCGCCACCGCGCCGCCGTTCAGGCCGGACAGCAGGAAGGGATCGGCGTTTTCCATGGGGTGAGCGCGCAGGGCGGATTCCAGCGTCGCGACGGCCTCCAGAAGGCCCTCGCTGCTGCCGGGGGTGGAAAATGCGGAACGCAGCAACCCGTCAGGGCTGCCGCCGGCGGCCATCGTCTCGTTCATAACCCTACTTGTGTACCCTATCTTGCGCCCTGGCACGGGTCATACTTGCATGACCCGGATTAGAAGTTGGCGCGCTTCTCATTGAAGGGGGAAATCATGCGCAGCCGTTCGATGATGGGGGGCAGCACCTCGGCCACGTAGTCCATCTCCTGCATGCTGTTGTAGCGCGACAAGGAGAAGCGGGTGGAACCGTGGGCCAGGGTCAGGGGAATGCCCATGGCCCGCAGCACATGGCTGGGCTCCAGGCTGCCGCTGGTGCAGGCCGAACCGCTGCTGGCGGCCACGCCCACCCTGTCCAGCAACAGGAGGATGCCCTCGCCCTCGACGTAACTGAAAGCGATGTTGCAGGTGTTGGGCAGACGGTTGTCCTTCTGACCGTTCAGCCTGCTGTCGGGGATGGCCGCCAGCAGACGATTCTCCAGGTGGTCCCGCATGGCGCGCACCACGGTGTTCTCATGCTCGATGCCGGCGGCGGCCAATTCGGAGGCCTTGCCGAAGCCCACCACGCTGGCCACGTTCTCGGTGCCGGCGCGGCGGCCGCGCTCCTGGTGCCCGCCCACGATCAGGGGCCGCAGCTTGGTGCCCTTGCGCACGAACAGGGCCCCCACCCCTTTGGGGCCGTGCAGCTTGTGGCCGGAAATGCTCAGCAGATCGATGGCGCGGCTGCGGCCCATGTCCAGCGGGATCTTGCCCGCGGCCTGCACGGCGTCCACATGGAACACCGCGCCGTTTTCCTTGACGATGGCGCCGATGGCCTCCACGTCGAAGAGCACGCCGGTTTCGTTGTTGGCCATCATGACCGAGACGATGGCGGTGTCCTCGCGCAGGCTGTCACGCAGCTCCTGCAGATCCAGCCGGCCCTCGCCGTCCACCTTCAGATAAGTCACCGCGTAGCCGTGGCGTTTTTCCAACTCCCGGCACAGGCCCAGCACGGCCGGGTGCTCCACGCTGGTGGTGATCAGGTGCTTCTTGTCCGGGTTGGCGCGCAGGGTGCCGACAATGGCCAGGTTGTCGCTCTCGCTGCCACCGGCGGTCAGCACGATTTCGTTGTGCTGCTCCACCCCCAGCAGGGCCATGATGCGCTCCCGGCCCAGGGCCAGGGCGTCGCCCGCCCGAGCCCCGAAGCTGTGCATGGACGAGGGATTACCGTAATCCTCGGTCAGCAGGGGCAACATGCATTCCAGCACCTCGGGGGCCACCCGGGTGGTGGCGTTGTTGTCCAGGTAGATGGGCTTTTCAGGCAGGGGCGGCATGCCGTCCATCAGATTCATGCGGTTGCCGTCGGGGCTCATTATCCATCCACCTCGATCACCTGAATGTCCTCGCTGATGAATTCACGCAGCTGGGCCTCGACCATGTTGCGGATGGTCACCTCGGAGCTGCGGCAGGCCGCGCAGGCCCCCGTCAGCCGCACGTATACGCGGCCGTCCAGATAGCGCACGAATTCGATGTCCCCCCCATCGCCCTGCAGTTTCAGGGAAATGTCCTGGTCGATCACTTCCTGGATCCGGGCCACCATGTCGGCGTCCTGCGGCTTGTGGTCCACCGGCACGGCCGGGGGTTGGGCCGTGGGCATCACGCCCAGGGTCTGCAAACCGCCGCCGCCCTCGGGCACGGGGATCCTGGTCCGGCTCGTGGTGCCGGGCTGGGCCGTGGGACCCGTATCCTCGCCACGCTCGATCTTGTCCCAGCAGTCGCGCAGCAGGTCGGCGATATCGTGGTGGCAACTGGCGCAACCCCCGCCCGCCTTGGTGTGGTTGGTCACATCCTCGATGGTTTCCAGGCGGTGATTGAAGATGGCCTCGCGCACGGTCTCCTTCTTCACATCGAAACAGCGGCACAGCTGGATGTCCTGCTGCAACAGATGGCACGGCACGTTGCGGCCCAGGCGCTTGTAGTAATCGATCATGGCCGCTTCCAGAGCCTCGCGCCCCATCACCGAGCAGTGCATCTTCTCGCGGGGCAGGCCGTCCAGGCCCTCGGCGATCTGCTCGTTGGTGATCAGAGCGGCCTCATCCAGCGTCTTGCCGATGAGCATTTCCGTCAGCACACTGCTTGACGCGATGGCGCTGCCGCAGCCAAAGGTCTGGAACTTGGCCTCGGCGATGCAGCCCGCGTCATCCAGGCGAAAGCTCAGGCGCAGGGCGTCCCCGCAGGCCATGGACCCCACCTCGCCCACGCCGTCGGGGTTCTCCACCTCGCCCACGTTACGGGGATTCATGAAGTGATCAAAAACCTTGTCTGAATAATTCCACATGAGTGCGTGCTCCATTCAAGCCGGGGCGGCCTTTATCCGATTTTCAGGACGCTTTCCGTCCGCTTACGCCCCTGCCCACGAAAAGTTCGACAAAAAGGAGCAAAAAGGCCAGAAGGAAAAAGGCCGGGGCCAGGTCTCGCCCCGCCAGGGTGGCGGCCAAAGCCGTCTGCGCGCCGGCTTCCAACTGGCCGCGCACCTCCAGCCCCTGCGCGCCGGCCAGCCGTTTCCAGTCCGCCAAGCGCAGCAGGCCCGTGGGGCTTTCCTGGGCGGGCATCTGGGCAGCCACCAGGCCCAGGGTGTCCTCTCCAGCCTGGAACGTGACCAAGCCCGTCCGCTCCAGCCGGGGCCCCACCAGGCGGGGCGTCTCCCCCTGCCAGAGAAGCTGCGCCGTCTGCCTCCAGGCGCCATCGGCGCTGATCACCTGCAACGCCTCGACCCGATCCAGGCCGCGCGTCAGGCTACCGGCCGGCGGCCGGATGGCCGCCCGCTCCCCCACGAGCAGATTCCGGGCATGCCCCCGTTGTCCCCCCGTGGCCAGCCAAGCGGTGGCCCGCTGGAAAAACGGCAAGGCCATGGGGCTGGCCGCCAGCCGAGTGGACGAGGGCAGAAGATTATGAGGCAAAAGCAGGTACCGCCCCTGCCCCAAGGTGCCGGCCACGGCGATCGGACTCTCATCGGCCAGTTCCAGCAAAGCCCCTTCCCCGGCCTCCGTCAGGTGGAACCACCGGCTCCACTGGACATCTTCCAGGGTGCCGATGGCCTCGGCGGGTAGTCCGGCAAAGACGGCATGCTCCGGATCGATGACCCGCGACCGCAGTTCCTGCCCCGGGGCCCGATTGCGCGCCTCCACGCTGCCGGGCAGCCCCAGCAGAGGCAGCAGGTTACCTTCCAGGTAACGGCCGGCCGTGGGTTCGCCCATGAGAAACAGGGCGCCGCCGCCTTCCCGCAGCCAGTTGCCCAGGCTGTTGGTGACGGATCGGCCCAGCGGATCAACATCCACAACAAGGACCACCCCGACGCCCGCCAGGTCCCCGCCGGCCAACTGGTCCGAAGCGATGGCGCGCACGGCAAAGACCCCGTCCTCGCCCGCCGGAGCCAGGGCCTCGGCCAGATACCGCCAGCCACCGCGCCCCGCCGGCGGATCCACGGCGCGATCGGGCCCGTGCACGATCAGGACGGGGATGCGTTCGGGCACGCTGAGCACGAAGGGACGCTGGTCATCCACCGGAAAGGCGTCCTGGGGCCCCACCACCCGGCCCTGGTGCACACCCGGCGCCGGCACCCGGAAGCTGAATGTCAGGGGCACGGAGCTGGCCGACGGTTCGGCCAGGACGGCCTCGGCCACCTGCCGGCCATCGATCTCCAGGATGAAACTCTGGTCGGGCAGGTGGCTGGTGACCCGTGCCACGATCTCCCCGGTCTCGCTCTGCCGCAGGCTACGCTGGGGCAGAATCACCTCCTGGATGCCCCCGCCGGGCATGGCCTGGCCCACCTGGTCCAATATCCAGCGGGCCTGCCCCGCCTCCTGCAGTTTGGCCACCAGGGGCGCCAGATCCTCGGGCAAAGGGTTTTCCTGGAAGTCGCTGATCATAACGATATCCACCGGCCGACTGGGCGCCCGGACCACCAGGCGGGTGACTTCCCGCAGGACGGCCGCCAGATCCAGAGCGCCATCGCTGGGAGTAACGGCCTCCAGCCCCGTCACGGCACCCTGGCCCACCGGCAGCCAGTCCCCAAAGACCGGGCGCGTGCGACTGCCCGCGGCCACCACCTGCACCATGGCCCCCGGCGGCAGACTGGCCAGCAGGTGGGCACAACGCTCCCGGGCCGCATCCAGGCGGGTGCCGCCCTCCTGCTGGGTGTTCATGCTGGCGCTGGTGTCGATCACGAAGATCAGGGTGCGCCCGGAACCCGCCCCCACGGCCAGACCACCCCAACGCGGGCCCGCCACCGCGGCTACCACCGCCAGGATGGCCAGGACGCGCAGCAGCAGCAGCAACCAGCGACGCACACCCAGGCTGCGGGCCTGCCGGGATTGCACCTCGCTCAGAAAGCGCATGTCGCTGAACGCCTCGCGACGCACCTTGCGGCGGCTCAGGAAGTGGATGATGACCGGCAAGGCGGCCGCCAGGCCACCGAAAAGCAGAGCGGGATTGGCAAATCCTAGGGGCATCAGAACATCCGCCGTCTTTTGCGCAGATACTGCCCCAGGCCCTTCTCGAAGGGGGTGCCCGTGGTGATGGGCACCAGATCGATGCGGTGGCGCCTACATTCCCGCCGCAGATGGTCCTGCCAGGCCGCAAAACGCTCCTGGTAGCCGCGGCGCAGGTGCGCGGGCTCGATGCGCACCTTCCGACCGGGCTGCTCCAGGGCTTCGAATTCCACCTCGCCGCGGAAATCCAGGTCCACCTCACGCGGATCCAGGATCTGGAAGACCAGCACCTCGTGGCCGCGGTGGCGCAAGTGTTTGAGCCCTCCCAGGATGGCCTCCGGGTCATCCATCAGATCACTGAAGACCAGCGCCAACCCCCGGCGGTGGATGGTTTCGGCCACCTGGTTGAGCACCGGGCCCAGGCGCGTGCCCCGACCCTCGGGCAAATCGTCCAGGACCTTCAGCACCTGGAAAAGCTGCTTGCGCATGCTGCGCACGGGCACCCGTTGCCGAAGCGCCTCGTCAAAGGTCACCAGCCCCACGGCGTCGTTCTGGCGCAACAGCAGATAGGTCAAGGCGGCGGCCAGCCAGGTAGCGTAGGTCTTCTTGGTGGGGCGTTGCGGATCGCTGCGATAGGCCATGCTGGCCGAACAATCCATCAGGATGGTGGCCCGCAGGTTGGTTTCCTCGGTAAAAATTTTGAGATAGTGCCGATCGCTCTTGGCGTAAACGCGCCAATCGATGTTCGCCACCGGCTCGCCGGGGATATACTGGCGGTATTCGGCAAACTCGGCGCTGAAACCGTGGTAGGGGCTCTTGTGCAGCCCCGTCAAGAACCCTTCCACCACAAGCCGAGCCACCAGATCCAGGCGACCCAGTTGGCCGATGAGTTCTGGGCTCAGCAGTTCCCGGCTCACGTTCAGACCTCTTCCAGGATCCGGTCGATGATGACGTCCTTGCCCACACCCTCGGCTTCGGCATGGAAGTTGGAGACGATGCGGTGGCGCAGCACCGGATGGGCCAGGCGGCGCACGTCCTGCAGGTCGGGGGTGGGCCGGCCGTCCATCAGGGCCCGGGTCTTGGCCCCGCGGATCAGATACTGGGCAGCACGGGGCCCGGCGCCCCAGGCCAGAAATTCCTCCGCCGCCCGGCTACCCTCGCCGGCACCCACGCGCGTGGCCCGCACCAGCTTTACGGCATACTCCGTGACGTTGGCCGCCACGGGCACCTGCCGAATGACCTGCTGGTTGGCCAACACCCCGGCCCCATCGATGATGCGCTCCAACTGCACCTCGTCCGGCCCGGTGGTGTTTTCGATGATGGCCACTTCGTCGCTGAAGCTGGGATAGTCAATGAGCACGTTGAACATGAAACGATCCAGCTGGGCCTCCGGCAGCGGGTAGGTGCCCTCCTGCTCGATGGGGTTCTGGGTGGCCAGCACAAAGAAGGGCGCTTCCAGGGTGAAGGTCTGCCCGCCGGCGGTGACTTCCCGCTCCTGCATGGCCTGCAGCAGGGCGGCCTGGGTCTTCGGCGGGGTGCGGTTGATCTCGTCCGCCAGGATCACGTTGGCGAACAGAGGCCCTTTGATGAACTTGAAAGCACGGTGACCTGTGCCGTGGTCCTCCTCCAGGATTTCCGAGCCCAGGATGTCGCTGGGCATCAGATCCGGGGTGAACTGGATGCGCTGGAAGCCCAGGTCCATGACCCGCGCCAGGCTGCTGATCAGCAACGTCTTGGCCAGCCCCGGCACACCTTCCAGCAGCACATGCCCCCCGCTGAACAGGGCAATCATCATTTCCTCGATGACCGTTTTCTGGCCAACGATGACCTTGGCCATCTCCCGGCTCATGGCCTCGTAATCCTTCATCAACTGGTCGATGCGATCCGTTTCGCTCACTGGGGCACGCCTTTCACTGGGCACTGTCGTTTGGCAGTTGCTCTGGGCAGTTGCTCTGGGCAGGGTGGTTGCCGATTTCGGTCCGGTCAGGATAAGTCCGCCGTCGGTCGCCGTCCAGTGGCGAACACCGCCACGGCTCCGTGGTTTCCGAATAATTGACCTGGATCGTTCATGAACAGGCTACCGCGGTTGGGAGAATCAACCTCGTGACGGACCTGCGTGAATACTCCGGGTCAACGGCCTTTCGGGGTCAACTCCCTTCTGAGTCGATTCCTTTGGGCTTATCGCCAACATGGTAGTTCTTGCCACGGGCGGTTTTTTGTTTGTCGTGGGCCCGTTGGTGGCAGGCGCTGCACAAGGTCGTGAGGTTTTCTTCGGCGTTGGTGCCGCCTTGGCTCCGGGGCGTGATATGGTGGATTTCCAGAAAGCGGGTGTGAGGGCAGCCCGGCGCTTGGCAGCGGTGTTGGTCGTGGGCCAATACCCGCCGGCGGGTACTGGGCGGGATGGTGGATTTGTTGGGGCCGTCGTCGGTGGCGACGCGGGCGTCGCAGGCCAGTTTCTCGTATTCCGCCGGGGTGAGTTCGGTTTCGCCGCGGCTGGTCGTGATGTGG
>PDQT01000374.1 GCA_002747875.1 bacterium DOLZORAL124_64_63
GTCGGGACGGATTCCTATCTGGAGCGGGGGAAGGACGTCTTGTTGCTGCATGATGGGCAGAATTTCTGGTATGTGCCGACTGGGGAAAATATTGCTATTCGTATCTTTTTCGAATAACCGACGGATCTTTCAGGGCGGCTGATTGACGGCCGACACCCCGCTGAATCTCCCGCCGAGCCCCCGGCTTGACAGTAGGATATCCGGGCACTAAGATATTCATTCGAAAACAAAATTCATTTTCGAAAAGACCTGTGTGACCCAAGAGGTAAGCCATGCCCGAGAAAAACCAGAATCCCCAGGTGGACCAGGACCTGGTCAAGGAGAAGGAAGCGGCTTTTGCCCGTTTCATTCAGGAGAAGGGCCTGAAGACCACGCGTCAGCGCAATACCATCGTCAATGTGTTTTTCCGCATGCGTGGGCATATTTCGGTTGAAGAGCTTCTCAAACAGGTCAAGAATGTGAATCCTCGTATCGGCTACGCCACCGTGTACCGTACCCTGCATTTGCTGGTGGAAAGCGGCCTGGTGGAGGAGCGGCGTTTCGGCGATGGTCTGGCCCGCTACGAGGGACACTCCGACGTGGAGCATCACGACCACATGATCTGTCTGGAGTGCGGGGAAATCTTCGAGTTCTTCAACCCTCGCCTCGAGGCGCTGCAGGAACAGCTGGCCGAGGAAAACGACTTCCAGATTTACCGTCATCGGTTGGAACTGTACGGAGCCTGCAAGGACAAGGAAGCCTGTGAACAACGCAAGCAGAAACGGAATTCAGCCGAAGCCCGGAACGGATGATGAGAGCGGCGCCTGGCTCACCCTCGAGGTGGACACCGGTGCTCTGACCCACAACTTGAGGGAAATGCGCCGTCTGGTGGCGCCTCCCGTGCGGCTGATGGCCGTGGTCAAGGCGGAAGCCTATGGTCACGGCCTTCTCTGTGCCTCCCGGGCATTCCTGGCCGGCGGGGCGGACATGCTGGGCGTGCATTCGTGGGCCGAGGCCCGGCGCCTGCGGGAAGACGGCATCCGCCAACCCATCCTCATCCTGGGCCCGGTGAGCACGCCCGAGGCCGTGGCGGCGGCGGACGCGGGGGTGGATATCACCGTCTCCAGTCCTGCCGGGCTGGTCTGGGCCGCGGCGGCCGGGCGGGAGCTGCGCGTGCATCTGAAGGTGGAGACGGGGGTGAACCGGCAGGGGCTGACGGAAGCGGAGCTGCCTGTGGTCCGGGAAATGTTGCGGCAGAACCCCCAACTGCATCCGGTGGGCCTGTCCAGCCACTTCGCCGATGTGGAGGACACCACGGACCATGGCTTTGCCCGGCAGCAGATGGATCGTTTTCACGCTCAGCGGGACGCTCTGGCGGATGTGCTGAAGCCCGATCCCCTGATCCACATGACCTGCAGCGCGGCCACCCTGCTGTGGCCGCGGATCCACGGGAGCATGGTCCGGGTGGGGGTGGCCGCCTACGGTATCTGGCCATCTCGGGAGACGCTGGTCTCCTTTCGGGAAAGCGGGCGGGGGCCGGTGGATCTGCGCCCGGCCATGACGCTGAAGGTGCGCATCAGCCAGGTGAGGCAGGTGCCCGCCGGCCAGACCGTCGGCTACGGGCGCGGCTGGAAGGCCATGACCGACAGCACCATCGCCGTTCTGGCGGTTGGCTACAGCGACGGCCTGCCGCGTGCCCTGGGCGGCCGGGCCCATGTCCTGGTGGGGGGCTACCGGGCGCCTCTGGTGGGGCGTATCTGCATGAACCTGTGCATGGCCGATGTGAGCAACATCCCCGGGGTGCGGGCCGGCGATCCGGCCGTGCTGCTGGGGCGCCAGGGAGACGAGGTCATCACCGCCGAGATGCTGGCCGGGCATCTGGGCACCATCCCTTACGAAGTCCTGACCCTGCCTGGCCCCACCTGGCGCCGGGTGCCGAAAACGGAACCGGAGTGACGCATGTTTTCCCATCTGAGCAAACTATTCCACAACGATGACGGCCGGGACACCGCGGCCACCGAAGAGAGCCTGCGCCTGGCCACCTGTGTCCTGCTGCTGGAAGTGGCCCACGCCGATGACGATTTCCGCCCCGAGGAACAGGAAGCGTTGGAGGGTATCGTGGCCCGGCGTTTCGGCTTGGACCCGGCAGCCACCGCCCGCTTGCTGGCCGAAGCGGAGCAGGAGCGCCAGGGTGCGGGAGACCTGTATGTCTTTGCCCGCCAGGTGAACACGCACTACCCCAAGGCGCGCAAGCTGGCCATCCTGGAACTGCTGTGGGATGTGGTCTACAGCGACGGCGTGCTGGAAGCGCATGAGGATGCCCTGATGCACAAGTTGGGCAACCTGCTGAGCATCCGGCACGAGGATCTGATGGCGCTGAAGGTGAGGGTTCGTCGCCGCCGCGGTCTGAGCTGATCCGCCGGACAGGGCTGTCCCGGCAAGTACGGTTTTCCCGTAGGGTGATAGCCCTACGGGTTTTTTTCTTATTACTAACTTGTTCATAAAAAGCACATTAAGAAATAGATGACGGCTGGCACTCCGACTGCAAAGGGGCTGGTGACCATGAACTGGCGCACACCGCTTACCTGATGGGAGACCAAGATGAACCGCCGACTTCCGACCCCGATCCCGACCTTGCCCTTGGCGCTTCTGCTCTGCTTGGGGCTGTGTCTCTGCTTCGCTCTGCTGGCCGGCTGTGAGGATGAACGCTCCGATCCGACGGTGGCGGACCAGGTGGCCGTCGATGATTACGAGAACATGGATTTCAGCCAACCTCATGGTGGTCTGACGGCTTCCGATGAATGGGTGGCTTTTGGCGACGCTTCTCTGGAAGATTTGCTGACCCGCGAAGAAGCGGAGTTGGTCCAGGATGAATTCGCCGACGATGACGACGTGGTGGCCCTGCTGGCCGCGGGCGAGGCCGCCGCCGACCCGAACGATCCCACCCGCCCACGCTTCACTTTCCTGCGCCTGGCCTGGGGCATGGTGCGCGGTCCGGGGGAGAACTTC
>PDQT01000373.1 GCA_002747875.1 bacterium DOLZORAL124_64_63
GAGGCCTTCACCGCCGGTCTCATCCACAATGTGGGCATGCTGCTGCTGGACCCGGTCCTGCGCCAGAACGAAATCGTCATACCCGCCGGCGGGGACCACGCGGATATCTGCCATCTGGAACGGGAATACCTGGGCTACGACCACTGCCAGGCCGGGGCCTGCCTGACCCGCGCGTGGGGTTTTCCCGAACTCCTGACCGAACCCGCCGCCAGACATGACGAAGGCCAGGGAGGGGGCGAACTGGCCGATCTGGTGCGTGCCGTGACCGCCGGGCGCCATATCGCCGAAGCTCTGGTCCTCAATCCCGAAAACGGCTGCGCGACCGACCGTGAAATTGACTATGAGGCCGCCCTGACGGCGCTGGGTTTTCATGGGGATCTTCTGGAGCAGGTCCGGGCGGATCTGGCTGAGGATCTGGAAAGCACGTTGATTCGCGCGACCCGGCCGCAACCCGCAGGGGTGGGATGAAGAGGGGCCGGCACAGTGCCCCAAGAGTGCCCCAACAGCCGGTTGCCCCAGCCCCCCAAATCGTTTATAATTTATCTGGGAACTTCTTGCCGCCGCAGGTATTGGAACACAGGTTCCGAACACCGAACGCGGCTTTTTTCCGCCTCTTTTCCGGCGGATGGCCAAGATGCTGGACATCAGGAAAGGTCAACACATGAACAAGCTGAAGACTTTGTCGGGCGTGCTCGGGGCGGTGGCGTTGCTGCTGGCTTTGGGGCTCCTGATGGGGAATGGCACCGGCGGCGCGGTCAAGCAGGCCCACGCCCAGGACGGCGGCAACTGGAAAAACGTCACCGTTCTGTACCTTAACGACGTGAAGGGCAAAATCGAGCCCTGTGGCTGAAGATCCAAGCGTCGTGGCGGGTTGGCCCGGAGGGCCACCTTTTTGGATTCTGTTTGGAACGAAGACGTGCCCGTGCTCATGGTTGACGGCGGGGACCTTTTCGGTAAGCGCAACAAGAACGAGCAGCACCAGACCCGGTTCCTGTGCGAAGTGACCGGGGAGATGGGCTTCGACGGCATCGGCCTGGGCGAGGCGGACCTGAACTACGGTCTGGACTTTCTGCGGGAGATGATCGACAAGCACCATCTGCCGTTCACCAACGCCAATGTGGTGGACGCCAAGACGGGTAAGCTCATCCTGCCGGAATATCTCATCGTCGAGAAGAACGGCATCAAGTTCGGCCTGGTCAGCGTGCTGGCCCCGAAACACAAGATCATCACCATGACCGACATGGATCCCGGCCTGGAGACCAGGGACCCGGTGACCGTGCTGCGGGAGCTGGTCCCTCGCCTGCGTGAGAAGGTGGACACCGTGGTGCTGTTGGGCCACCTGGGTGAGACTCTGACGGATACGGTCATTCGCGAGGTCAAGGGCATCGACATCAACGTCATGGGACACACCTTCCGGACCCAGAAGACCGAACGCATCTTCGAGGACACCGTGTACCTGGCCGCCCCGCACGAGGGTCGCTACATCGGCCGCGCCGACATGTTCATCGACGACAGCGACGGCAAGGTCATGGCCGTGGATGTGGAGCTGACCAGCCTGGATGAGTCCGTCGAGGATGAGCCGGGCATGGCCAAGCGGGTGGATGAGTACAAGCAGAGTTTCCTGGAATACAAGGAGGCCCGTCGGGCCGCCTTCCCGCGGAACATGGGCAGCGAGAAGGAAAGCTATCTGGGCAGCCGCTCGTGCAAGGGCTGCCATGAAGACACCTGGGCGGCCTATACGGAGTCGGCGCACAGCAAAGCCTTCAGCACCTTGCGCCACAAGGGGCAGAGCGAGGATCCCGAGTGCGTCGTCTGCCACACCACCGGTTACCAGTGGAAAAACGGCTACGCCGCGGAGCGCCCCTTCAACATGATGGCCAATGTGCAGTGCGAGGCCTGTCACGGCTACGGCACCGAGCATGCCCGGGACGGCAAGTGGGGGGCCCGGGCCAAGGACGCCTGCGTGGTTTGCCACGACGAGAAGAACAGTCCGGATTTTGACTACGCCACGTACTGGGAAAAGATCAAGCACTAGAGCGAGCATAGGAGCGAATCCGCATCTTGAAGATTTTTACATACCCCGCCAGTGGCCGGCAGTTTCTGTCGGCCGCTTGCGTCCTGATGGCCGTGCTGGTGGCCTTGCCGGCGCAGGCCCTGGACCTGTTCACTCTCTGGCGGCAGCCGGAGGTCCCCTTGAACCTGAAGGCGGGTGCCTGGGTGGATTATCGTACCCAGGTCATGGCCGCCGGGCGGCGGGAGCAGGGCCTGTTGCGGGTGGTCTGCCTGCGGGCCACCGCCGATCAGGTGGTGCTGGAATTGCTGCCTCTGGAGGAGAAACGGGAGGGTGTCCTGACGCCGGTGCCGGGGCAGGGCGCCCGGGTGACCCTGGACGGTTCCGTGCGGAAGCGCCAGGGTTCTCTGCTGGCGGCCGTGCAGGCCGTGCGGCAATGGCAGGATGGCCAGGCCCGGGATATTTCTCCGCGCGAGCTGCGCGATGATCCGCTGGTCAGCACCTCCTTTGTTTCCGATTTCCAGCCGACGACGGTGGAAAGCCGGCAAACCACCACCCGTGTGGTGGCCGGCCGGCAGTTCTCCTGCCGGCAGTGGGTCATGGCCAGCGCCGACACCCAGAGCGCGGTCATGCCCGCCGGCCGCATGCGGCAGATTTCCTCCCGTGAGGTGGCGGCCGCCGTGCACGAGGACATCCCGTTCCTGGGGCTGGCCTACGCCTCGGAAAGGGTGCGGGCCAGCGCCAGCCTGGACCCCCCGAACCCCCAGGTTCCCTTGCCGCCGAATCGCCATCGTGTGGAAATAATGGAGCTGGTGGGCTTTGGTTGGGATGCGAAGCCCACGCTGGGGCACGGGGACTCTGGCGGGAGCGATTGACCCTGGCCGGGCGCTTGTGGTACAATATCTCCATGGTAACCAATGAACTGAAAGCTTTTCGTTCCGAAGCGCACGACTTCCTCCTTGGCCAGGACAAGCCCATGCCCACGCCGGCCATCGCCCGGCGTCTTTTCGGGGCCCGCCGACACGAAATGCCCGAAACCCAGGTGGTGGTCCGGGCACTGCTGGGGGCCGATCCCCGTTTCGTGCAGACCCATGACCAGTGCTGGACGGTGCAGGGAAGCCGTATCTTGCAGCAGTCCCTGGACGAGGCCACCTTCGTGGTGGTGGACCTGGAGACCACCGGCAGCATCATCGGGGTGGATGAGATCATCGAGATCGGCATTGTCGTGGTTTGCGGCGGGCAAATCCAGGACCGTTACGAAACCCTGGTCTGGAGCGATCGCGCCATCCCTCCCTGGGTGGCCCGGCTGACGGGCATCTGCAACAAGGATCTGGAGGGCGCGCCCACCTTTTCGGACGTGGCCGAGACCGTGGCCAGCATGCTGGACGGCAATGTCTTCGTGGCCCATGATATCCGCTTTGATTTGCCTTTTCTGAGTTGGGAATTCGCGCGGCGCGGTGTGGTGCGTCCCGCCGTGACGGGCCTGTGCACCCTGCAACTCAGCCGCCAGCTGTGGCCGGACCTGAGCAGCCGCAGCCTGCCTGATCTGGCCCGCCATTTCCGGGTCAGCCACCAGAACCCGCACCGTGCGGGGGACGACGCGGAGGCCACCGCCGCGGTTCTGCAAGCGGCCCTGGAGGACGTGCGCGCCATGGGGTTGGATGATCTGGGAGATCTGTTTCGCCTGGAACATCTGATGGCCTTACGTGCCGATTCTGAGGACGATTCCGCCGCCGATTCCGCCGCTGAAGCGGCCCAGTCCTGAAATGCCACCACGCTCAATTTTCGTACCTGATTCAAAAATCTTTCCCGATGGGTTGACCTATGCTTCGTAATGTCATAGAATGCACGCAATTACCACACCGGCAAAACCTATGCTGCACGGATTCGCACCACTGCCGGGACGCAGAACAGGAGCCAAGGAGGACCCAATTGGTCAGCGTCAAAGGAAATCATATTCTGGTTCGCGATGAGAGCTTTGTGAAATATCGCCGTTTGCTGGCCAAGGCCGAAATTGAAGGGCGCATTGACGGCCCCAACAAATGCCTCGTTTGCGGGATGCGGTATCTGACCAAGGACGAGGCCGAGTCTTGCTGCCGGATTGCTCCCTGAAATCCACCCACCGTGAAGTAGCCGCACTGGAGTTGCCACATGACCGCTGCGTCGGGAAAGTCCAGACAGTTCTGTAGTGTCTGCAAAGAATGGCTGGACATGGCAGTGGTGCCCACCGGGGACGGTGACGACGACGATGGTGTCGTCTGGTACCGCTGTCCCCAGTGCCAGGGTTTCCTGCCCAAGCTGAAAGGCGCGCAGCCGGAGGCGTCCGAGCCGGATACAGCCATGTCGGAAGCAACCACACCTGAGCCTGCGGCGTCCGCTGAAACCGTGGTGTCTGCTGAAGCTTCCGAGGACATTCCCGCCGACGACCTGCCCTGGGACAGCCCCGCCGCCATGATGCGCGCCATGGAGCGGGCTCGCGAAGGCACCCCGCCGGATGCCGAGGATGCTGCGGACGACGATGATGTGCTGGTGGGCACCCGCGAGGCGGAGCCCCTGCCCCGGCAGGTGGCCGAGACCTCGCAGAGCTGGAGCATCCCGCCGGAAGATCTGGAGTTACCTGATGGCATCGCCGAGAGCGGCACCCAGGATATTGCCGAAGGCATCAATACCGACACCGACACTGATACCGACACCCGCACCGGCACCACCGATGCCGATACCGACCCCGCCGATACCGAGCCGGAGCCTGATACCGAGCCCATCCTGGAATACGCCGCCATGCTGGCCGCAAGCGATGTCTCCCGTGCCGTGCCCTACCGTCCCTGGGGCAATTACGAGGTAGGCCAGTGCGTGACCCATTTGGCCTGGGACGATTGCGGGGTGGTGGTCGCCAAGGAAGAACTGCCGGGCGGTCGCAAAGCCATCAAGTGCTACTTCGAGGATGCCGGTGTCATCCGCCTGATCGAACAGGCTCCCCAATGAGATCCCTGCCACTGACGGTGGGCCTGCTGCTGGTGGCTCTGCTGGCGCCCCGGTCGGCGCGCGCCCAGCTTCTGCATCTGGACCCGTTGCCCCGATTGGCTGCCGCGGACAGCACCTCCCGTCTGGCCCTGACGGTCCGGATGGATCGCTTCGAGGACGGCAAGTTCGGCTGGTCCGCCAACCGCCTGCTGGTCACGGCCCAGTTGCCGGCAGGCGCCCAGGCGGCCTTCTTCGTGCGCATGCCCTGGCTCACTCTGGACAACGGCGGGTTGTCTCTTTTTTCCCGCTGGCCCTGGTTGCGGAACACCGACGACGCAGGAGAACCCGTGGCCTGGCCCGATGCGCACCGGCGCAGCAGCTTCGGCCAGCCGGAGGTGGGGCTGACGGGACCGATTCAACTGCCCGGGCTGGGACCGTGGGGCATGGGGGTGGCGCTGGGGTTGCCGGTGTCTTCGGATTTCCTCTATCCCTACAGCAGCACCGGTATCTCCCTGCGCGGGCAGCTGCACCGCCGCGTCCCGTTGGGGCGCCGGGGGCATGCCGCCGGCACCATCGGCTATCTCAAGAGCATGGGCTCGGGCAAGGAATGGCTGGCTGGTGACGAGGCCTTCCTCGATGGCTACCTGGTGGGCCTGCAAGGGGGGATCAGCCTGGGCGTCCGCTCCCGCGCCGCGCTGTCATATCTCCTGCAGGATCGTGGCGGCCGCCGCAGCCAGGAAGTGGGGCTGACCATGTGGTTCCCCTGGGTGCAGACGGGGTCGGTGGGCCTGGATTTCCGCCGGGAGCTACAGGGCAGCCTGGACCGGGCCGCCGCCTGGCGCCTGGGGGTGATGTTCCGCTTCGACAGCGCGCGCTACCGGCTGGGAGCGCCCCCCCCTCCGGAATGAACGGAGCATTTTTCCCCTTGGCCGGTTTGGGTCTTGCGTTTTGCCCTGGCGAGAAAAAGCCGGGGTTGTTTTTTTCCACGACCGGGTTTCATACCCCTTGAACAGGATCCTTCCCCAGTGTTCCCTCTGGTTCCCCAGCCTTTCTCTGAATGGGGTGTGATTCTTCTTAACATACTTTTCCCCAGTGGGTTGCATGTGGGCATGGCCTTTGCGGCAGGGCGAGGGCCGAGTGGGAGTGGTTTCCGCGCGGTGGGAAGGATGCTGGTGTGACCCACGTGTTGCTGGACAGGAATCTGGCGGCCGCTTCGGGCTTGAAGCGGCGGTTACGCCGCTGGGGAATGACCTCCGGCTGGTTTAACCCGCAGGAAGATGGCACCTGCTGGCCGGGTATCCTGGACTGTGACCTGGTGCTGGCGGCGGCGGAGGCTGCCGCCTGCCCCGTGCCTCATCCTGGCGATCCCATGGCACCCGTGATTCTGCTGGGCGTCTCCGGGCCCGTCCTCCTGTCCCGGAACGCCTGGCAGGGGTTGCCGCAGAATGAACCCGATGACGGCCTCCTGCGCGCCGCCATCCAGCACGCCCTGGAGCAAAGCGCCATCCTGCATCAGGAGGCGGATGCCGAGGGAGACAAGGAGGAATTCCTGGCCTACCTGAGCCACGAGCTGCGCAGCCCCCTGACGGCGGCGAAGACCTCCTTGGAAGTCCTATCCGCGGAACTGGCGGAGCTGGATACGGGTGATGACCGGTCCCGGGAACGGCGGCATCTGCTGGCGATCCTGGAGCGCAATCTGGGACGGCTACAACGCAGCGTGGAGTGGAACCAGGAGATGTTGGTGTCCTCTCTGGGCGCCGACAAACTGCACCTAGGGGATATGGCGGTTCCCGAACTGGAGGTGATGCTGGCGCAGCGTTTCACCATGCAGATGGATCCCGTGGCTCGGAATTGCACCGTCCACACCGATCCGGTGGCCTTGGTCCAGTTGCTGCGTCAGCTGGGCCGGGCCCTGGCGGCGGACCGTCCCCGGGCGGTGCAGGTCCTGCTGATGACGCCGTCCGGCGGTCCGCGGGGCGGGCTGCGGCTGACCCTGGCCGCGGGGCCGGAAAACACGACAACCCCGGACACCCGCCGCGTCGAACTGGTTTCCGCCCGACATTCCATCGGTTCCCGTCGCCGGGAACTGGCGGCGCTGGTTCAGCACGTCAGCAGCGCCTCCCTGGCGGCAAGGCTGGGCGTGGAGCTGGCCGTGGAGGAAGATCGCATCCACCTGACCCTGCCGGAGGTAGACACCACCACGGAAGCCTTATTGCGGAATCCGGCCTGAGGTGTATGATTCTGGGGAATCGCCCGTCGACCCTCAACCGGGATGGTGCCCCCCTTGCCCAGCAACCCCTCCCAGGATCCGGCCGAAGTGGCCGGAGTTCTTCACGATATCCGTCAGATGCTGATGGTCATCACCGGCCGTGTCGGTCTGTTGCGGATGCGGATCGAGGATGAAGACATCCTTGCGGACCTTGAGGCCATCGCCCTGGCCGCCGAACAGACAGGCGAAATCCTGGCTCGTCTGAGACCCGGCGATGGGCAACGCCGGCGGGCGATGCCGGGAGATCTGCGCCTGGCTCTGGAGCAGACGGCGCGCCTAGCCGGCCCCGCGGGGCAGCATCCCTGGATTATCATCGACACCTGTCCGGAAAATCCGTCCCAGGGCAGCTGGGATATGGGCACTAGAAGTGTGGGCCCTAGACGTATGGGCCCTAGACGTATGGGGACTTGGCACATGGTGCTGAACGTGCCGGAGGGCCTGCGCACTGTTGTGCCCCAGCCGCTGCTGCGGGAAGTGCTGAACAACTTGGTGGTCAATGCGCTGGAAGCCATGCCGGCCGGCGGGCGGCTCCTGGTGGCGTGCCACCGCCAGGGGAGCAACTATCTGCTGACCCTACGGGACACGGGGCCGGGCATACCCGAGGATCGGCGCGCGCATATCTTCGCGGAGGGCTACACCACCAGCGGCCAGGAGGGGCGGGGCATCGGTCTGGCCTTCAGCCGGGATTTGCTGGCATGCGCCGGCGGGGCGCTGGATCTTTGCCCGCCGGACGGGAAGCCGGGCGCCTGCTTCCGACTCACGTTGCCGGTGTTGGCCGACGCTGTGGATTCCTGTTCGGAGCCCATCTGTGGGAAAGAGGAAACGGACGTCCCCTTCCGGCCCGCGGTGCTGGTGGTGGATGATGAGGTAGCCGTGCGCGAAATGCTGGGCGATGTCCTGGACGAATTGGGCTGTACGGTGGGCTTGGCCCGTGACGCCCAGGAGGCCATGGCCCTTTTCGCGGAGAGGGATTTCGGTCTGGCCATTCTGGATCAGTCTTTGCCCGGCCTCAGCGGCTTGGATCTTGCGGATGCGCTGCGCCGGAAGGATCCCCGGCTGGCCCTGGTGCTGATGTCCGGCTGGGGCCAAAAGGAAATTCTGGACAAGGCGCGGGCCGGCGGTGTTGATTTGGTGGCCGAGAAACCGTTGACCGTGGAAAAGATCGCCGAGCTACTGGACCAGGCGGGCCGTCTGGAACGTGCGGACTCCTCGGGCTCCTGAAGAAGCCTGACGGGAAGGAATACCGATGAATCGTTATGGATTGCGTGCCGGCTTTTGGCTGTTGTTGATTCTGTTGAGTCTGACTTCCGGGGGCTTGACTTCCGGGGGCCTGACTTCCGGGGCTATGGCCCAGGAAGATGGAAGCGGTTATGGGCCCGACGTTATTCTCAACTTCACCCGCCTGGACACCTTGCGGCTACCGGAACCGGGGCACGTGGCGGGTATCAGCTGGATGGGACCGGACACCCTGGTCGTCCTGCAGGATATTCCCGACAGTCTGAGCGTGTCCGGTGATCGGGAGGTGCGCCTGGTTTTCCAGGACGCCAACGGCGCGGTCCTGCGGCAGGAAGATTTCACCGGTGTGCTGGACCGTGGCTTGGCCTGGGACGGACGGTGGCTGTTCAGCTGTGGCGATGCCGATGACGGCAGCAGCATCCTCTACCGCATAGAGCCGGACACCCTGATGGTGGATCAGGCCTTTGACACCCCCGGCAACCATCCCTGCGGTCTGTGTTTCGATGGCCGTTTCGTGTGGATCACCGACCGGGACACCGGCCGTGTGGACCGCTGGGACAACGAGGTGGAAGAGATCACCCGTTCGGTGGTGACC
>PDQT01000175.1 GCA_002747875.1 bacterium DOLZORAL124_64_63
GTCAGTGAAATGATGGGCGAGGGTCCCCACGAGGTGATCTGGACGGGTCGCGACGCCAACGGAGCCGCCATGGCTTCGGGCGCCTACTTCTACCGTCTGCGCACCCCCAGCTTCAGCGAGACGCGGGTCATGACCCTGATCAAGTAGTCTGACAAACCATCGGTTCGCTGGAACCGCGCCCAACGGCCCCGGGGTTTTCTCCGGGGCCGTTTCTTGGTTTTGATGGGGCTTTGGGGGTGAGGGGTTGGGCGTGAGGGGTACCCGCCGGCGGGTATGGTCCGCGACCGGCACCGCTGCCGGGCCTTCGGCTACCCGCAGCACCAAGCTCAGAAGTTGAAGTGGTCCATGAACTGGAAGCTCCAGTCGCCGTCGCGGGCCTTGGCCGCTTCGAAGCGCAGCTGCATGGTGTCCAGGTTCAGGTGGGCTCCGGCTCCCCAGCTTTGCAGGCCGCGCTGCGCGGCGTTTTCCTGGAACCAAGTATCGCCGGCATCGGCAAAGGCGTGCAGGCCCAGACCCACGGATTCGCCCCGGGGTGAGATGGGCATGAGGAATAACGGTATACGGTATTCAGCGCTCAGCAGATACCCCTCGTCCCCTTCCCGGCCGGCGTAGGGGTGCCCGCGCACCGTTTCCGCCCCGCCCAGGAACAGGCCGTTGTCCAGGGGGGCGGGGCCGCTCACGCGCCGGCCCCAAGCGCGCAGGGCCAGCACGTGCGGGCCCTTGGGCAGGGGGACGAAAGCGCGCACCTCGGCGTCTCCCTGTCGGTAGGTGCTGAATCCGTCACCGCTCCAGCGGGTGATGCCGACCCGGGCCAAGACGCCGTGGGCGGGGTACCAGGGATTGTCCCGCGTGTCCAGGCCCACGGCCAAGGCGGTGGCCATCCGGCCGAAATCACCGGCCTCGTGCAGGACGGCGCCGCCGGCGTTGCGGTTGCTCCACCAGTAGGAATCATCGAAATGGGTGTTGCCCGCAGTCAGGGAGGTTTCCAGGAAAAAATCGCGGGGCAGATCCCAGCGCAGGCCGACGGTGCCTCGGTACAGCTTCTGGTGGGTAGGGCGGTAGACGAAGCCGCTGCTTTCGCCGTGCAGTTCCAGATTCAGCCGCAGCCCTTGCCGGCCCAGGAGCCAGGGGTGCGACCAACGCGCGGTGGCATGCCGCGCATGGAGAGCGCCCACCTCCAGGCGGAGCGTTTCCCCGTGGCCGCGGAAGTTGGTCTCTTCCAGCCAGCCGCCCAACTGGTATTTGTGGCGACGGTCGAAGCGCGCCAAGGGCCCGTAGGCCAGCGTCATGTCCTCTTCCAGATAAACGCGCAGGATGGCCCCTTCGTCGGCGCTGTCATCAAGCTCCATGTCCACGAAGGCGAACCAGCCGATGTCTTCCAGGTGGATCCAGACGTCGTTCATGGCCTCACGGCTGAGAGGTTGGCCGATTTCCACACCCATTTCGCGCAAGATGAGTCGGCTGTCGGTGCGGTGATTGCCCTCCAGGATGATTTCCCGCACCAGCGGGACGGAGGTGTCGTGGTTCTCGTCGCCAAAGACGGCAAAAGTGGTGGTGGGCAAAAGGATCAGAAGCAGCAGGCAGGTAGTCAGAATGCGCATGGAGCGGCCTTCCGGGAACGGGGTTTTCCCGGCGCGCGGGCCGGGCTTACCCGCTCAATTATGAAGGAAGTCGCCGGAAAGTAAAGAGTCGGGGTCGGGGCAATTCTCCACCGGCGGGGTGTCCGTGTAGGCAGCCAGAGCGGCGCAATACAGGCCGGTGGGCTCCAGGTACTCGTCCAGCCGGGAGGGCTCCAGGGTCATCAATTCCGATTGCAGGGTGCCCGCGTGGGGGCTGTTGAAGCCGGCCAGGATATTCTCGAAAGCCTGGCGCACGATGGGGGTCAGAATGGCCAGGAGGGAATCGGACGACCAGTCCCTCCTGGCCCGTCGCAGGACTCGTTGGTAAAAACGCGCCGGTTTGCGCAGGCGCAGACCTCCGCGGGCGATGATGCCGGTGCCGTCGGGGGCCCGCAGAGCGCTGGACCCGGCGAAGCGGAAAGGCAGGGCTTCATGGCTGCTGAGGAGCGTCAGGGTGCTGTGATGGGGAACCTGGTGTTCGGCGTTGCCGATCTCCAGGTGGTGAGCGCCGTCCAGATAGATGGCGCGCAGCTTGCGGCCCGTCACCAGAAGGCCGTACTGCCCGGGTTCGAGATAAAGGAGCATGCGGTGTCCCCGGAACGGGCGCAGGGAGTGGGGGCCTTGCACCATGGGGCCGTCGGCCTCCATGGTCCAGTTGGTGCGGAGTCTTTCGGTCGGCAGGGCGCCCCACAGGCGTCCGTTGCCCAGGTGGTTTTGTTCCCCGTTGTTCATGCCGTGCTCCCGTAGGTGAATTCTGATTCCCAGCCCAGTCCCAGCAGGTAGTTGCGCTCCTCGGCCATCTCGCTGAAAGAGGCCAGGTCGCGGTTGAGGCGCCCGGCTTCGTTCTCGAACCAGCTGCTGGCGGGGATGTCGGTGCCCAGGCCGCGCACCAGGGTCATGGCTTCCTCGATCATGAGGATCAGCTTCATGTCCAGCTCTTCCAGTTCCATGATGGTGGCGTGGCGATCGCCGACCAGGCAGACGTGGCCCTCGCGGTCCAGGCGGCGGAAGATCAGACCGATGCGATCCACCAGCGCTTCGATCTTGCGCGCATGATCAGAATCCAGGATCTGGCTGCGGCTTTCCAGGGTGGTCAGCAGGCGGTCGCCGCATTCCTTCAGGACCAGCCCCAGGGCCCGCCGGTAGGAGCGTTCGGCCTGGATGGCGTTGTCCTCGGACAGGTAGGTGGCGTACTCGGGAGTCTTCTCCATGAGAAAGCTCATTTCCGGGCAACTGATCTGGGCGGCGCTCATCATGGTCCTCTCCGAAGGTTGCAGGATCTCCAAGGTGTCTTTCTGGGCCTGCCGCGCATTGCGTGATGCCCGGCGAGGCGGATGTGTACCCGAGGAACGGCAAGGACCATTCCTCGGGGCGGGGGAGCAGGGGGGCGCTGACGCAGGGGGGGCCGGAAGTGACGCCATGTCAAGGCATCTTGAGGAACGGGAATCCCGAGACGGCAACGGGGCGCGGGTCAGGTGGAGGATTCCCGTGATCGGGAGAAGGCATTCCGCAATATCGGGGCCGTCGGGGCGAAAAAATGCAAGCCCGGGCGGGGCTAAGGCTCCGCCCGGCGGGTGATGGGATTGGTCAGTTTCCCGATGCCCTGAATCTCCACGGTGACGGTGTCTCCGGTCTTCAAGAAAACCGGCGGATCCCGGAACACGCCCACCCCGCCCGGCGTCCCGGTGGAGATGATATCGCCAGGCAGCAGGGTGATGGTGCGGCTGATGTAGCTGACCAGTTCGTCCACGGGGAAGATGAGTTGGTCCGTGTTGCTGGACTGCATCAGGGAGCCGTTCCAACGGCAGGTGATGTCCAGGCCGCGGGCCAGAGGATCGGGTAGCTCATCCGGCGTGACGATCCACGGTCCGCAGGGCCCGCTCGTGTCCATGCTCTTGCCCCGGAAGAACTGCCGATCCGCGCGCTGGGCCTCGCGATCGCTGATATCGTTGAAGCAGGTGTAGCCCACGATATGCTCGCCGGCCTTCTCACGCGGGATGCCCAGGCCGGGTTTGCCGATGATCACGGCCAGTTCCCCCTCGGCGTCCATATGTCGGCAGAAGTCGGGGATTTCCACCGGGCCGCCCGGTACTTGCAAGCAGGTGGCGGCCTTGCTGAAGAGTATGGGCGCGGTCGGGGCCGTCCTTTTCTGCTCCTCGGCATGGTCCTGGTAGTTCAGGCCCACGCAGATGATTTTCGACGGCAGGATCACCGGCGAAAGCCACTCCACCCGCGTCAGGTTCACGAAGGGCAGGGGCAGTTCCCCGCCGCCGAGACGGGTCTTTTCCATCTCGCCCACCTGCCCGGCCAAGGTGGCGTGGACCTTGCGGACAGGGGCCATGTCCTGGAAGAGGGCGTGCCAGTTGCCGGCCAGAGCCGGCTGGGCGGCGAGCAGATCGATGCCCACCGTTTCGCTCAGGGCCAGGCCGCAGCGCGGTCCCGTCCCCTGCGTGTAGCTGATCAGTTTCATGGGCCGCATTATGGCGGGCCTGTGGGGTTTTGCCCAGGTATTTTGAGCAAAATATCATGTCCCGAAATTTTGTTTCAGGATCTGCCCCCTTGGTTCCTCAAAAGCAAGGCGCCGGGGTTGCCCCCAGCGCCTTGTTCCTTTGGTTGGCCTCGTTCCTTTGGTGGCCCTTGTGGAATTTACTGGACTTCAATCCGGCGGGGCAGCGTCTGATCGCTCTTGGGCAGGTTGATCCGCAGCACGCCGTCTTTGAAGTGGGCCTCGATTTTGCTTTCGTCGATGATGTTGCCCAGGGTGAAGGTCCGCTGGAATTCGATCTTGGCGGGGCGCTCGTGCCGGATCCGCTCGAAACCTTCAGGAACCTCGTTTTCGCGCACGGCCTTCACGCTCAGGGTCTGGTTCTCCAGGCTGATCTCCAGGTCGGAGGTCTGGACGCCCGGCAGATCCATGATCACCTGGAACGCCTTGGCGCCTTCCAGCACATCGGCGCGGGGACTGCGGCCGCTGGGCAGGGCATGGCTGGACAGAGTGTGGCTGGGACTGAAGGCGGCGTCGAAAACACGGGTCATGGGGCTGGTCAGTTCGAACAGGGTATTCATGGTGGTCCTCCTCGGGGTCCTGTGTTAAAAGTGGGCCAGATGTGTCGGCCACGTTTTCATCTGCTTCGCTTTCCCTATTACAAAGGCTGTGCCCAAAGGGAGAAGTTTTTTGCGAAAAAGTTGTAAGTTGTTTTTTACAAATCACTTAATTTGTCCTTGGCGTTTTTCTCTTTGGAATTTCGGGGGCAAATCAATCCTGCTTATGACAAATGAATCATGTCATTATGTCACGATTAAGGCATTTTGGGCGATATTTGTCATGGTCGCCTGCCTTTTCGTCCCTTGCCTCGGGGTGAACGCGGCGGAAAACCTACGCGTGGGCCAGGTGATCATCGAGCGGGGGGATATTTTCTCGCCGACCGAGGTCCGCGAGGCTCCAGGGCCCATCGGCCTGACCCGCCGGCTGATGAACGGCCTGCACACCAAGACCCGGGCCCATGTCCTGCGGCGGGAGTTGCTTTTTCGTGAAGGCGATCCTTACCGCCCCGAACTGCTGGCCGAAACCGAGCGCAACCTCCGGGAACTGGGCTACCTGAACAGCATCTCCGTGGCGGCGGAGGACACCAGCGCCGATGGCCGGGTGCGCATCCGGGTGCGGGTGCGCGATTCCTGGTCCCTGAAGACCAATCTCAGCTACACCCGCTCCGCGGCCGGGGATACGCGCTGGAGCATGACCCTTTCCGAAGCGAACTTCCTGGGGCAGGGGATGACGCTGGGCGCCGGCCTGGGCGCGGATGAGAACAGCGCCTTCAGCAACTTCTGGTTCCGCCGCTCCCGGCTGACGGCGGCCCATCTGGTGGTGGGCGCGGATTACTCCCAGCGGGGCGACGGGCACATCCGCGCCGCCTTCATCTCCCGCCCCTTTTACAGCCTGGCGGGAAAGTGGAGCTTCCTGGTGATGGCCAAGGACCAGCTCTTCGATGAGCGCTATTATTTGAGCCGGGCCGATCCCGCGGGCCAGGGTCCCGGCACCAGCCAAAGCCTCTACGCCCTGATCCCCCACCACGAGAAATCCCTGGTGGCCGGCCTGCGGCTGCGCTTAAGTCCGCCGACGGAGGGCCGGCTGTGGCGCCTGGGCGCCGGCGTCGAGATACGCGACCAGGAGTTTGACCTGGACGGCCGGTCTCTCTGGGAGCTTTCGGACGATCGCCGGGTGAGTTTGGCCTATCTGGCCCGGCCGGGAGAGCCGCTGGACAGGGAGCAGGGGTTGCTGGTCTGGCCGCATCTGTGGCTGGGCACCGAGGGCCGCCGCTGGGCCAAAACCCGCTTTGTCTGGCAGTACGGCGCGGTGGAGGATGTGCCCCTGGACGCTCGTCTGGAACTGAAGGTGGGACCGGCGGGGCACGCCCTGGGCACCGATCGCGGCCGGGGTGGGGCTCTCTGGCGCGCCGAACTGGAATGGGCCCGCTGGGGCCGTCTGGGGCCGGGCTTCTGGACCCTGCAAACCATCGCCGAGGCCCAGGTCGGCGCCCGGGCCAACCGCTACCACCGGGCCCATCTGTGGGCGGGCTATCTGGCCCACCATGGAGGGGGGCGGGCTCCTTGGCTGACCCGCGTCTTCGCCGAGGTGGCCCACGGGCAGGCCTTGACGGGGGACCGTGCTTTCATCCTGGGGCTGAACCGGGGTATGCGCACACTGGATTTCGACGGCCAGGCAGGCGATCGTTTGGTGCGCTGGAATGTGGAGCAGGGCAAGGCCGCTCCCTGGGAGGTGCTGGGCCTGTTCCAGACCGGAGTCGCCGTCTTTTATGGCGGGGGTGCCGCCTGGTGGCGGAACGAGGACCGCGGCCCGGCCGATGCCCGCCACGAGGTGGGCGTGGGGCTGCGCCTGGGGCCCACCCGCGCGGCGGGCACCTTCACCAGCAAGCTGGATGTGAGCTGGGCGCTGGACGGCTCCCGCGGCCCCGTCTTCACCGCGGTCTCCAGCGGGTTCTTCTGATCCGGGTTGACCAGGCGGGGCCCACTGAGGAGGGGCCCTAACTCAGGAAGGACTCTAACTCAGGAGAGATTTTGGGCGCTTCACGGAAAATCCTCAAAAACACGCTGCTGCTGACCATCGGTCTGTACTCGGGTCGCTTTCTGGCCCTTTTCCTGCGCCAGAAGATGACGCCTATCCTGGACACCGAAGGTATCGGTATCTGGACCTTCGCCCTGAGCATCACCGGCATCATGCAGACCATCAGCAACTTCGGCCTGGGCAATCTGCTGACGCGAGAGGTCTCCAAGGCCCGGCGTCTGACCCGGCCCTTGCTCTGGAACACGCTGAAGGTGCGCTGGCTCATGGCCGCCGTGTGCTACACCTTCCTGCTGGGGTTCGCCTGGGCGGAGGGCTGGCCGGTGCTGGACCGCACGGTGGTGCTGCTGATGGCGCTGGCCGTCTTCCTGGAGGGCGCCGGCCTGGCCTGTGACGCGGTGTTGCAGGCCCACGAAAAGGTTCAATACCAAAGCCTGGGGCAGATCGCCTCGGCCATCCTGTACTTCGCGTTGGGTTGGTGGTGGCTGGACGCCGGATACGGCATCGTGGGGTTGGTGTGGGCCAACCTGGCCAGTCGGGTCATCCGCCTGGCGGTGATGGTGCCCTTCATGGTGCGCCACGCCGGCCCCTGGCAACGGGCCGAGGGTGATGACGTGGCCGCCACCAGCATGCGGCGGCTCATGGTCATGGGCTTTCCCATCTTCTTGGCCACCACCTTCGCCACCATCTACAGCCAGATCGATTCGGTCATGCTGAAGAACATGATGGACAACGCGGCCACGGGCATTTACGGCCAGGGTCGGCAGGCGTTGAACATCCTGGTCCTGGTGCCGGCCCTCTTCGGGCTGGCTTTCTTTCCCAGCATGGCGCGTTACGGGCAGTCCTCGCCCCGGGACGCGGCGCGGTTGGGAGAGCGGGCTCTGCGCTTCATCTTGGTGGCCATCGTGCCCCTCAGCTTCTTCATCATGTTCACGGCGCGGCCCATCATCATGTGGTTCGAAAAAGGGTCGGCCGCGGGGACGTTCCTGTTTGCGGATTCGGTTACCGTCATGCGGATCGGGATCTGGGGCCTGCCCATGCATGCCATCGCCGTGGTCATGAACCGCCTGTTGCTGACGGCGGAGCGGGAGCGGTATTTCGTCGTCATCGGGCTGGTGCCCATGCTGGCCAACATCGCGCTCAACCTTTTCCTCATTCCCCGCTACAGCTACTACGGGGCCGCGGTGGCCACGGTGCTGAGCCTGGCGGTCAACGTGGTCATGCACCTTGTCTTTTTGCGTGGGACCAACTTCCTGCCTCCTTTGCGGCGGGCCCTGCTGGGGCCGGCCCTGGCGGCGCTGGCCAGCTGGGGCGGCGTGGTGCTGCTGGGGCGGTTGGTGGTGCCGGACTGGGGTCTGGGATGGCTGGCCCTGCCTCTGGGGCGGGGTTGGTGGGCCTTCCTGGCCACATCATTCTTGATGCTGGGGCTTTACGCGGTGCTGCTGGCGGTGGGCCGTGTGGTGCGTGCCGATGACTTGCGCCTTCTGAAAGAGCTGCGGCAGACCCCAAGGTGAGAGGGTGGTTTTCTTGCTTGAGATGGTCGGGAATTTGGGCGACGGTGTTCCGGCTCAGATGGATGTTTTGCGTGTGAGATAAGCCCGTGGCAGGAATGTCTCGGGACGGAAAGATGGCCCAACCAAGGAAGGTAGCCCGTGGAGGACACCCCCACCCCAACCTGCGGCGAGCGCATGGCCGAGTTGGCTGCCGCCGGCAAGCTGCAGAAGAAGAACGCCGAGCGGCACTGGCTGTACGAACAGTCGGTGCAGAATGTGGATTTCGAGGTGGAGTTCATCGACAAGGCTTACCGCAAGGAATACGGGCGGGAGCCGACCAGTCTGCGCGAAGACTTCTGCGGCACGGCCCTGCTTTGCGCCCGCTGGGTGGAACATCGGGCGGGCAACACCGCTTTGGGTGTGGACCTTGACGGGCCCACCCTGGAGTGGGGCCGCGTCAACAACGTGCGACCTCTGGGCGCGTCGGCGGACGCCGTGACCCTGATCCAGGATGATGTGCGGAGCGTCTCCGGCCCCCGGGCCCAGGTGCTGGCCGCCACCAATTTCAGCTGGTGGGGTTTCAAGACCCGCCATGATCTGAAGGGTTACCTGGAACGGTGCCACGCCAATCTGACGGATGACGGCATGCTGCTGATGGATATCTACGGCGGGCCCGAAGCGCAGATTCCTCAACTGGAAGAGCGCGAGGTCGAGGGTTTCGACTACATCTGGGACCAGGACAAATTCAACCCCATAACCCACGAAATGGTCTGCCATATCCACTTCCGGTTCCCCAACGGTTCCCGGCTGAAGAAGGCTTTCACCTATGACTGGCGCCTGTGGTCGCTACCGGAAACCCGGGATCTTTTGGAGGAATGTGGCTTCCGCAAGACTCTTGTATACTGGGAGGGAACGGACAGGAACGGCGAACCCAGCGGCATTTTCAAGCCGGATCTGAAGGGGGATCTGGCGCCGGCCTGGGTTTCTTATATTATTGCTTTTCGTTAACTCGGAGTGGGCAGTTTCCAGGGGGGCCGCCAGGCCTTTTGGGGAGTGACAGGAATGAGCGACTACAGCGTCTGCACCCAATGCGGCACGGAAATCGAAGAAAATGGGATCCAGTTCCTGGGCCACATGTTCTGCAGCGACGAGTGCTGCGAAGCGTATGAGCAGGAATTTCCGGAGAACGGCGACTTCGACCCCGATGACGAAGATCTTGAGAACTTCGAGGATGATCTGGATTACGTGGAGAAGGAAGATTTCGAGGGGGACGGCCTCGACGATGATGACTATGACATCCGACCAGAAGACTTCTAGCCCGGAGCAGGGCAAGAAGAGTGCGGCCAACAATTTCAGGGGCACTACTTACGTGAAAAGGAATCTCCGAAGGGAGATTCCTTTTCAGAATTGACGAAATCAGAGATCCAGCTAATCAACCACAACCACTACAGCCGCCCTCGCCGCTGCCGCAGTCTGCCGCCGAGCCCAACTTCAGCATGTAACCACGCCGGTAGGACTCGTTGACGTAGTCGATGGTCAGGCCACCGCTCTGCGCCAGGACATCGCTGGTCTGGGCATCCACCACGAAGTTGATGCCGCCTTCTTCGATTTTCGTGTCTTCTTCTTTAGGCTCATCCAGAGCCATGCCGATGTTCGGACCGCCTCAGCCGAAGCCCTGGACAAAGAGCCGCACGCTTTTGCCCTCGTGCTCACTCCAGTCAAAGTTCGCAAACGCTTCCGTCGCTTCGGCGGTGATGCTGATCAGGTTCATATCGCTCACGATCATGCCACCTTTGGTCTGGCGATCCGCCAGGTACTTGGAGGCGGTGATCGCGCGCGGGGGTGGGAATGCCAAGCCATTCCCCATGGATTTTACCCCCCAAAAGAAACACACTTTAAAGATTTCGCAACTATTCTACCCCAAACCAGCGCTTGAAATCCACCAGGATGCTGTAGCTGACCGGCACCAGGACCAGGGTGATGAAGGTGGCGAAAATGACACCAAAACCCAGGCTGGTGGCCATGGGGATCAGGAACTTGGCCTGCAGGGTCTTTTCCAGGATCAGCGGTGTCAGGCCGGCAAAGGTGGTGATGCTGGTCAGCATGATGGGGCGGAAGCGGCGTATGCCCGCGGCCATCACGGATTCGCGCATGGGCATACCCGTCAGGCGGGAGCGGTTGATGAAGTCGATCATGATGAGTGAATCGTTCACCACCACGCCCGTCAAGGCCACCAGGCCGAACATGCTGATCAACGTCAGCTGCAGCCCCATGAGGATGTGCCCCCAGATGGCGCCCACAATGCCGAAGGGGATGGCCGACATGACGATCACCGGCTGCAGGTAGCTTTTGAAAAGGACCGCCAGCAGGGCATAGATCAGCAGCAGGGCCAGCAGGAAGCCTTTGGCCAAGCTGCCCAGGGATTCGGCCCGTTCCTTCTGCTCGCCTTCCATGGTGTAGCTGAGGCCGGGGTAGTCGGCCAGCAGGGCGGGCAGGATGGTTTCGCGCAGTTCGGCGTTGATCTCTTCGGCGTTGGCCACGGACTGGTTCACGTCCGCGGTGACGCCCACCACGCGCTGCCGGTCCGAGCGCTCGATGGAGGCGAAGCCGCGCCCCATCTCCACCCTGGCCACGCGGCGGAAGGGCACCTGATCACCGCCGGGGGTGCGCACACGCATGTTCTCGATGTGGCCGATGCTGCGCCGCTCGTTCTCGGGATAGCGCACCATGACCTTGACCTCGTCCCGGCCGCGCTGGATGCGCATGACCTCCGCGCCGTAGAAACCGGCGCGCACCTGGCGGGCCAAATCGGACAGGGTGATGCCCAGGGTGCGGGCTTCGGGCCTGAGGCTCAGCTTCATCTCCATCTTGCCTTCCCGGAAGGTGTCGGTGATATCCGTCACGCCGGGGAAGGCGGCCAGTTCCCGCTTGAGGCGGTTGCCCGCAGCGATGAGATCGTCCGGATTCTGGGCCGAGAGCTGCGCATAGACGGCCCGCCCTCCGTCAAAGAGATTGGCGCTGAAGCTGAGGGCCACGGCGCCCGTGACGGGGCCGCATTTCCGGCGCCAGCGCGCGGCCATCTCGGGGCTGGGGATGTGGCGCCGCTCCATCCCCAGCAGTTCGGCGTTCACTTCGATCAGGTGCGCGCCGGAAGGGGTGGCGCCGGGGTTGCGCATGTTGGTGCGGGGCTGGGAGCCTATCGAGGTGGACACATGCTTGACCACGGATTCGGCGTCGGCGGGGCGCTGGGCTTCTATCTCGGCAATGGTCTGGTTCAGGCTCTGTTCCAGCTGTCGGGCCGCGGCCCGGGCGTCCTCCATGGTCGACCCCTGGGGCAGGGTCAGGGCGGCCACCAAGTTGTCCGCGTCCACCTTGGGCATGAAGGTGAATTTGATATGCCCGCCGTACACCCAGCCCAGGGTGGTGATCAGCGTGGTCAGGCCGATGGCCACCACCAGGGCGCGGTGGGCCAGGGCGAACTCCAGCGTGGGACCGTACAGATCCTCCAGGACGAAGTTCAACAGGCGATCGAAGCCGTTCTTGACGCGGCTGTAGGGGCCGGGCGCGTGATCGGGATCGGCCTTCTTCAGCTTGATGGTGCTCAGGTGCGCGGGCAGGATCAGCAGGCTTTCCACCAGGCTGAACAGCAGGATGGAGATGACCACCACCGGGATGTTGATCATGAACTTGCCCATCATGCCATCGACGAAGGCCAGGGGCAGGAAGGCCACCACGGTGGTGGCCACGGCGAAGGTCACGGGTCCGCCGACCTCGATGGTGCCCAGCTTGGCGGCCTGGAGGCGGCCCCGGCCCATCTGGCGGTGGGCGTAGACGTTCTCACCCACGACGATGGCGTCGTCCACCACCAGCCCCAGGGAGACGATGAACGCGAACATGGAGATCATGTTCAGCGAGATTCCGAACAACGGCAGGGTCCAGAAGGCGCCCAGGATGGCGATGACCAGGCCCGTCGTCACCCACAGGGCCAGACGGAATTCCAGCGTCAGGGCCAACATCATGAAGACCAGGATCAGGCCGATGATGCCGTTCTTCGTCAGGAGATTCATGCGGCCCCGGTAGATGGTGGACCGGTCATGCCAGGTGGCGATCTCGATGCCGGGCGGCATGCGGTCCTTGTTGGCGGCGACGTACTCCTTCACCCGGTCCGTGACCGTCAGCACGCTCTGGTCGCCGGTGCGGTAAACGGAAACCAGGGCCGCCCGCTTGCCGTCGATGAAGGTGGCGGTGTCCACGTCCTCGAAGCCGTCGCGCACGGTGGCGATCTGGTCCAGGTGGACCTGGGTGCCGTCCACGGCGGTGATGACGATGATCTTCCCGAATTCCTCGCCCGTGTAGCGTTGGCCTTTGGTGCGGACCAGGATCTCGCCCACGTCGGTCTTCACGCTGCCGCCGGGCATGTCCAGGCTGCCCAGGCGCACGGCCGCGGCCACCTGCTCCAGGGTCAGACCGTAGGCCTGCAGATTCTCTTCGCTGACCTCGATGCTGATTTCGTAGGGGCGCACCCCGCCGGTGGCGGCGAAGGTGATATCGTCCAGGACCAGCAGATCGTCCCGCACGTTGTCGGCCAGTTCCTTCAGCACGGTTTCCCCGGCATCGCCGTAGAGGACGATGTCGATGACCTGCGTCCTGCGCTCCACCTGGGAGATGATGGGTTTTTCCGTTTCCGCGGGGAAGGTGACGATGCGGTCCACCTGCGCCTTGACGTCATCCAGGGCCTTGCGCACATCCACGCCGCGTTCCAGCTCCACCGAAACCATGCCCATGCCCTCGGAGGCCATGGAGGTGATTCTCTTGACGCCGACCACCCCCTGGATCTGTTCCTCGATGCGGATGCAGACCGCTTCCTCCACCTCCGTGGGGGTGGCTCCCAGGTAGGGAACCTGGACGGTGATGATATCCAACTCCACCTCGGGGAATACCTGCTGCGTGATGGTCAGCGCGTTGTTGATGCCGGCCACCAGGATGGTCAGCATCAGCAGGTTGGCCGCGACGTGGTTGTCGGCGAACCATCTGATCAGGCTGTTCATCCTTCACCGTCCTTGGGGGCGGCGGGAGCTTCGGGGGCGGCGGGGTTCTCGTCGCCCTCCAGACGGACGGGCAAGCCCTGGGTCACCACCTGCAGATTGCTGGTGCAGACCATCTCGCCGGGTTGCAGGCCGGAGCCGATGACGGCTTCCTCTATGCCGGCGCGGGCCACGCTCACCCGGCGGATATCCAGGGTGCGGTCCGCGGTGACGACCCACACCTGATCGTCCGTCCGTAAGGCGGTGCGGGGCACGGTGACGGCGCCAGCGGGGGCGTTCCCATGGAAGATGACCTCCACGAACATGCCCGAAACCAGGGGCGGCCGGTTCCCTTCAACGGCGTACGGGTGGTCGATTTCCACCACCACCGGCACCAGGCGGCTGCGGCTGTCCACGGCGCCGCCTAGGCGCACGGCCCGGCCCGGCCAGCGGTGACGGGTGCCGGCGAATTCGGCAAAAACATCCACGGCGGCCTGTTCACGCGCGTCACCGGTTTCGCCGCCACCGATGGTGATCCAGGCCAGATCCTCGTCAGGGAGGGAGACGGTGACCTCGGCCACATCGGTGGCGTAGATGCCGCCCACAGCGCCTCCGGCGCGCAGGTACTGGCCGGCGTCTGCGTCGGCGGTGAGGATGCGGCCGTCAAAGGGGGCGGTGATGGTGCAACGGGAAAGATTCACCTCGGCCTGGCGCAGGGCCGCATGGGCCGCGTCCAGGTTGGCGCGGGCCAGTTTCAGCTGGGGTTGGTGCAGGACCAGGGCGGTGGGCCGGTCGTCCTCTTCGGTGGAATGGATCTTCCGCCATTCCCGCAGGGCCACCGCGGCCTCTTCCTCGGCCAGAGCCAGATTGTATTCGGCCTGGGCCAGGTTGGCGCGGGCTTGGGCCTCGGCCAGGACGTAGTCGGTGTCGTCCAGGCGCAGCAGCACCTGGCCGGCCCGGCAGTAGCCGCCGGGCTCAAAATCCGGAGACTTCTCCAGAACTTCCCCGTTGACCTGGGGCACCAGGTTGACGGTGCGCTTGGCGCTCACCGTGCCGAAACCCTGGATCCGGACATCGTGCCCATCGCGCTCAACCGTGTGCACGGTGACCAGGGGCCGGATCTGGGGCCGGTCTTTTTTCTCCGCGCGCGGGCGCAATTCGATCATGCCCCAGGCCGCGACCAAGGCCAGAATCACCAGCAGGATGGGCAGGGTGGTTTTCAGGAATTTGGATCTCATGGAGTGTCCACTCCTTGGTTGTCGGCGGGGGCTCCTGGTGCCCTGTTTTCTGGGTTCTTGTTTTCCCGGCTGTCTTCTTCTTGGCCCCACGGCCCCCCTAGGGCCAGAATCAGATTGACCCGGGCGGCACGGCGCAGGCGTTGGGTGGTCAGCAACCGGCTTTCGGCGTTGTGAAGCCGTCGCTGGGAGTCCAGGGTGATCAGAATGTTGTCCAGGCCGCGGCGGTAGCGGTCCTCCGCCAGGGCGACGGCGTGCTGGGCTCGCTCCACCGAGGCGATCAAATAGGATTCCTGTTCAGCTTGGAAGTGGTCTTGGTCCAGGGCGTTCTCCACCTCGCCAAAGGCTTTCAGAACCGCCGCATGGTAGGCGGCGGCGGCTTGGAGAGCGCGGGCTTCGGCGGTCTTGACCTGCATCTGGTAGGCGCCCCGGTTCAAGACAGGCATGAAAATGTTGCCTATCAGGGACCACAGACCCGAGGGCTGGGTGAAGAGTTGCCCCAGTTGGGCGCTGCTGCTGCCGCCGTTGGCCGTCAGGCTGATGGAAGGATACAGAGCGGCCTTGGCCTGGCCGATGCCCGCAGTGGCGGCGTGCAGCCGCATCTCCGCGGCGGCCAAATCCGGTCGCCGCTCCAGCAGTTCGGAGGGCAGCCCGGTGGGTACGGGGGGTAGCGGTGGGGGCAGCGGTCGGGGCAGCGGTCGGGGCAGGCCGTGCCGCGCCCCGGTTCCCAGCGTACCGGCCGGGTAGCGCCCGACCAGGATTTCCAGACGACGACGGGCCGCCGCCAGATTTTGCCGCAAAGGTGGCCCCTGGGCCTGGGCGCCGGCCAGGTTCTGGCCGGCCAGATGCACGTCCAGGGCCGAGACCAGTCCCCGGCGGTACCGGGCCTCCACCGTCTCCAGATTGGTCTGGAAGTTGTTCACGGTGCGCTCGTTCAGGTCCACCTGCAGCTCCAGCTCGCGGATCTCCAGCCAGGTGTTCACCACTCGGGCGATGATGTTTTGCACCAGGGCCCGGCGATCGCTTTCATGGGCCAGCAGTCCGGCGGCGGCGGCTTCCTTGCCGCGGGCGATACGGCCCCACAGGTCCAACGTGTACCGGGCCGTGGCCGTGGCGCTGAAGCTGTCGTAACGCGGAGAACCGAAGGCCGGGCCGGTGGCCTGGCTACTCTTGTTGCGGGAGACGCTGCCTCCCACCTCCAGGGTGGGCCACTGACTGGAACGCGCGCCGCCCAGGGCGGCCTCGGCTTCCAACACGCGGCCGGCGGCGGCCACCAGGTCGTTGTTGTGCCGCAGGGCCTGCTCCACCAGGTCGTCCAGCACCGGGTCCCCGAAGGTCCGCCACCAGCGCTCCCGCTCCCCGCCGGGGGTTTCTCTGGTGGTCTCCCTGGTGTCCTCCCCGGTGTCCGAACGCTGCCAGTTCGGGGGCAGGGGTTGCCGGAAATCCGGCCGCTGGTAATCCGGTCCTACGGCGCAGCCCCCCAGCAGCAACAGGATGAAAAGGGTGCTCAGCCACCGGAATGTCATTCGGCAACCTCCGGGTACAGCGAGTCGGCCGCCGCGGTGGAAAAACGTGTGATGTGGTCGCTCACTTCGGTGATGTAGCTGTCCAGAGAACGGCCCAGAACAGGGAACATGGCGATCATCATCTTCCCTTCGGGGCTGTCCGGGCCCAGGGTCTGGATCTTGTGCCAACGCACGATGAAGTGGTGGATCTGGCCCACCACGCTGGCCATGAAGAAAGCGATGTCCTCGTCCGACATCTGCGGCCGGCAGGAACGGATGGCCATGGCGAAGGTGTGGAAGACAGGCTGGACCATCTCCCGAAAAAACGTCATGCTACCGTGGGTGCGGGTGGTGTGCAATTCCCGGGCTACCAGCATCATGAAGGCGCTGCTGCCGGTGGTGCCCAGGGAACCCCGCAGATACTGCTCCGCCAGGATGTGGATGACGGGGGCCAGGCCGTGCCCGGAGCCCGTTTTCTCCAGGTAGCGGTTCAGGGCGTTCAGGGTGGTGTCCCGCTGGTGCACGAAGCGCCGGGCGATGACCTCCCGGAAGAGGTTTTCCTTGGTCTGGAAGTGGTAGTTCACGGCGGCCACATTGACTCCCGCCTCGGTGGCCAGCTCCCGGACGCTGACCTCGTCGAAGCCCCGGCGGGCAAAGAGGCATTCCGCCGCATCCAGCAACTTTTCCTTGGTTTCCTGACGATCCTGGCTCACATGGGGACCTTCCCGTTGAACGAAACGAGTGAACGATTGTTTTTAACTAAGTTTTATACTGTCATATTAAACACATGTTTGAAATTGTGCAAGTCTATTGTGCAAGCCTACTGTGCCAGTCTATTGGCTCAGCTCATTGGTTCAGTCTATTGGTCAGGCTATTGATCAGCCTTTTGGCCGGGGTGTTTGGGTGGCTGCGTGGTCCGGGCTACTTCATGGTCCGGGCTACTTCATGGTCCGGACTACTTGGGGTTCCTTGGTGCCGTCTCATGAACGTCCGGAAAGTCGCGGAAGGCAGGCTGGCGTGTGAGCCTGGCAATCGGGCTTGCATGGACTATTCAGGTTCAGATCCCTTCCAGGTCTGCGGCACTTCTGGGTTAGCGCCCTTTGGGCTTTGAACCCGTTTGGTGGTTCTTCCCCCGGGCGGGTTTTTGTTTGTCGTGGGCCCGTTGGTGGCAGGCGCTGCAGAGGGTGGTGAGGTTTTCTTCGGCGTTGGTGCCGCCCTGGCTGCGGGGCGTGATGTGGTGGATTTCCAGGAAGCGGGTGTGCGGGCAACCGGGGGCTTGGCAGCGGTGTTGGTCGCGGGCCAGTACCCGCCGGCGGGTACTGGGCGGGATGGCGGATTTGTTGGGACCGTCGTCGGTGGCGACGCGGGCGTCGCAGGCCAGTTTTTCGTATTCCGCCGAGGTGAGTTCGGTTTCGCCGCGGCTGGTGGTGATGTGGGATTTCTCGCATTCGGGGCAGTGATGGATGTGGATCTGGGTGTGGGGTTCTTTGGGGTTAGCCACGGCCCCTGAATCAACCCGGCCCACCAGCGAGGCCATGGCCTCCAGAAGCATGATCGCTCG
>PDQT01000251.1 GCA_002747875.1 bacterium DOLZORAL124_64_63
TGCCCTCGTACCCATCGGCCGCCCCCGGCGACAGGGCCTTCACCCGCCAATATTCCGGGTCGATGCGGAAGACCAGCATGTCCCCGTCATCGCGCGCCTCGCGCAGGCCCGAATCGAAACGGGCCATCTCCAAACCGGGTTCCAGCACGCGCCAAGGACTGTGTTGGGCCACGGCGGCTCCGGCCAGGAACATGACCAGGGCCGGCGCCAGCCAGATCCGTGTCAGGCTGGTCCATTTCAAGCTGGTCCATTTCAGACCGGCGCGTTTCAAGCCGGCGCGTTCCATATCAGGCTCCCCAGGGATGCCAGCCGAAGCCGGGATACCAACGGTTGGCGATCATGTAGAAAAGAATGGAATCGATCATCAGGTGCAGGATGATGATGTACAGCAACGACCCGGTACGCTGGTAGGTCAGCCCCTGCACCAGCGCGAAGCTGAAGATCACCGCCGGGCCCCATCCCACGAAGGCCATCTCGTGCAGAAAGCTGGTGAAGAAGAAAGCCTGGGCCAGGTTGGCCTCGCCGAAGCGAAAATGCCGCGCCAGCAGCACGAAGACGAAGTTGATGAAAGCCAGCTCATCCCAGACGCCCACGAAATTGCAGCCCCAGAAGAGTCGCCACAGGGCACCACCGCGCGGCCCTTCCAGGGGCAGGGGCCAACTGTGGTGCAGCGTCGGCGTCCAGTGGTGGAAGTAGAAATAAAGGAAGGTGTAGGCCAGTAGGAACCCCAGCGGGAACCACAACCACATCTTCAGGGACCAGCGGCCGCGCACCCAGCTGTAGTCCAACTTATCCTTCAGCCAGTACCTGGCCGCCAGGGCCGACAGTAGCAGGATGCCGACACCCAGGGTCAGGATCAGTTCCAGCACGTGGGCGTCGGAGGTGTCGCCGTCGATGCGGGTGAAATACAGGACGCCGATCAGCCAGGTCAGCAGCACCGTTGTCTTGGCCCAGCTTTCGGCATCCGGGGGTGCGACCGTGTCCGTACCCGCCATGTCCGTACCCGTGCCTACGGCCCTGCCCGCGTCCTCGTCCAAACGGCCGTGACCGCGGCCCCGACCGTCACGCCACCAGGCCAAGGCCAAGGAGGCCCCCACCAAAGGCCAGCCCAGATAATGCCACGGCACCCCGGGCAAGGGGCCGCCATGGCTTTTGAGCCCGATGATCAACACCATGGCCGCCGTCATCAGCCACAGGGACAGACGCCGCGCGAATGTCGGTCGGGGTGTGGCCAAGGCCCTGGTCATTCCGCAAGCTCCAATTTCAGGAAGATGAAGATGGCGATGGCGTAAAACCCCAGGATCAGAAAAAGCTGCGCCGCGTAGAATTCGACCCGGCTCAGCGCGCTCAGCACCAGCAAGGTGGAACTTTGGCTGCCGAAGAAGACACCCGAGGCCACGATCAGCAGCACCCGGGCCATGGGCACGCGCAGATCGGCACCGCACTCCGGGCACAGAGCGCCCCAGAGGGCGGAGCCGCGACGGCCCGGCCCCAGAATCTGCTTGAGGGCGCCGATCCACGCGAAGGTGTGGTCGCATTGGGGGCAGCGGGGATTGTTCACGAGCGAGAAGTCCATCCTTGGCTGGGGGCATGGTGACACGGCGGAGCGAGTCTTTTGGGGAGGATACCCAATGGCGGCGCTTCCGACAAGGTCGGGTCGGGGCGGTGTCGGGGCAGGGCCGGTCACGGGCCAATACCCGCCGGCGGGTACTCGGGGCGATGGCGGATTCGTTGGGGAATCGCTCAATTGAGGATGTACCTCGGGCCTCTTAGCAGGATAGATCCCGGCAACTTCGAAATCGGCCGAATGCTTGGAGTCACCAACGCTAGTCGAAGGGTAACCCATCAATGTACCGTACTGCGAAAACCGTGATAGCAGTGATGACAATGGGATTGTCTTAGGCATCTGTTTGCACCGCTGGGTTTCCGCGAAAAATCAGCGAGGGCATCGTCCCTCAGGACATTTTTCTTTATAAACCAAACACTTCCCCATGATAAGATGCTGCCGGCCAAAACCGGGACCGGGAATCTTGCGAGGTCGGCGGTGTATCCAACCCGCGCCCGCAACCAACGTGAGGATCGGGATTCTTGCTGGAAAAGCCCCAAATCTGCCGAAGGATGATCCCCCTGCTATGGCTGTCCGCTCTGCTGGCGGCAGGTTGTGCCCATCTGCCCGCAAAACGTAGCAACCCAAGCCCCACGCCCACGCCATCGCCATCGCTCCAGTGGCCCGGCCGGGACGGTCCCCTGGACCGGCGGACCCATTGCGACGCGCTGAGCGGCGAAGCCCGGCCCGGTGCCACCCTGGTGGTGGCCCTGACCGACAGCGTCCTGCCCAACCGCGCGCCCATCCCCCACAACCCGTCCGAACGCCTGGTCTTCTCCCATCTCTACGAGACCCTGGTCACCGTGGATTGCGCCGGGCGGTTGCAACCCGGCCTGGCCTCCTCCTGGTCCTGCACCGAGGACAGCACCCTCTGGGTTTTCAAGATTCGCCCCGGGGCCCGGTTCTGGGATGGCGCGGTGGTCAGGGCCCAAGATGTGGCCGACGCCTGGGCCCTGAACCAGGATTGCCCCGGTCAAGGGAATCGCACCCCGTTGTGGACCTGGTTCAACATGCGGGCGCGCGCCGTTTCCATCAGGCGGGACAACACCCTGGCCATCCGCCTGCCCGAACCGCAGGCGCGCTTCCCCTACCTGCTGGCCCACCCGGCCACCGCCGTCGCGGTGCGGCGCGCGGGCTGGAACTGGCCCGTGGGCAGCGGCCCCCTGCGGCTGCGCGCGGGCACGCCCCAACCTCTGCCGGATTTGATCTGCCGCCCCAACAGCCATCACCCCCGGGCTCCCGTCTGGAAAGAGCTGACCTTCCGGGTGCGCCCCGCAACCGACGCGCGGGATTGGGCCCACGCGCGGGATGGGACCGGCGACCAGGCGGACCTCATCCCCACCCGGGATCAGGATGTGGTCCGCTTCTACCAAGACCTGCCCGGCTACCGGACGCACGCCCTGCCCTGGGATCGTCTCTATCTGCTGGTGTGCCCTCCCGAAGCCAATCCTTCCGCGGACACCCCGTGGGCCCACATGGTCCGGGACCTGCAACCGGACACGGATCTGACCGTCACCGACGCGCGGCCCTGGGCCCACCTGACCCTGCCGGCGAGCCGGAACATGGACTGTCCCCAACTGACGGGCCCCATCGCCGAGGCGCGGAGCGCCCTGCGCCGCTGGGGACTGGACAAGGCCCGCCTGGACGCGGCCAGCATCGCCTTCGATCAGGATGACCCCGCCGCCCGCGAACTGGCCCGGCGCCTGGTGGCCCTGGGCCCTGCCGACCGACATGCCGAGCCCGTCCATCCCGACGCCCTGGACTTCATCCTCTATTGGCA
>PDQT01000075.1 GCA_002747875.1 bacterium DOLZORAL124_64_63
GGGGGGGACATCGTGTCTTATGAGGCCGGAAGGGTATCTCATTTTGGGACACTTTAGACTTGACGCAGATTGGAAATTTGTGAGAAAGTGTACTTGCTACTTTACTCTTTTTGAGTTTTGTCCGGAATGTCGACAAAAGGGAAAAAGTATTCTCGTTTTTGAAAGTTCTCTTGGGGAAAAGGGGCCAGAGATGGTGACAAGGGCCAGATTTTTGATACCAGGGTGGCTGTTCGGGGTTTTCGCAATAGTCGGGCTTGGTGTGCTGGTTAATCCGGCATCGTGTGAGGCGCGGCCAGCAGAGCGCCCGATTGTTGTTCGGACTGTTGTTATTGACGGGGGTAATGGGGACCCCGGGGACGGAGTTGGTTATATTGATGAAATTTGGGACGGGAATTTCAATGGAGCGGGTGAAAATAGTAATTATCGTTCTCCTGCCTTCGTTCTGATTCCAGTATCCCCTTATGGTTTGCCAGTGATTATTCTGGATTCACAATGGGATGAATTCGACAGGAATAGATTGTTTCAATCTTTCGAGTTGCGCCGGAGTCACGGGGGGATAATATGGGGTTCCCGATAAATTTTCAGGATTTCGACAAAGGTATCTTTGTGAAGGAAGTCCCGTTTCGAGTTGCTCAGAGATTATTAGATGAAGACAAGCCACAGGAGGCGTTGGAGCAGTTACTTTCGAGTATTCGGTACGACATCCCGGTTCTTGTGGAGGAA
This sequence comes from bacterium DOLZORAL124_64_63, assembly GCA_002747875.1. GTDB lineage: Bacteria > Krumholzibacteriota > Krumholzibacteriia > LZORAL124-64-63 > LZORAL124-64-63 > LZORAL124-64-63. Next base: position 724 of record PDQT01000075.1, read on the forward strand.
GTTATTCCTCCTGTTGAGGTGATTGAACTTTTGGGCGTTGCCTCTGGGGGGTAAGGGCTTACGACGATTTTGAAGGGCTGATGAATATAGCCGATGACCTTGGATTGGCCCAGGAACCCGAGGTCCAGTTCTTACGGGTATTGTGGGATTTTAGTTCAGGAAATTCTCTTGAGGCAATTCAAGCCATTACCCCATTAATCGGTGTTTTCAGGGATCAATCCCATCACTTGACTGGTGAGGCCTTGCGGATTCGCGGGCACAATCTTTCCTGTATTGGAGATACTCAACAGGCCCTTCAAGATTTGGAAGCGGCCTATGGATTTTATCTGATTCAGGAAAAACCATTCATGGTCGCTCGAGTGGCGAATACCATCGGGCTGCATTTTGTCCGGCAAAGTGAATACAACAAGGCAGCCGAATGGTTCGAACGCGCCAATACCATCCTATCCGACCGAGAAAATCCGTTCCTTCTCTCACAGGCCAAACTCAATGGCGGGATTGCCTTGTATAAGGCCGGCCTCCTCGAAAAAGCCATGGAATCCCTGACGGAATCTCTAATCCTCGGAAAGGATGGCGAGTGGCCCCACCGCCAGTGTTTTGCCCACATCGCCCTCGGCAATGTCTACCGCATGACCCGTGATTTCGAATCCGCCCAGCAGAACCTGACGGCGGGCTACACCCTCGCCCAAGCCGAACGCATGTCCCGAGAGGAAGCCCTCGCCCTTGAATTCCTGGGCGACGTCTATCGGGACCAGAACAAATACAAGGACGCCCACCGTTTCTACGCCCGCTCCATGGCTATCGCCGAACCCCTGGCTCCCGAAGGCGATGTCGTCTCCGAACTGCAACGCCGCATCGGCGAAACCTACATCCTGCAAGGCCGGGTCTCCAAGGGCTTGCCTGCTCTCAACAGAGCTCTCGAACTCACCCGACAGCAAGGTGACCGTTTCGAAGAAGCGGTGACCTTGCGCGTGCTCTCCCAAGCCCGCCTGCTGCAGAAAAGACCGGCAGACGCTCTGGAGTTGATCGCCTCTTCCTGCGCCATTCTCGAGGAAATCGGGGCTCAGTTCGAACTGGCTATCAGTCGTCTTACCTGGGCGGAATTGATTGTCCGTGAATCGGGGCAGAACCCAGAGCAGGAAGTGGAACTCCTGAACGATGCCTGGCGGATCGCCGCCAGCGCTCTGGAATACTTCGGCGGCATCAAGCTCACTTGGTGGTCCATGCGCGCTGATCGCCAATTGAAGCAAATTTTTGAGTTAAGGGGCGAAGCGGCAACTCGTCAAAAAGACCTCCAGGCCGCCCAGGAACATGAGGGTCACATCGTCTATCGTAGCAAGGAAATGGAAATCGTCCTGTCCATGTGCGACGCATACGCCCGCATGGATGTCCCGATCCTGATCCGCGGTGATACCGGCACAGGCAAGGAACTCATCGCCCGCCGCTTGCATCAGAAAAGCAACCGGAAAGGCCAGTTGGTCACCGTTAATATGGCTTCTATCTCGCCTGCCATATTCGAACGGGAATTTTTCGGTCATGTGAAGGGCTCGGTCAGTGGAGCGGATGACAGCCGGATCGGTTATGCAGAGTTGGCCGATGGCGGCACCTTGTTCCTGGATGAAATTGGTGACATGCCTCTGGATCAGCAGGCCAAGATCCTGCGCCTTCTGGAAGACGGCTATTTCCAGGCCGTGGGCGATCCTGAGCCGCGTCAGGTGAATCTGCGTTTGATCGCGGCCACCAACGTGGACCTGAAACAGGCCAGCAAGGATGGCAGGTTCCGGAGCGATCTCTTTTATCGGCTCTGTGGGGCAACCCTCTCACTGCCGGCCCTGAAAAATCGCCCCAAGGACATCATACCACTGCTGGAACACTTCCTTTCCCTGGCGGTGGGTGAGCCACGTTTGTTGCCCCACTACCTGGATAGCGAGAGCATTAAAGTCTTACTGGAATATGCTTGGCCGGGGAATGTCCGGGAGTTGGTGGCCGTGGCACGGCAGATCAACTTGCAGTTCACCATTAGTGGCGCGGTTGGGGTTACGGTGGTGGATTCCGGGGATGAGCTGGTGGTCGGCACCGCTGAACTCAAGGCCAAGGAGATGGGCGCTGGTGGTCGGGTCCTGCCCTTTGCGGATGAACGGGAACGGATTGTTTATGCGCTACGAGTGGCAAAGGGAAAGAAGGCCGTGACGGCGCGGATGCTTGGGATGAGCCGGAGTTCTTTATACAGAAAATTGGAGAAATACAGGATAGGGTAATATTTGGCTAGAACTTGGTTCTGGGGCCCGCCTACGGTTAATCCGTGGGCGGTTTTTTTTTGATTGGGTGGGGGATGGTGTCCCAGGAAAATGGGAAGTGTCCCAGATTTTGAGACATATTGAGCCATGGAAAAATAAAGAAGTTTTAAATCGTTGTTATTGTGTTGGTTATGTGATAGTTTGATTTGGTATAAAAAATGATGGACTCGATCATCAACAAAAGGGTTGTGCAATGATTCGGAGATTCATCATCTTGCCTTCTTTTGTCATCGTCGGGGCTGCCACCGCTGCACTGAGTATGATTCGTGGCGATCTTGTCGCCAGCTACTCCAATTCCGATGGTCGTGGCGTTTGCTATGGCTACGATTTCTCGAGGGTTTCTCTCGCCCTCCAAGGATCAGTGCAGTCAACAGCATTAACGTTGGTCTGGCGAAGCCGCATTTTCCGGAAAATGTGGCCACAGTAAAAGAGGAGTTCCCCGTGATGCGTTACTTCGCCTTGTTCCTTACCAGTCTGGTGCTCTTGACGGTTCAGCCGACCCTGGCCCAAGCGGACACCCTTTCCTCCGGTTTCGCGACCAGTGAAGAGCTGGTCGCTAACGGAGGCTTTGAGTCCTGGGTGGACAACCAACCGTCCGCTTGGGATTTCTGGATTGTCGGCGACGAAAAGAGTAAGGAGAATCAAGGCCTTGCCCTCGCGCCCAGCACGGATGCCGCTGTAGGTGAACGCGCCGCGTTGCTGCAGGGGATTGGTGAGGCCGACACGTGGATAATTTTAAACCAGAATATCCCGGTCGAGTCCGGTTCCATTTTCCATTTCTCCGGCATGTTGCGCGGCCTAGACGTCCTCTCGCCAACCGGCCGGAGGTGGCAGTGCCAGATCGGCATCATTGCCCGCTCGGCCCAGGGCCAGCGAATCAATCAGTGGCTGCTGAAACCAGCTCCCGGAACTACCGACTGGTATTCGGATTCGCGGATAATCCAGGCCCCGCCCGGTTGTGCTTCTTTCGACCTCCAAGTCGTGACAAATGGAAAGGGGCGGCTCCTTGTCGACGAAGTATCGTTGCGGCCAACAAGAATCAGGGGCGGCATGAAATCCGGGTTGTCGGGGGCCGAAAAACGGCGGGCTGATCTGGAATACCTGACCACCACCCTGCCAATGCTGCACATCGAACCGTTTAGATTCACTTCTGAGGCCGCGTTCGACTCGCTGGCCGGCACCATCGCGAAAGAATGCGACACACTTTCCGACCTCGATTTTACGTTCCGGCTGATGGAACTCGTCGCATCGCTGGATGATGCGCATACGACTCTTGAATTCGCGGTCAGGCCGCCCCGTCTCCCTATTCAGTATGAATTTTTCGGGGATGATCTGCGGGTGATGCTGGCACCGAAGCCATGTGCTGATATTGTCGGTGGCCGTGTGCTGGAGATCGGGGGAAAGCCCATCAGCGATGTGCTCGGGGCGATTCGAGTTTTGATTCCTCATGAAACCGAATCGTGGATCCGGTACAGGACCCCACGGCTCTTGCGCCTGATGGCCGTTGCTGAGCACCTCGGGATCGTGAGCGAAGACGGCGCCATCGATTTGGTTGTGGCAACCGACCGTGGCGACCGCAGGCAGTGTCGTCTTGACTTGAACCTGGATTTCAAAAGGTCTGATTTCATTTTTGCCTTTCCTGCGGATAAGGCTGAGCCACTTTATCTTTCCTGCTGGGATAACTATTGGCTGAAGTACCTCCCCGACTCGAAGACCCTGTATGTCCGGGGGGTCCGCTGCCGAGAGGATAAACAGAAGCCGATGGCCGGTTTCATCGACCAGATCGATGAAATTGTGGATACCCGGCCCATTGAGCGTTTCGTGTTGGATCTCCGCTATAACACAGGCGGGGGGTCGGGGGTGTTCCGCCCGCTTATTGCTGCCGTCGCGTCACATAGGGATGCCGGGGACATTGGCCAGTGTTACGTCATCACGGGCATCGCGACCTTTTCCGCGGCTTGCCTTAACGCACAAGAATTCGTCGACAAGGCCGGGGCCCTGGTGGTGGGTGAAGCGATGGGCAATCGGACAGATCGCTTCGGTCAGCTCAATGAGTTCTCGTTGCCCTATTCCGGACTCCGGGTTCGGTACTCGACGAAGCGGTTCCGGTGGGGGGGGCATGATGAGGACATGCTGGTGCCCGATATTCCCGCTCCCCTTACCTGGCAGGACTATTCCGAGGGTCGCGACCCCGCCATGGAAGCCATTTTGAGCGATAAGTCGCGCCCCTGAAATTTTCAATAATCAATCGGTGGCCCGTCTAGGATTCGCCGGTAGCCAACGGCGAGCTCGGTGACCGCCCGGACAAATCAAGATTCCGGCCACTCAGCGTTTCTTTTTCTTACTTTTGCGGCCGCTGATGGCATTCAATTCTTCGTCCCGCAGCTCGCGCCGCAGCAGCTTCATCATGCTGCTCTTGGGCAGCGTGGAGCGGAATTCATACAGCCGGGGAACCTTGTAGCGGGCCAGATTATCCAGCAGGTAGGCCCGCAGCTCCTCGCCCGTGGCTTCCTCATCTTCATTCAGCACCACGAAACTCTTGATGGTCTCCCCCCGCTTGGGATCCGGGATGCCGATGGTGCAGGCCTCCATCACCTTGGGGTGCGCCATCAGTTGCCGATCGATCTCATCGGGATAGATGTTGTAGCCGCTGGCGATGATCATGTCCTTCTTGCGCCCCACGATGACGAAGTAGCCTTCGTCATCCATGGCCGCCAGGTCGCCGGTGAAAAGCCAGCCGTCGCGCAGGGCCAGGGCCGTTTCGTCGGGGCGGTTCCAGTAGCCCTGCATGACCTGCGGGCCCTTGATGATCAGCTCGCCTTCTTCGCCCGGTTCCATCTCCGTGCGGCCCGTGGCCACATCCACGATGCGCGCATCCGTGCCCGGGAACGGCGTGCCGATGCTGCCCATCTTGCGCACGCCGCGCATGGGGTTGCCGTGGGTGATGGGGGAGGACTCCGTCAGCCCGAAACCTTCCACGATGCGGCAGTCCGTCAGTTCTTCGAAGCGTTGCAACACCTCCACCGGCAGGGGGGCCGAACCGCTGAAGCAGCTCTTGATGCTGCTCATGTCCACGCGCTCGATGCCGGGATACATGTTGATGGCGTTGAACATGGCCGGCACGGCGGGAAAAAGGCTGACCTTGTGTTTGCTGATGCTCTTGACCAGAGACTTGATATCCCGCGGGTTCGGGGCCAGCACGATCCCGGCGCCGATCCGATGCGCCCACATCATGCAGCCCGTCAACCCGAAGATGTGGAAGAAGGGCAGGGCGGCCATCAGCACCTCCTGGCCGGCCACCGTGTTGGGGAACCAGGCCCGGATCTGCTGCACGTTGCTGAGGATGTTGCCGTGGCTGAGCATGGCCCCCTTGGCCACTCCGGTGGTGCCCCCGGTGTACTGCAGGGCGGCCAGGTCGTCGAAATCGATGTCCGCGATTTCCTTCAACGGTCGATGGGTGTTGATCTGTTCGGAGAAGAAGAGCACGTCCTCGCCCCGGCCTATCCGGGCCACCAGCGGCGGGTTGTTTCTCTTCAGCTTCAGGGGCGCCAGCTGCTTGAGGGGGAAGCGCAGGTATTCGGGGATGCTGGCGACGATGTAGTGCCGGATAGGCAACCTGTCCCGGACCTCGCGCAGAACCTGGTCGTAGAGATAGTCCATGGTGACGGCCACCTCGCAGTCGGCGTCGTGCCACTGATGCTCGATCTCCGGTCCCACGTACAGGGGATTGGTCATCACCACTTGCCCGCCCAGACGGAGGGTGGCCGTGATGGCGATGATGGTTTGCGGCAGGTTGGGCAGATGCACCGCCACCTTGGTGCCTTTGGTCACGCCCAGGTCTTGCAGAGCGGCGGCGAAGCGACCCACGTGGTCGTCCAACTCCAGATAGTTCATGCTGCGGTTCATGAAATGGACCGCGGGCCGGTTCCCGAATTTCTCCACCGTGCGTTGGAATTGCCGCGCCAGGTCGATACGCTCGACATCCGGGTCGATGGGGGTGTTTTCGTCGTATGCTGCGTGCCAGATTCTCTTTTCCATGGGGGGCCTTTCACCGGGCTGAGGATATGGGGTGGGGCCGAACTTTCTCTTGGGTTGGGCCGGTTGTGAGCGTACTTTGCCCATATTAACACAATGACCCGATCCCCTGGAGTCTGAATATGAATCAGTTGGTCATCACCGTCGTGGGCGCGGACCATCCTGGAATTGTCGAGAGCCTGGCCCGTGTCGTGGCCGATCACGAGGGCAACTGGCTGTCCAGCAGCATGAGCAACCTGGCGGGCCAGTTTGCCGGTATCATCGAGGTGGCCGTGGCCGAGGAGCGTCGCGACGCCCTGGCCAACGCCATCGGCGCCCTGGAAGGCTTGCAGGTCCACTCCGTGACGGGCGGCGCTCCCATCGAGGTGGGCCAGGTCCCCATGGCGGAACTGGAAGTGGTGGGCGTGGACCAGCCCGGCATCGTGCGCCGCGTGACGGCGGCTCTCAAGGAAGGCGGCGTGAATCTGCTCCAGTTCGCCTCCTGGACCGAACCCGCGCCCAACAGCGGAGATGAGCTTTTCCGTGCCGTGGCCGAATTCGAGATGCCCGCTGACGAGGCTGTCGAGGCCCTCAAGGTGAAGCTGGAGGCCCTGACCGAGGATCTGGCCGTGGATATCGAGCTGGGGCTGGACGAGGGCTGACCTCCTGTGGCTTGACCGTGTTGCCCGTGATGCTCGTGATGCCCGTGATGCCCGTGATGGCATCGCCGAGTCGTCCTGTTTCCTGCGGATAAGGGGAATAGCAGGTTTCGCAGACATGCAATTTCTGGCTTTCCTGATTTATCGCTATACATTAGCTGTTACTGCCTCAAAATGAGGCTTCCTCCCCTTGTGGAGGGAATCATTCGCCCGGTCTACGATGCCGTCAAATTTCTTTGGGGTTTCCCGCGGAATTTTTCAGGTTTCAGACCGGGACGCCCAGGACCCCTATTCCCTCTATTCCGCCAGCAGGGCGCGCGGAACTGCAGGGTAAGGAGGCGACCCTAAACTCATGTCTTCCGAACTCATCAGGCAAGACGATGTCACCATCCGCTTCGCCGGCGATTCCGGTGACGGGATGCAGTTGACAGGTACCCAGTTTACCGACACCACGGCCAAGGTCGGCAACGATCTGGCCACTTTTCCCGACTTCCCCGCAGAGATCCGTGCCCCGGCGGGCACCCGGGCGGGCGTTTCCGGATTCCAGATCCACTTCAGTTCCCGCGACATTTACACTCCAGGCGATGCCCCCAGCGTGCTGGTGGCCATGAACCCCGCGGCGCTGATCACCAACTACCAAGATCTGAAGCCCGGTGGGATCATTCTGGCCAACATCGGCAATTTCGCGGAAAAAGATCTGGCCAAGGCCCATCTGGATACCAACCCCCTAGAGGACGGCACCCTGGCCGGGTATCGCGTCATCCAGGAAGACATCAACCAGCGCACCGTCGAGGCGCTGGAGGGCATGGACCTGAGCAAGAAGGACGTGCTGCGCTGCAAGAATTTCTACACCTTGGGCATGATGTACTGGCTTTTCAGCCGCCCCTGCGAACCCACCTTGGAGTGGTTGCAGGCCAAATTCGCCAAGAAGCCCGAACTGGCCGAGGCCAACACCCGAGCCCTGAAGGCCGGTTATAACCACGGCCAGCTTCTGCGTCTGTTCCAGGGCCGCTATGAGGTGCCCCCGGTCAAGGATGTGCACCCCGGGACCTACCGCAACATCATGGGTAACCAGGCCGTGGCCATCGGTCTGGCCGTGGGGGCGCACCAGGCCGGTCTGAAGGCCTTCCTGGGCTCCTATCCCATCACCCCGGCCACGGACATCCTGCAGTACATGGCGTTGATGAAAAACTACGACGTGGTGACCTGCCAGATGGAGGACGAGATCGCGGGTATCTGCACCGCCATCGGGGCCAGCTTCGCGGGTCGTTTGGGCATCACCACCACCTCGGGTCCCGGTCTGGCGCTGAAGACCGAGGCTCTGGGCCTGGCCGTCATCACC
>PDQT01000138.1 GCA_002747875.1 bacterium DOLZORAL124_64_63
CCAACGGCAGACATCACGAGGGTATGGAGGTTTTGGGGCTTCTTCAGCCAGTAGTCCCAGCTGAAGGCTTGTCTACTGTAGGTGTCACCACAGACTTTGCATTTGAACCGTTGTATACACTGTCCTGAGGGCTTTTTGGTGTATGTGCCCCATTTGGACCACTGCTGGGGGTTGTCGTACCCTTTGTGGGCCTTGCAGTTACGTCTTGGGCAGCGCGGTGGCTGGAAGTTTTTGCCGTAGATCTCCATGCCCTGGGCAGGGCAAGAAGAGTGCGGCCAACAATTTCAGGGGCACAACTTTAGTTTTCCGGACGAAGCGCCCGTGGGTACCCGATTGCGTGACCTCCCTTCATGCAGAACCCAGGTCTCTAACGGACCAGTGTCAAGCTACCCTGAGCCTGGACGGTCCCGGCCCGCAGCACATACAGGTAGCGCCCACTGGCCACGCCGGTACCCCGGTCATCGTTCCCGTTCCAGTCCACCATGACGTTACCGCCCTGGATGCGGCCACCATCGATACTGCGGACCCGGTGCCCACGCGCGTCGAAGACATCCAGACGGACCTGGCCCACCGTGCCGCTGGGCAGTTCCAGCGAGATAGTCGTGCGAGGGTTGCAGGGGTTGGGAAAAGCCTTGGCCGCATGGCGCATGACCTCGGCGGCAGGCCGCTCGGCCAGGAAACCACTCAGCAGGTCCATCAGGCCGTCCACCTGGTCCGGGAGTTCCAGCGCGCGGTTCTCGATGCTGCCGGTGCTGGTGGCCAGATCCCCGCCAAAGAGATGACGGAAATCCTCGGCCACGATCTCACGGGCACGGTTGGCGTGGGCCGCGGAGGGGCCGTTATCCTCGTTGGAGAGGCCCCGCAGCTCCATGTAGGCGCTCCAGCGGCTACTGCTGTTATCCATGAAAGCCCAAGTCAGGACGTGGCCCATCTCATGGGTCACGATGTAGGCCTGGGTGGAAGCGGCGATGGTGCCGGTGCCCGGGGCCAGGTAGATATTGTTGCCACTGGCGTAGCTGCTGGCCACGGCGGCCGGAGGGGCGGGCAGAAGGTAGACATCCACGTCCAGGGTCACGTCGAAGCCACGCATGGCCTCCAAGGCGGCCAGGACCTGGTCCTCGTCGTAAGGCACGTACCTGGCATCGGTCGCCGAGAGCGGGATACCACACAGGGAAGGCTGCGCAGCAATTTCAGCCGCGCCGTACAGATGAACCCGCAGCCCGTTGGCCATGGTCACCGATTCCGAACCCTGAACGCCCCCTGCGGACATGAGGAGAATGGCCAAGACCAGAATGGCGAGGGTGGGGCTCAGTTTTTTGGCGAACGTCATCATGATCCTTGTCCTTCCCTTTTGGGGAACCAGCCGGCTTCATCATCCATCACAAGCCACAGTGCTGGTCTTTACCCAGGAAAAGGCAGGATCCGTTCCTGAAACCCGGCATTTCCGGCCCTGATGGGTCCTATCTCCGCACCGGCCTTTGGATAAAATAAGTTATTAATTGGCAAAAACTTACAAAGATTCTTTTTTCGTGATATTTTGATTCCGGGCCAAAAGGGGGGAGCAAGTGTCTTAAATTTGTGTATTTTTACCCAAAACATAGGGAAAAACACGCACCCAAAAACACAAACACCAGCACAAAACCGAGCCCAACTGGGTTATTTGTCAAAAAATATGGGGAATAATTCGCAGAAGATATCTGCGGAGGTTATCGGGCGTATCCGAAGCGCCCCAGGAGCCAGCCGCCAAGCCCGCAAAGGAAGGCCACCAGTTTCAACCCCGCGCCGATAATGATCAGGCCCTGTGCACCGCTCTCGAAGCCGGGGAACAAGCCCGCCATGTGCCCCAGCAGGCTCACGGAGTCCAGCAGCAGCACCCCCACGACCAGCAGCAGCCAATCGTTCCCGCAGGACCCGGAGACGAGTTGGCAAACCCGGCGTCCGAGCACCACCGCCACCAGGGAGATGGACAGGACCCCCATCAGCAGCATCGCCACCAGGACCAGCAAAGCCACGGGAATGCCGATGACCGCCACCACCAGAATGCCGATAAGGATCGCCCCCAGCAGGGTCAGCACCAGGGAACCCACCGCTCCGACCAGGAAACTGGCTCCAGCCCGCGTGTTGAGGGTCTCCTGGACCCGTTCCAGATTCGCCCGCGGCGTCAGGGCCATGGTCATGAGGGACAGCATCAGGATCAGCAGCAACTCCCCCAGGGCCGACAATAGGCCCCAAGGCCCGCCGGTGATCAGCCAACCCAAATCTCCGTCCATCAAACCGGGCAGAGGGTCGACTACCGTCACATCGCTGATCTGCGCTCCCGGATCCTGGCTGATGAAGCCGCCCACGGTGACCACATCATCGGTGATTTCGGCCGTCTCGTCGATGACCAGATTGCCGAGTAACACGATCACCTTGCCATCCACCCGGCCACTGATCTGCGCGTCTCCCAGGACCACCACCACGTTGCCGCGCACATCCTGACCGGCTGTGATCTGCGCCCCTTCATGAATTTTGACGACATTACCTCGCACGATCTGGCGTTCGGGTGAGCTTTCCCGCTCCGCGGGCACGCCCCAGTTCCAGGAACGCCGCACCTCCTGCCGGGTGTCGTCCGGCATGTCCTGGAGGATGACCTCCTGCAGGATCTGAAACCCCTGCGAGATCTGCTCATCCAGATTCTCCGGCACGTCGATGACGATCCCTTCACCCGTCGGGTCCAGGAAGCTGATGCGGTTGTTGGATATCTCCAGTTCCATCTCCCCCAGTTCCTGACCGATGCCCTCGACCACGGTGGTGAAATCCTCGATGGATTCCCGCAAGCGGGCCCGCTGCTCTTCCGAAAGCTGAATATCCAGTTCATCAAGGGACAGGCTGTCCCGCAGGCCGCTGATGGCCCGGGAATAAAGCTCGATCTTGCGACGCAAGCTGTCCCGCGCGGCCGCCTGGCCCTGGTCGGAGGTGAAGACGAAAGCACGCGATGGACGGGAAGACGAAGGCGGGGTGGCTTCCTGAGCGATGGCTTCCCCGATCACAACCAGCAAACCGAGCAGAAATACGCAGACGACAACCCGGCTTCTCATGGAAGCCCGTTCTGCTCCGTATTGCCGACATCCGATGCCCATGGTCTGTCCTAACGTCATGATCAACGACCGGTGTTCCGAGCCCAGGCCATGCCCAGAGCCACCCGCCGGCCGACGGCCTGCAAGCGCACCAGCAACTCCGGCAAAATTCCCACGACCGCGGCCGCGTCCAGATAAGTCGGCGCGTCCAAGACGAACCGGGCGCCCACGGCGGTCACCGCCAGCACCAGTCCCGCGATGCGGATACCCCGGGCCCGCACGAAAGCCGGCAAGGACTCCTCCTCCAGGAAGGCCGGCACCCGCGCGCGGCGGATCCCCTCCATGGCCTTATATCCGGCGTAGTTCACGGACGCGAGGATTTTCTCGTCGAAGTCGATCGGCGGTTCGTGATCCGGCAGATCGCCCAGCAAGCGGAAAAGACCAGCCAGCCGGTCGTGCTCCGCCTGGCACTCGGCGCAAGCGCGCATGTGGAGAAAGACGGAAAGCCCGCTGGTCTTGTCCAGGGTCCCGTCCAGGTATTCCTGCATCTGGTCGCGGCACGCCCCGCATTCCAGGGGCGCGCCTCCAGGGTTATCTTTGCGGACCATGATCACCTCCTCCTCAAGTGGTGGGACGTCGCCTCTCCGGATGGCATGGGTCATGGCAGCCCATCCGGCAAATCCGTTGGCTTAGGTGGTTGCCACCGGCTTGGAGCCGACAGCAACCACCCAGAGAACAGGCGTCTTGTCCCCCGACATTGAATGGATCGCCTGTCTGTGGCCCAATACGGGGCTCTCCGGCCATTGTTTCACAAAAAAATCGACCGTCAGATTTCATACGAACGGGCCTTCAGCATCTGCTGGATCATGTTGCGGGCCCGGTGGATACGAGCCTTGACCGTGCCCAAGGGCAAGTCCAGCACCTCGGCGATCTCCTCGTAACTGAGCTGCTGATCGTGCCGCAACAGGGTGATGGCCTTGTAATGCGGGGGCAGATCCGCGATGACCTCCTCCAGCCGGCTGAGGGCCTCTTTGCGCTGCAGTACCGTGTCCGGAGCGGGGCCGGGGTCGGGCAGCTGGAGCTCGAATTCTTCCCCATCGGCCCCCATGCTGCTTTCGATGGACTGGAAATGCAAGCGCTTGCGGCGCAGGAAATCGATGCAGTGGTTGGTGGCGATGCGGAAGAACCAGTTGCTGAAGGCGTAGTTCTCGTCGAAGCGATCCAGGAGGTTGAAAACCTTGATGAAGACCTCCTGCCCCAGATCGACGGCATCCTCCTGGTTGCGCGTCATGCGGTAGCAGAGGTTGTAGATGGGAGTCCGGTACGTGGCCAGGATCTCGGCGAACGCCGCCTCGTCGCCGCGTTTGCAGCGGCGGATGAGGCGTAGATCCTTTTGCCGGTCGAACATGAATACTCCTGCGGACTTGGACTAGACTGGACTGGACTGGACTGAGATTGAACTGGGCTAGATCAACCGCTGCGAAAATAGAGCCAAGTCCCCCGAAAGGTCAACCGTCACGCGCGTACCGGGCACGGTCCACCTTGACACCCCACCGTGACGGACCTATCCTCCCGACGAACAGGAACTAGAACCCGAACGGGAATCGCATGGGAGGCATGGCATGAGCAACATCGAAATCATTCAGGCACGGGAAATTCTGGACTCGCGGGGCAACCCCACCATCGAGGTGGATGTGTTCTTGGAAGATGGCAGCGTGGGCCGGGCCGGAGTGCCCAGCGGCGCCAGCACCGGCGAGCATGAGGCCATCGAGCTGCGGGACGGAGTCAAGGACCGCTACCTGGGCAAGGGCGTGCTGGATGCCGTGGGTAACGTGCGCAGTCTGGAAGAGGAACTGGTGGGCGTGGACGCCACGGATCAACTGCTGGTGGACCGCATCATGCTGGAGATGGACAGCACCCCCAACAAGAGCAAGCTGGGCGCCAACGCCATCCTGGGCGTGAGCCTGGCCGTGGCCAAGGCCGCCGCCGAGTCCGTGGGCCTGCCCCTGTACCAGTACATCGGCGGCACCGGCGCGCGCACCCTGCCCGTGCCCATGATGAACGTGCTGAACGGCGGCAGCCATGCCGACAACAACGTGGACATCCAGGAATTCATGATCATGCCCGTGGGCGCCCCCACCTTCGCCGAGGCGTTGCGCTACGGTGCCGAGACCTTCCACACCCTCAAGAAGCTGCTGAGCGAGAAGGGCCTGGCCACCAGTGTCGGGGATGAGGGCGGCTTCGCCCCCAACCTGGGCAGCAACCGCGAGGCCCTGGACTTCCTGACCATGGCCATCGAGAAGGCCGGCTACAAGCCCGGCGAGGAAATCGTCCTGGCCCTGGACGTGGCCAGCAGCGAACTCCACAAGGACGGCAAGTACCACCTGGAGGCCGAAGGCGGCGAGGACTGGGAACCCGAGCGACTGGTCGAGTTCTACAAGGAGCTGGTGAACGCCTACCCCATCATGAGCATCGAGGATGGCCTGGATGAGAACGACTGGGCCGGCTGGGGCAAGATGTACGAGGCCCTCGGTGGCCGGGTCCAGATCGTGGGCGACGACCTGTTCGTCACCAATCCGGAGCGACTGCGCCGCGGCATCGTCGAAGGCTGCGCCAACAGCATCCTGATCAAGCTGAACCAGATCGGCAGCCTGAGCGAGACCCTGGAGACCATCGACATCGCCAAGAAGGCCCGCTACACCAACGTGATCAGCCACCGTAGCGGCGAGACCGCCGACACCACCATCGCCGACCTGGCCGTGGCCACCAACGCCGGCCAGATCAAGACGGGCAGCCTGTGCCGCAGCGATCGCATCGCCAAGTACAACCAGCTGCTGCGCATCGAAGAAGAGCTGGAAGACCTGGCGGTGTACCCCGGTCTGGGTTGTTTCTACAACCTGCGCTAGGGAGGCCGGCGCGTGTTTTCACGAACCCCAGGCAAGCGCCCGGTTGGCCGGAACTATCCGGCCAACCGGCGGGCCCGGGATCGCAACCGGCTGATCGTGTTCGTGGCCGCGGTCGGGCTGGTCCTCTTGCTGATGGCCCAGCTGGGCGAGGATGGCCTGGCCACCTTGCTGAAGCTGCGCAACCAGGAAACGGAGCTGACCGGTATCGTGCAGCGTCTGGAGAAGGACAACGCCGATCTGGAGGAGAAACTGCATGGCCTGGCCACGGATCCGGCGGTGCTGGAGAAGCGGGCGCGCGAGGAGCACAACATGCAGAAGCCGGGCGAGGAAGTCTTGACCGTTCGGCAGGGTGAAGAACCGGAACGCTAGCCGGCGGCGGGGGCTGGAGGAAGCCTTCTTATCTTGGAGTATTTTTTTTGACAGCTCCGGTGAGGTTTCCTATATTGCGCCCACCAAACGAATATGGATGCGGGGTGGAGCAGTCTGGTAGCTCGTTGGGCTCATAACCCAAAGGTCACAGGTTCAAATCCTGTCCCCGCTACCACTTTGAAAGAGTCCTCGATGCCTTGAGTATCGGGGATTCTTTTTATGTGGAGTTTGTCGGTGCCGGCATTCGGTGCGTGGGAGGGCTCCCGAAATGGTCATTCCGGTTGTCCGCATGGACGGGGACGCCGTCATGCTCGGCTGCGGTCCCTATGCGATTCCCGCTCGCTACTTTGACGCGATCGTCGAACTGCGGGAGCGCATCGCCCGCAACCGCGAAGTGAACGCCGAATCGCTCCACGACTACGATCTCGAATTGCGCCAGCTCTACCTGAACGTGCGCGAGGACATCGTCAACCCGGTGCCCCATGACCTTCAGAACACCGACGGCGACCCCCTCCAGATGACGCGCATCGACTACGTGATGGACTGCCCGCCGCAGGAGGCGTTCTCGGCCCTTGAACTGAACACTTCGTCAGTCCAACCGCCTGATCCTGCCAGACAAAACCGAAGGCTCAGCGAATCCCCAACTCCCCATCCGACGAATACCCCATCGCCCGATACCCTTTCATCCTCCGCTCGAACATCCGCGCCAACATGGGCACCTGCCGATCGACGTAATCGTAGATCCTCACCTCGCTCTTGCCGCGGCACTGCCGATGCAACCGCCCGGCATACTGCACAAGCGTCCCCTTCCATGAAACCGGCAGGGCAAGAAAGAGAGTGTCAAGCCGCGCGTCATCGAATCCTTCCCCGAGGAACCGCCCCGTAGCCAGCAGCAACCGCTCCTCCCCCGCCGGGATACTCGCCAACTGTGCGGCCACCTCCCGACGCTGTTTGGCCCCCATGCCGCCTCGCAAGACAACCAGGTGGCGCACACGATCCCGCAAGCGCTCAGCAAAGTACTCGAGGTGATCCCTCCGTTCCGTGATCAAGACCGGTGACCGCCCCTCAGCCAGCACCTTCTTCACGTCGTCGAGGATCATGCCATTTCGCGCTCGATCCGTTGCCAATGCGCCATAGAGTTCCTGGATCCCTGGCATCTCCCCATCCGCGACTCGGAACATCGTCTCTTGAACCACGAGCCGATGATCAAACAAATGGTCCGCTGCGGCACTTCTGGAATCTATGGCAAAGCGCACCGGCCCAAGTTGGAACTCCAGAATCGGCTGATGGCCGTCACGCCGTTGCGGAGTAGCTGTCAAACCGGTGACGAACCGCGCCCGCACTTCCTGCATGACCCGCTCAAACGACACCGCCGGCACGTGGTGGCATTCATCCACAACCACATGCCCATAATCTCCAACGATTTCAGCGATATTTTCGCGACGCACAAGAGACTGCAGCATCGCCACATCCAGACGCCCGTTGGGCTTGAATTTGCCACCACCGATCTGCCCGATCTCGCCTGGTTTGAGGCCCAGGAACAGCGCCAGCTGCGCTCGCCACTGATCGAGCAGAGGTGTCCGATGAACGAGAACCAGCGTATTGCGGGAGCGCCTGGCGATGACCTCTATACCAACAACGGTTTTGCCCATTCCCGGCGGTGCTACAAAGACGCCGATCTCATGGGCCAGCAAAGCGCTAGAGGCCTTTTCCTGAATGTCCGTCAACTGGCCTTCGAATCCGATTTCAAGGGAATCACCATCGGTGCGAAGGTCTTCGACTTTCAGTTTCGCGCCGCACTCGGCGAACAGGCCCTCCAAGGCGGCCAGGCAACCGCGCGGCAAAGCCACGTGCTTCGGGAGATCCTCGGCACAGTTGATGATCCGTGGCGTCATAGCCGTCGACAAGCGCATGGCCTGCTTCTTGAAAAACTCCGGGTTCTGGAAAGCGGCCAGGCGTTTGAGCTGATTGATTATCGCAGGTGGCAGGTCCTTCTTGGCCACGAAGATTCGTTGAGCCACGACAACCCCGATCTCGTCCGGCAGTGCCCCTACCTCACGAACCCATGAATGCGTACGTGGGTTCGGGCGAAGCCAGGGCTCATCCACATCTTCAGAATCCGCAATACGCAGGCCGACAACTCGCCCTCCGGAAGTGGCGTCCCGGACAATCTCCTGCACACGCTGTGTCGAGATTCGATCCACAGTTGCCAAGCGTCCCCACTGATCTGGATATGGAATGAAATCGTCATCTACGAAGACAGTGTTGCCAACCTGCCGCGCCTTGTACTGCAAAGGCAGGGCAATCAGATTGCCGAATCCCCCTCGCGGCATCGTGTCCTGGTTGGGGAACAGCCGGTCATACGAGCGCATGGACAGCTCATGGCGCCGCTCCATCGTCTCGGTGATGAGATGGCAACCAAGCCGCCGTGCTATGACGGAGGCCACGGGTTCCGAGAAGAAGAACCAGGCATGGGCCCCATCCCCGGATCGCGACCTTTCGACTGCCGGGTCGAGTCCAAAACGGCGACTCGTCTCTGCGAACGCGGCCACGTCGTCCTGCCAGCCTTCGCCATCGAAATCGGCGGCCAGGAAACGGCAGGTCTCGTCGCGGAGCATGGGGTACATCCCCATGACCAGCCGACCGCGCAGGTGCTCCGTAACGATTTCATCTGTCACGGGAATAAACGCCTGATCAGGGCACTCTCCGCACTTCACACGCGGCTTTTCACAGATGCCTCGGACCCACTCGTTTCGGCAGGCTGGAGCATATCCCTTCCGCCCGGTCTTGGGATTCTGCCAGAATTTCGCGAAGACGTCGTTTCGGCCAGCGAAGAGGGAGCGGAAGAGGGCGACCTTTTCGGCGGGGGACCGCGGTGCCGCTTCGGTGGTGACCGGTACGCTAGTTCTTTCGGATGTCTGGGCATTGGCCAATTTGGCGCGTAGCTCGCGAAGTTCGGCCTCTACGTCGGCCTGCTCGCTTGCCAACTCCGCCAGGCGAGCCTCCGCACGTACGATCCTATCGCGCAATGACTTTGACATTCGAAACCTTGTCTTGATCAATGGGTCCGATTCCGTCTCTAAGACTGGTGCTCCCTGGCGTTCAGAACCTTCCATTGAAGCGGCGGCCACTTCCCAAACCGTTCTCGCATTTCAGCGTCTTCAGGGAAAAGGAGATCCAGACTCAGATCCCCGACCTGGAGTTGATCCACAAACTCCCGCTCCATATCATCGAGGTCTAACAGCGGGGCGACAGCACTCCAAGCAGAATCTATGAGTTCGGTCCGGTCGACCTTAACCTGTCCGCCTAGCATGGGCATAAGCTCAGCCTTAATGTCTATATCACGAACCCGTTCGAAGCGGTCACGCCCATAAGCGTGAAGGGGATGATCGAGAGTTCCCGTGAAGGCAATGACAAACTTCTTAAAAGTGGCACTACCCCAAAACGCCGAACTCGCCTTCGGTAACCGGATCACGTCGAAGAAATCGCGCGACTTGTATCGGTCCAAAAATGCGTTGATCTTCCCGGCAGCAATCTCTTGTAGCCCGCAAAGCTGAACCTTCGGCTGATTCAAATCTCCGGGTTGCCACATCACCGTCTTCCGCAGGGGAACCAAAGGGAGACGCTGCAGGAAATTCAAATCGACTTCTATGCGGTCAGGAGTTCCGCTCACGCTGACATAATTAAGGTACACTTTGCCGCCAGCAAATCCCTCGCGAGATCGCTGAACCCGATATTTCAACTCACGGGCAATCGCATCGATGGCTCGCTCCACATCGGACCGCTCACGCTGCATTTCCTCTCGATCCAACGCCCCTATGTAGTTGAAATCCAGATCCACTGATAATCTCGACGGCGGGCCATCGAACAGATTAAGGGCCGTTCCTCCTTTTAGCGCCAGCACTCGCGAGAGTAGAGGATGTCGCCCCACTGCAGCAGCCACCTCACCAAGACGGATGACCTTTTCGAGCGGCCCAGGAGGGAAACCACTCTCCAATGACAGGGAACTGATCAAATCACGGTCCATGATCTCCACCATATCCAGCCCCACCAACACCATCGTCGCCATGCATGCTTCTCTGCAAATGCACCGGCACGACGAGATTCCAGTCTTTGGCCAACACTCCCCCCCGCTGACCCGGGACCAGATAGACCCGTGTCCTGGGCCGATGCTTCTGAAATTCATTCAAGATCGAGGCATCCAGGAATAGGTCCTTCAGCCTCCTCTGCAGATACCACCCGACAGCCGCCCAAAGACGACTTTTACCATTGGCTCTCAGGATTTCCTTGAGCACTTCCGTGTTTAATGTGGCGAAGCCGTCCATCGACTCCACCAACTCATCGAGACCTCCCACCAGGCTTAATTCCCTGAATCCATCTACCAGGGTCCGCTCGGGGGTCGTGACCCGCAGGATTTTTCCCCCGCGGGTAAGCTCGGTCGTCCAAGGAACCTTGGTCCCCTCTCCCGAAGAACGCGTTCCGACTCGAGGCAGCGCAGCCTTCGGGTGCGATAGGAATTTGATCGTGGTTTGCCCCACCACGACGGGCGAGCGCCGCCGCGCTGTGCAGACAGTACAGGTCCACCAGACCGAATGCCCCTGCCCGTGGAGATCCAGGGCCGAATGATAGACGAAGACCGCATCGGGCCGAATGGCCGCAGCGGCCAAGAAGACATCCGGTTCGTAGCTCTCGGGGTTCATACCCACCGGAACGGTGGCATAGACCCCGTTGGCCAGACGCTTCAGACGCCCCTGCTTGAGGTAATAGCGCACCCGATACTCGGCGAGGCTCTTCTCTCCGCCAAGATGCCGACCGAACTCCTCGACGGTGAAGACCCGGTTCAACCCCATGAAGTCGGTAGTTCGCCGGGAATTACGTTGATGTTCAGCGCGTTTTTTCATGATATTTTTATCGGTTTTCCTCCTCAATGACAATACCGGAAACGACATCGTTTCCTCTGCGTGCAAAAAGCGATAGGATATTTATCATCTTTTGGACTGAACAGAAACAATTTACAGGCTAGGGTCAATGGCGTCAACAGGCCAATTGGGTGCCTCTGTCCTAACCCGGATCATTCACGAACCATACTATGAGGCCATTTCTTGACCCCATTCTTCAGCACCGGCATCCATAGTCGGGATCATTCTGGTTCCCGCTTTGTCTCTGGTTACTTCTCTCGGCCAAGGCAGAATTTTTCACCCATTTTGGGGTACACGGAGGCCCCGCTTCTTCTTGTTTCCCGATTTTGCAAAGGAAGCCCCAGGGCTACGTAGCGACCGCACCCCATGCTCGTGCCGCCCGCTGCCACTCCTTGGCCCAAGGATGGGCCGCAGCTAGGTGGACCACCACCCTCCGCACCGACCTGGTCACGCGCCCACCGATTTTCAACAGCTGAAGTCGCAAACTACCAGCTTGGCTCGTTTCCATTCCCAGCTTCGCCAGCCGCACACGCAACAACTGCATGATCACGAACGCAGCAGCCGACAAGAGCAACCGCAATTGGTTCGCCCAGAACCCATGGCAACTCAACCGGCCAAGATCAAGTTCGTCCTTCAGCTCCTTGATCCGGTTTTCGCTGTCACCGCGCTGGCGATAGATGTCGTAAACCTGCTCCGAGTGCAGGTCCATATTGGTCACCACGAACCGCAGGTTGTCCCGAGGTTCACGACCTGGTAAGGAGACCACTTCCGCCTTATGGATCACTCGGCGTTTTGTTGTCCAGCTTTGTGCTGAGTAAAACTGGTGACCAAAAACAGCGTAGGTTTGACCAGTCTCATCAAAGCTTTGCCGAGCCAAAGACAGGTCATCACCAGCAGCCTTCTCCAGTACGCTATTCTTCCTCATACCAACGAGATATT
>PDQT01000088.1 GCA_002747875.1 bacterium DOLZORAL124_64_63
GACAACGCGCCTTTATCTTCTGCTGATCGCCCTGCTGCCGGCCGTGCTTCTGCTTCTGCCGGCGTCTGCCGGTGCCGGCACTCCCGCCCATCCCCGGCCGGGCTTAGAGCAGGGCTTGGACCTCCCCAAATCTCTGACGACGGAATCTCTGACCACAGAGGCTTTGCTGGACAGCCTGCAGCACACCGCCTTCCTCTACTTCTGGGAAGAGGCCAACCCCGTCAACGGCCTGATCCGCGATCGCAGCGACCCCTATTCGCCCTGCAGCATCGCCGCCCAGGGTTTCGGGATCACGGCCATTTGCGTGGCCATCGAGCACGGCTGGGTCACGCGCGAAGAGGGCCGCGACCGCATCATGCTGGGCATGCAGACCCTGTGGAACGGCCAGCAGGGCCCCGGGACCTACGGCAACAACGGCTACAAGGGCCTGTTCTACCATTTCCTGGATATCAACTCGGGCGTGCGCGTGTGGAACTGCGAGCTGAGCACCATCGACACCGCCCTGCTGATGGCCGGCGTGCTGGACGCCAAGATGTACTTCCAGACCGCCGACGAGGGCGACCTGGAACTGCGCGCCCTGGCCGACAGCTTGTACCAGCGGGTGGACTGGGATTTCATGCGCAACGGCGGCAACGGCATCCGTATGGGCTGGAAACCCGAGGGGGGCTTCAGTTCCTTCGGCAACTGGGTGGGCTACAACGAGGCCATGATCCTGTACCTGTTGGCCATCGGTTCGCCCACCCATCCGGTGCCCGCCTGGACCTGGGGCTACTGGACCAGCGGCTACAACTGGAGCACCCAGTACGGCCAGACCTATCTGATCTTCCCGCCCCTGTTCGGCCACCAGTACTCCCACTGCTGGGTGGATTTCCGGGGCATCCAGGATGAGTACATGCGGCTGCGCGGGATCGATTATTTCGAGAACTCGCGGCGCGCCACCCTGGCCGCGCGCGCCTACTGCATCGCCAACCCCTACGGTTGGCCCGGCTACGGCGAGAACATGTGGGGCCTGACCGCCTCGGACGATCCCAACGGCTACGTGGCCCACGGCGCGCCGCCCGCCCAGAACGACAACGGCACCATCACGCCCACGGCGGCGGCCAGCAGCATCGCCTTCGCGCCGGAGGTGGTGATCCCCGCCCTGCACCACATGGACGAGCAGTACGGGCCTCAGCTCTGGGGCGAGTACGGCTTCAAGGACGCCATCAACCCGGGCCTGTTCTGGGTGGCGCAGCACTACCTGGGCATCGACCAGGGGCCCATCGTGATCATGATCGAGAACTACCGGAACGAGAGCATCTGGCAGCGCTTCATGGCCAACGAGGACGTGCGGCGCGGCCTGGAACTGGCCGGCTTCGACCAACTGACGCCCGCCCCCGAACCGGGCGCGCCGGGGCTTTCGGTCATCGAACTGGGGCAGAACAACCCCAACCCCTTCACGGGCACCACACTCATCCGCTACCGCGTGGCCCGGGGCGGACCCGTGACCCTGCGCGTCTTCGACCTGCGCGGCCGTTGCGTGCGGAAGATCACCGACCAGGCCGAGGCCGGGGAGCCGCGCGTGCTGACCCTGGATGCCCAGGGCCTGCCCAGCGGAGTCTACACCTACGCGATCAGCAGCCATGGAAAAACCGTCAAACGACGCTGTGTCGTCATCAAGTAAACCACGGTTCAGGAAGAACAGTCAAAGGAGGTGCTGGAGATAAAGAAGGATCATTCACAACCGGAACAAGAACAGTCGCAACAAGAACCACAACCCTAGCTTGTAACCTAAGGAGTTGCACTCATGAAAAAGCAGATCACCATTTTGAGCCTGGCCCTTCTGGCTGTGGCCGTCTTCACCGGCGCCGCCCTGGCCACCGTCGTGCCCAGCGACGCCGTGGTCGTGGAGCGGATCTACAACGATTCCTTCGCCTCCCTCCTGACCGTCGACAAGAACTACCCCAGCAGCATCGAGATCAACGATGAAGCCGCCGGCCCCCTGGGCTGGGCCAACCTGCACGCCTGGCGCTTCAGCGAGAACGGCACCGATCCCATCGAATTCGACAACCTGGACGGCTTCGCCTTCTACGCCGACCTGACCATCAGCGGCACCGGTGACGGTGAGGCCGGCCTGCAGATCCGCCCTTGGTGGAGCGAGGCCAGCGGCCGTTTCAACGTGCGCACCCCCGACGGCGAAGTGGCCTGCTTCGGCGGCCGCCTGCCCTTCTACAGCTTCACCGCCAACAACGGCGTGAGCTACGTCAAGGGCACCACCGTGCGCCTGGGCATCATCTACCGCACCAACCCCGACATGAACGAGGACAACCCCGCCACCATCGAGTACATCTACGACGGCATCTCCAGCGGCGAACTGCCCTTCGACATGGGCAACCCCGACGAGGATCCGCCGCACGGTCTGTGGGGCATCCTGTCCCCCGCCCAGGCCGGCGGCCACATGCAGTTCAACAACATGAGCGGCGCGGGTGAAGGCGCGAACCTGAACATCCGCTGGGAGAACATCGAGTTCCAGGACCTGGGCACCGTGGTGAGCACCGACAAGATCAGCATGGGTGCCATCAAGGCCCTGTATCGGTAACGGCTGATCCTTCCCGCTTTCCATCACTGTTGACGGAAGAGGCCCCGCTTCGGCGGGGCCTTTTTCTATTGGCGCTGTTTTGACGGGGGCGCTGTTTTGACAAAGGGTGCTTCAAGGCGCAGCGGGAACCAGATCGTAAATGATGACCGACGGTTCCTCGTCGTGATCCGCGGCCGATTCCCCAAGAGGGATCTGGGAGGTGTGCATGGCCAGGCGATCCTCGCCCAAGATGAAGAGACGCCCCTGGAATCTGTCTTCTTCACAAAGCAGTTGCACCGTCCCCAAGCTGTTCCCGTCCAGATCGTAGGCGTCCAGGACGCACAGCGCGTTCGGCGGGAGCGTATCCGGTTCTCTATTCACTTCGACCCAGACCTCACGATTCCCAAAGGAATGGATCTCCCGGATGGGCCGTGCTCGCTCTTCCAGACTCCATTGAAAATTCGGGTTTCGGCGCTTGATCTTCTCCATATGGGACGTCAAACGCGCGATATCCTCCGCCGTCCGTTTCCGGCCCTCGACATCACGGATGATCGTCCCTACGGACCGGCCTTCGAGATCGAAAACCTCGATGTGGTAATCGTTCCGCTCGGGGGCGAGAAAGACCCGATCCGCGATCGTTTCCCAGCCGAACTGGAAGACCCGGTAATCATCGGTCTCACGGAAGAAGTTGACCGAGACGGTGGTGAATTTTTCCCAGATCAGCTTTTCCCGGGTCCCGTCCAGACGAGAGACCACAAGCTTCAACTGGAAATCCTCGACACCCGGCTCTTTGCTGAGGATCTGGTTCAGAGTCACGAGGCGCTCACCGTTGATCTGGGCCGCCAGAACGGCATAGAGCGCCCCGTCAGCCCGCAGATCCTCCAGAGGTCTGATCCGCCGGCCCCAGGGTTCACCGGTTCGATCGAGGAAGTCGATCCTGCCCGGAAAACCCAGACAGATGCCGATCTGACCTTCAGGTCCGACCACCAGATCCGTTGCTTCACGGAATTCACCAGGCCCGTCCCCTTCATCGGACCAGGCGCCCAGATAGGTGCCGTCGCCGGCAAAAACGAGGAGATGCTTGACTTGGTCATCCAGGAGGAAAATGCGCCCTTCGGCATCGGCAACGACCTTGCGGATATTGCCGAGCACATGTTCGCTGCTGGTGTCATCGACGCGGAAACGTTCCACAAGACGAAACGCGCGGGTTGTCGGCTTATCCGCGCCGACCACCGAACCGGCCCCCAGGACCAGAAACGCCAGAACAGATGTAAGAACAAGAGCGGCCCTTGCCGGACATGGGTTCGGGGGGCGCGACGGGAATCGGAATAGTGAAGTCGGCATGGTTCCTCCTCGCGCAATAGAGGCTAACGTACCGGAAACGTTCTTCCAACACGAATCCGCGGGTTGCCAAAAGGCGGGCCGATCGATATGGCACTACGGCAATGCGAGCGAAGTCATTCGCGCAGCTATGCGTCTCCTTGAAGAGCACGAGCAGAAGATCGAAGCTCTTCGCCTGGCTCTCGACGAAGGAGAAGCCAGCGGTGACGCCGGCAAGCTCAATTTCGATGAAATCAAACGCAAAGCCCGCAAAAAGGCAGGATTTGCTGACAAACAATGACGAAAAATCTTATTAAGAGTCAAGCCGCCGAGGTCGACCCAACGACAGGTAAACAACGCAACACTCTACGGAAGAACTACTGGTCCGTGAACATCGGGCGCCATGTGGTTTTCTACACATTCACCGACACCGAAATCCGCATCCAGCGCGTACTTCATGGATCGATGAACGTGGCGGGCCTTCAGTGACGGTGATTGAGTCGTGGGGTCGTGAAAATCGAAGGGGCGGAATGGAGTGGACGCGGCTGAGAATTTGTGATTTACTGAATCTTATGAAAGACGGCTTCCTTTGACGGAGATTCCGGTGTCTCAGGGAAATCATAACCCCATGTCTAAAAACGTCTTTCAATGTTTTGCCATAACTCGAACCTTGATTTTTTTGCAATCATTGGGTCAAGTCGAAATGGTGAGGTTTTCCGGTGGGATTCATTGCCGAGTTAAAAGATGTCAGGAAATCATTCGGGAACATCGTCGCCCTGGATGGGGTCAACCTCCGGATCCAGCAGGGAAATGTGTTTGGACTAATAGGTCCAAACGGAGCGGGAAAAACAACTTCAGTAAGAATTTTTCTGGGCCTTCTGAAGCCGGATTCGGGAACGGTCCGGGTGTTTGGAGATAGTGTTTCTGATCCGTTGTCCCACAGGAAGAGAAGAATTGGTGTGGTGTTGGAATCTCCAGGCCTGTATCTCGACTTGAGTGTTGAACAAAACATTGCCTTTTATGCAAAACTCTATGGGATAAACGACTGGCGCAAACCCATGCAGTCAGCGTTGCAGTTCATGGGGCTTTGGGAACGTCGCGCCGATCCCACCCGCAAATTATCAAAGGGAATGAAACAGAAGGCAGCTCTTGCTCGAGCACTGGTTTTGGATCCTGAATTATTGATTTTAGACGAGCCGACATCGGGAATTGATCCTCTTTTTCAATCAGATCTTCGTCAAAAAATCCTGGATTTGGCCTATTCGGGGAAGACCGTATTTCTTTGTTCCCACAACATGGCGGAAGTGGAAGAACTATGCCAATCGGTGGCCATCATCAACCGTGGCCATATAGTGACAGAGGGATCGATTGAGGATGTTATAAAGTCATTTGAAAACCGATGTTTCCGAATACGCATAGGCTCAAAATTGGAAGAATTCAAAAATGACAAAATTGATTTTCCGAGTATTGACGTTTTGAAGAGAACTTCCGTACAAAACGAATTCAGAGTAATGATAAATCCGGAATATGGCATCAATGATTTGCTTGAAGACTTGGCCAAGCGGAATTTCGTCGATGTGGTTGCCCGGCCCCACGGAGTGGGTGTAGCCGACATTGTGGAGGCACTTCTCGCGAAAGATGGTGTTGGATGAATAGGCAAGCAAAGGCTGTGCTGTGGAAAGACTGGCAGGAGGCTCGCCGTCAAACAAGCTTGAAGTTCGGGTTGTGTTTAACTGTTGTTTTGTGGCTTTTTAACATTGCCCTAGCAAGCAAGGGCATTGTTGGTTTTTTGGGGCGAGACGCATTGGTTATGCTTATTGATAGTGTTGCCTCCCACCAAATGATAACGTTATATTCAATTGTTATATTTATGATGATTCAAACGGTCTATTCAAAAGAAATTCACGCGGGCTCCCTGGAAGCACTTTTGGCGACACCTGTTACAGTTTGGGATGTGTGGCTGGGGAAATCCCTTTGCATGTTCTTGGGGGGATCGATAACTTCGGTTCTTGTGGCTTCGGGAATTTTTGTTGAGCTGAATGTCATGTATGCCTCAAAGTATGGTATTGTCCTTCCCAGCGGGCCTTCCGTGTTGTTCTTTTTTTCAGTCGGGCCGCTGATTTCTTTCGCATTGTGTGGGACCATTGGCTTGCTTCATTTAAACTCGAAATATTATGCTGTGGGATCTATGGTTTATATGTTTCTGGGTATGGGGTATTTATTTATTGTCTCTCGCAACATCAACAAAGTGGGAATAACGTTCAAAGCCCTTTCCATTTATGGCATTGTCGCCATAGCCTTAATTGCGATCATGCTTTTTATTGCCAAGGGCCTGACCAAAGAAAAGGTGTTGTTATGCAGGAAATAGCACCTGGTTGCTTGTATTATTGTGGCTGCCGTTCTTCAGCACCCTGACGATTGGTGAGGGGAAAGGAATTCATGAACAAGAATGGCATGAAAGAGAAAGAAGCCACGAGCCATGACGAAAAAGACAGAGCATTTCCAATGGAATGCCTCCGATTACGCGAGAAATTCCAGCGCCCAACAAGTCTGGGCAAGAGAATTGATCGCCAAACTCGGTCTGAAGGGTAAGGAATCTCTTCTGGATATCGGATGCGGCGATGGAAAAATCACAGCCGAGATCGCCCGAATGTTGACAGAGGGCCGCGTTGTCGGCGTAGACAGCTCGCAAGACATGATCCAGCTGGCCAAACAAGGCTTCCCGCCGGCATCTTATCCCAATCTATCATTTGACCAACAGGACGCCCGACATCTCGATTTCAAGGAACAATTTGACGTCGTGTTCTCCAATGCCACGTTGCATTGGGTCCTTGACCATCAGCCCGTTCTGGTTGGGATTCATCGGGCGCTGAAGCCCCAAGGCAAGGTTTTCGTGCAGATGGGCGGCAAGGGCAATGCCCAGCAATTGCTGGATTTTGTGGACAACGTTCTGCAGGAATCCGAGTGGCAAAAATATTTCACCGACTTCCTGTTCCCTTACGGCTTCTACTCGCCTGAAGAATATGCTCCATGGATAGAGAACTGTGGCCTGGAACTCCTGCGCATCGCGTTGATACCCAAGGAAATGGTTCATGAAAGCCCGGAAGCCTTCAAAGGCTGGTTCCGCACGACCTGGCTTCCCTATATCGCAAGGATCCCCGTTGAGAAGCAACACCAGTTCATCGACTATATCATCGAAACGTACCTGAAATCCCACCCGCCCAACGAAGCAGGTGAAGTGCGCCTCGAGATGCAACGGCTGGAGTTCATGGCCCGAAAAAACGCATAACCCGTCGTTTCATCGGCCCCATCTGGTCCGATCCGGCCCGATCCGGCCCGATTCCGCTCAGACAAGACAATCGATCCCGTCCAACTCTTCCGCCAGATCCCGCACCAGATCGGCGGCACGATCCTGCTGCTTCTCCCGCGTCGCCTGGACCAGATCCTGGACCATCGTCACGATATTCCCTGCGTCCACGTTCAAGGCTCCGCCCTCCAGGCTCTGGGCCTCCTGCGTGGCGAAGGCGAAATCGTAATTCTCAAGGGCGCCGGTGATGATCTTCAGCCTCTGCCGCGAATCGTTCATGAAGACCGTCAGGATTTCCGTGGCCAGTTCCACATCCCCGTCCATCTTCTGGATCAGCCGCGCCATGCTGAAGGGCGTGGAGTCCACGGGATCGGGTTCGTGGGTCAGGCCATCCAGCACCCGCCGGATAGTCTCGTGGATCAGTTCGCCCCGGATGGGTTTGACCATGTAGTCGTTCATGCCCGCGACCAGGCAATCCTTGCGCTCCTGACTCGTGGCGTGGGTCGCCATGGCGATGATGGGCACATCCCGGCCGGCCTCGCCCGCCTCGCCGGCGCGGATCTTCCGGGTGGTCTCCAGGCCATCCAGCCCCGGCATCTCGATGTCCATGAAGACCAGGTCAAAGGTTTCTTCCGCCAGCATCTCCAGGGCCTCCTGCCCCCCGCCGGCCGCCTGGACAGGGAAGCCCTGCTTGCTCAGGATACCCACCGCCACCTTCTGGTTGACGATGTTGTCCTCCACCAGCAGCACCCGCAACGCGTGCCGATCGGGCGTTGCCCATGGCGCGGTTTCTTCTTGGTCGTGTTCTTCCCGGGCGCTCAGCTCCTGGCCACCCGCTTCCGGCCCGACAATTTCCGACCCGGTAATTTCCGCCCCAGAGGATTTCCGCCCGGCGGATTCCCGCCAATCCGTTTCCTGCTCATCCCCTTCTTCCTGCTTCTGCGGAACCACCTGCTCCCCGCTGGCCAGATCCAGGACCACCGTGAAGCCGAACTCGGAGCCCTCGCCCTTCACGCTGCTGACCTGCATCTCGCCGCCCATCAGCGTCACCAGTTGCCGCGTGATGGCCAGGCCCAATCCCGTTCCGCCGAACTCACGGGTCTCCGCGGGGGCGGCCTGGGTGAAGCTGTCGAAGATGCCGCCCAGCCTTTTGGCGTCGATGCCGACGCCCGTGTCCCGCACCGCGAAGCGGACGGTGGCTTGCCGCCCCTCCTCCTCTTCCAGCTCCACACTCAGCGCAACGTGTCCCTTGCGCGTGAATTTCACGGCGTTGCTGATCAGGTTGACCAGCACTTGGCGCAGGCGCCCCGGGTCGCCCAGAACGAATTCCGGCAGGTTGTCCAGACTCGCCAGATTCAGATCCAGACCTTTCTGCCGGGCCTGGAAGCGGAAGGTGTCGGCCACCGTCTGGATCAGATCCGGCAACACGAAAACCGTCTTTTCCAGCTCCAGCTTGCCGGCCTCCAGCTTGGAGAAGTCCAGCAGATCGTTCACCACGCTCACCAGGGCGTTGGCCGAACGCTGGGCGATGAGGGCCGTCTCTTTCTGCTTCTCATCCAGATCCATCCCCACCAGCAGCTCCATCGTGCCGATGACGGCGTTCAGAGGCGTGCGGATTTCGTGGCTCATGTTGGCCACGAAACGGCCCTTGGCCTTGTTGACGGCGTGGGCTTCGCGGGCGTTGCGGTTGGCCTCGGCCTTGGATTTCTCCAGGGCGGCCAGGGCCTGCTGAATCTCCTCGGCGCGCTCCGCCAGGGTAGACTCCAGGGCCGCGTTCCGCCCCTCCAGTTCCGTGCGTTCCGCCACGAACGCGGAGATCTCCCGCACGAAGACCACCACCCGATCCTCGGTCTGATCCTCCAGGTGCACGGCCGAAACCAGGACGGGCACATCCCGGCCCCCCGCTCCGCGCATCCGACCCCGGAAATCCTCATAAGCGCCCGTCGCCTGAACCTGATGATAGGCCGCCAGGTAGGCTTCCCGGTCCTCCGCCACGAAGTAATCGGCCGGGCTCTGGCCCAAAACCTCCGCTTCATCCTGCCCCAACAGGGCGCAACCCGCCCGGTTCACGCGCCGGATCCGACCGGAGTGGGCCGCCAGGATGAAGAGGGCGTCCTGCGAACCATGGAAAATTCCCTGGTACAGGGTGTCCGTCTCCCGGGCTTGTTCCAGGTATTCCTGGAGATGGCCATACT
This sequence comes from bacterium DOLZORAL124_64_63, assembly GCA_002747875.1. Taxonomy (GTDB): domain Bacteria; phylum Krumholzibacteriota; class Krumholzibacteriia; order LZORAL124-64-63; family LZORAL124-64-63; genus LZORAL124-64-63. The sequence goes on from PDQT01000088.1 coordinate 9,380, forward strand.
CCTGGTTGGCCTGCCGCTGGGCTTCTTCCAGAGCATGCTTGAGGTTCTCCAGCGATGAAATCGGCGACCGGGAAGATTCTCCCATGGTTTCCTGCCTCGGTTGGGATACAGGGAACAGTCAGGCCGGACCAGGCGGCCCGCCGTTCCCGTTCAGGTGATATCTCTTTGATCGGCAGATGAGAGAAAGAACTGAAGACCTAATCAGAGAAAGAAGATACGGAGGATTCGCGTCCGGCGGAGGTGCCTCCGGATCCCGACAAAGGCGCCAGATCCTGGACCAGAGCCTGACCACGCCCCTCGGGGCCGCCGCCGCTGCCGCAACCACCCTCGGGACCGCAGCCGGAGCAGCCCCCGCCACTGCGGAAATGGCGCCAAGCGCCCCGCACGGCCCAGAGCAAGGCCAAGCCCACCATTACCGCCACCAGAAGATATTCCCACCAGGAAGTCATATCATCCTCCCATCCCCAGCAAAAGGCCCCCACGGTACACCATGAAGGTCACCAGCCAAGCCAGCAGGGTCAGCCCCACGGCCTGGGCCAGGGCCCAGCGGATACTGCCGGACTCGGCCCGCGTGACGGCGAAGGTGGCCACACAGGGCGTGGAAATGAGGGTGAAAATCATGATGCACAGCCCCACCAGCGGCGAATAACGGGCCTGCATCTGGTCGCGCAGGTCCTGGGAATTCTCGTCGGCCTCGCCCACGGCGAAGACCACGCCCATCTGGGCCACGAACACTTCCTTGGCCGCGGTGGCCCCCACCAGAGCCGTGCCGATGCGCCAGTCGAAGCCCAGGGGGCTGATGATCGGTTCCATCAGGCGCCCTATCCGGCCGGCCACGCTGTAGCTCAGCTCGACGGCCTGGATGTGGTCTGGGTGCTCCATCTCGGAGAAGGGCCGCGCCTCCACCGCCACCCCGTCCACCGTGTCGAAACCCTGGGGCGGAACGTAGTCCGCCGGCGGCTTGGGGTAGAAGGTCAACACCCACAGCAGAATGGACACGCCCAGAATGACGGTGCCCGCCTTCTTCACATACAGCCAGGCCCGGTTCCACATCTGCACCAGCAGGCTGCGCGCGGTGGGCACCCGGTACGGCGGCAGCTCCATGAGGAAAGCGGTGGTCTCGCCCTTGAACACGGTGGCCCGCAGCAAGAGCGCCGACAGCATGGCCAGCACGATGCCCGTCACGTAGATGATCCACATCATCGGCCCCCGCCACCCGGGCGCGAAGAAGGCCGGGATGAGCAGGGAATAGATAGGGAAGCGCGCGCCGCAGCTCATCAGGGGCAGCACCATCATGGTGATGATCCGATCGCGCCGCGTCTCCAGGGTGCGCGTGGCCATGATGGCCGGCACCGTGCACCCGAAACCGATGAGCAGGGGGATGAAGCTTTTGCCGTGCAGCCCCACCTTGCTCATGAAGCGGTCCATGACGAAGGCCGCCCGTGCCATGTAGCCCGTGCCCTCCAACACCGCGATGGCCAGAAACAGCAGCACGATGTTGGGCAGGAAGACCAGCACCCCGCCCACGCCGCCGATGATGCCGTCCACCAACAGGGAACGCAGCGGGCTGTCGCCGCCGCCGTCGCCCCAGAAACCGCCGATGGTTTCCGCAAGCCAGCCGAAGCCCGCTTCGATCAGATTCATGCCCGGGGTGCCCAATGTGAAGGTGGCCGTGAAGACCAGATACATCATGCCCAGGAAAATGGGGACTCCCCAGATGGGGTGCATGATCCAGCGGTCCACCCGGTCGCTGCCCGTCTCGCGAACCTGGGTCAGGCGCTCCACCACGTCGTCGCAGACGCGCTGGATGAAATCATAACGCCCCTGGGCCAGCACCGTGTCAGGCTGGCCGTCATGGGCTTCGCTGAAGGCCGCGGCCTGTTGCTGGACCGCCCGGCGGGCTTCCGGGGTGGGCAGCTCCTTGAGGGCTTGCTCATCGTTGTCCAACAGCTTGGTGGCCAGCCAGCGGCGGTAGCGGCCGGCCGGCACATATTCGCTGACGCGGCTGATGGCCGCCTCCACCGCCGGCGCGTAGGTCACCCGGTCCGCCGACAGAGAAGAAGGCTGTGACCCCGCCGCCTTGGCCACGGCCGCGATGATTTCCTCGGTCCCCTCGTTCCGGAATCCCACCGCCGGCACCACCGGCACGTTCAGGGTCTTCGACAGACGATCCAGGTCCAGGCGCAGCCCCTGGTTGCGGGCCACGTCCATCATGTTCAGGACCAGGACCACGGGCAGGCCCAGCTCCAGCAGCTCCGTTGTCAGGAAGAGATGGCGCTCCAGATTGGAGGCGTCCACCACGTCGATGACCACATCGGGCGCGTGGTGCAACAGGTAGTCCCGGGCCACCAGCTCCTCTTCGCTGAAGGCCGTCAGGCTGTAGGTGCCCGGCAGGTCCACGATCTTCAGATCCAGATCTCCCCGCTTGAGGCGCCCCTCCTTCCACTCCACCGTCACGCCGGGGTAGTTGCCCACGTGCTGGCGCGCGCCCGTCATGTTATTGAAAATGGTGGTCTTCCCGGAATTGGGATTGCCGGCTACCGCAACGGTCAATGACGAGGAAAATTTGGGGTTCACGGTTTGCTCCGGTCCTTGAGTCCGGCCTCGGGGGCCTGGTCGTTGGAGGGTGACTCCACATCCATCTGCCGGCCCATACCCCGGCCGATGACGATGCGGCTGCCTCGCACCGAGACCACGAAGGGTCCCTTGCCTGAATTCTGGATGACCTCGATTTTCGTCCCGGGCAGCAACCCCAGGGCCGCCAACCGGGTCCGCAGCTGCCGCCCTCCGTGGACGGCCTTGAGGACGGCCACCTTTCCTTCACCTATTCCTGTAAGGGGCCCGGTCATTCTTCTTCTCCCCGTTGCATGGATTCCTGCGGGTGCCCGTCCTTTGGGCCGCGGAAAACGCCGGCCTCATCGTCCCAGCGGATGTCGCTCATGGGGCAGGCCTGGAAGTATTCCATGAACTTCAGCAACCGCTCCAGGATGGGCTTGCTGATGGCGTGTTCCAGGCGGCAAGCGCCCTCGTCCGCCTCGTCCTTGGGCAACCCCAGCACCTGGGTCAGGAAGCGTTCCAGGGTCTGGTGGCGGCGCACCACGTCCCGCGCGATGACCTCGCCGGCCTCCGTCAGCGTGATGACCTCATAGGGCGCGTAGTTCACCAGTTTCTTTTCGGCCAGGGAACGGAGGGCCTGGGTCACTGAGGCATTCTTTACGTCCAGAGCCTGGGCAATGTCCTTGGCCCGCGCGGCGCCCTTGGCCGCGACGATGTGATAGATGGCTTCCAGGTAGTCCTCAAGACTTGCACTGACGGTAATGGGCCCCGCCTTCATACGCCTCCATCCTTTCATGCCCGGCAAAAGCGGACATTCGGTGATGTTAATATTTTTTGGCAAGTCTAAAGTACATCACGGCACCCACCATGTAAAGAGCCCCGGTCAGAGATGATGTCGCAGTCAGGACCACCAGGGTGGGCTTGGAGGCGGCTCAATATTCCAGTGGTTCAAAACTCTGAAAAAACCGGATGAAAGACGGGTCCGTCTCCAGCTCGCCATCCGCCTTCCAGGCCGCCAGCAGGTAAATCCTCTCGTCGTGGAGCAGGCCCCTGAGCCAGGCCTGGCCACCGGACGAGTCCACCGCCAGGACATCCACCCCTTCGATCAGGCCCCCGTCCTCCAAGAGCCGACGCACAGGCCTTTGCCGCACCATGGAGACGCCCATGTCCTTGAGCATACGCTCGACGCGCTCCACCACCTGGGCCGGGCCCGGAGGTCCGCCCTGGTCATCCGTCAGATTCCAGAAGGCGGCAATGCTGCACCCATCGCCCTTCTGCCCGTGGCGATCGCAATAAGAGAGGTAGGTCATCGCCGAAAGAGGGCCATCGTCATCCCAAGGCTCCCTGTCCAAATCGGGAACCTTGGAAACGATCTTGGCGCACCCCGGAGGGAAGAAGACACGGTAGCCCCCTTCCTCCGAGACACACTCCACCGGCTTCTCGCTCGGGGACAGCTCGTTGCCCACCACATCCGGCTTGCCGGAGATGACGGGCTGGCTCCAGGTCAGGGCGGGCCACAACAGCAAGCCCAGCAGCAGGATGGTCTTCATGTTGGTCTCTTTCCTCAGCTGTCCAGCAGGCTCTCCACCTGATCCAGAAGGGAGCTGAACAGTTCAACCACGTCCGTCACCGGGCCGCTGGTGGCCATGTCCACGCCGCCCAGGCGGATGGTTTCCACGGGATAGCGGCTGCAGCCGGAGCGCAGGATGGACAGGTACTCTTCGCGCTCTTTCTCGCCGCCGCCCAGCACCTTGCGGGACAACGCCACCGCCGCGCTGTACGCCGTGGCGTACTGGTAGACGTAGTAGTTGTAAAAGAAGTGCGGGATGCGCGCCCAGGTCAGACGGCTCAGGTCCGGATCGAACGCGACACCCGGGCCCCAGTATTTGACCAGTATCTCCTGATAAAGTTCCCCCAGGCTGTCTGCCGTCAGGGTGCCGCCTTTTTCGCCCACCTGGTGGATGCGGTACTCGAACTCCGCGAACATGGTCTGCCGGAAGACGGTGTTGTTGATCTGCGCCAGATAGTGATCCAGCAGGAAGAGCTTGCGCTCCCGATCATCCGCCTCGTTCAGCAGGTGATCCATGAGCAGCAGCTCGTTGAAGGTGCTGGCCACCTCGGCGGTGAAAATGGGGTAGCTGCCGTAGACGTAGGGCTGGTTCTTCACGGCCAGATAGCTGTGCATGCTGTGACCCAGCTCATGGGCGAAGGTGAAGGTGTCGTTCAGCTGGTCGGCCCAGTTCAGCAGGATGTACGGCTGCGTGTCGTAGACGCCGTTGCTGTAGGCGCCGCTGCGCTTGCCCACGGTTTCGTGCACGTCGATCCAGCCGCCGTCGATCCCCGCGCGCACCGTCTGCACGTAATCCGACCCCAGGGGCGCGCAGGCCGCCAGGACCACATCGCAGGCCTCGTCGTAGGTGTAGCGGAACTCGCCGTCGGGAAACAGGGGCACCATCAGGTCGTATTCCCGCAAAGGGTCCAGGCCCAGCACCCTCTTCTTCAGGGCGGTGTAGCGATGAATGACCGCGATGTTGTCGGACACGGTCTGGATCAGGCTGTGGAACACGGCCGGCGGCACGTTGTCGGGATGCAGGCTGCTTTCCAGGGTGCCGGCGTGCCCGCGCGCCTTGGCGAAGAAGACGTGGTTCTTGACGTTGGCGTCCATGTTGGCCGCCAGGGTGTTCTTCACCTGGCCGTAAGCGCCCAGAAAATTACCGAAGGCCTTCTGTCGCATGCGGCGGTCGGTCCCTTTCATGAACTTGTAGTAGCGGCCCTTGGTCAGGGTGACGGTCTTGCCGTTCTCGTCTTCCACCGAGCCGTACTTCAGGTCCGCGTTGTCCATGGCGTTGAAGACCTGGGACGGCCCCCGCGCCATCAGCCCGGCGGCGGCCAGCAGGGCCTCCTGTTCCGCGGGCAGGGTGTGCCGGCGGGAGCGCTGCACGTTGTCGATGAAATGTTCGTAAAGGGCCAGCCCCGGCTCTTCTTCGCGCAGCGCGGCCAGGCGCTCGGGTCCGATGGCCAGCAGCTCGGATTCGAACCAACTGACGGCCTCGTTGAAGCCCACCGCCAGACTGGCGATACGGCCCTTGCGCTCGGTATTCTCACCCACGCGCGTGTCCTCGTCGCTTTTCATGCCGGCAAAGACATAGGCCTTTTCCAGGTCCCGTTCGGCGGCGTGCATGGCCTCGATGGTCCCCAACAGATCCTGTCCCGAGCGGGCCAGGGTGCCCTGCCGCGCGGCCAATTGCGGCAGCACCGCCTCCAACGCCGTGAAACAATCCTCCCAGGCTTCCCAGTTCGGGAAGATCAGTTCCAGGTTCCATTTGAAGCGGGCATCCACCTGGGAACGCTCCAGAGGATCCCCTCCGCCGGGCTTGGCGTCCATTCGGTCCAGATTGCGGAGGTGTTCCAAGATGCCGGGACGATTCATGCGCGGGGCCGCCTTTCGCTGCGGGTCGGTTTCGGGTCTGAAGGAGAAAGATAGTAAGCCAAGAAAAGCCCCTTGCCAACCGATCGGCGACAAGGTCGATCGGCGGCAAGGGGGCCATGGGACTGGGTCCGGCGGTCAAAGCCATCGGCAAAACCGGGAAAAGACGGCGGGGCCATGCCGGCCCACCTTAGCGGCTCAACAGGTTCGTCACCTCTTCACGCACCATCTCCACCTTGAACGGTTTGGAGATGAACCGGTCCGCGCCGGCATCCAGCAGATCGGCAATCTCGCTCATGCCCACCACGCCGCTCATGATGATGATGGGCAGAGCATCGAAACGGGACTCCTGACGCACCAGACTGATGAATGTCCGGCCGTCCAAAATCGGCATGTTGATATCCGTGAGGATGAGATCGTAATCCGGATTGCAGCGTAACGCGTCCAGAGCGTAGAGGCCGTCACTGGCATAATGGACACTCACCTCAAGAGGCTCCAGTGCCCGTGCCAGAAGTCGGCGCATCACCGGATCATCTTCGACAATCAGTAGTTTCGTCATCGTGACATCTCCCTGTTTTTTCTCCCCGGCAAAACCCGCATGGTCATTTCCGGTAGACCGCGGGCATGACGTACCGATAAGGGGTCTCATCCCGACCCAGAGTTTCCGAATGCCCAATAAAGAGATACCCACCCGGCACGGTGTGCTGATGGTATTTGCCGACCAGGGTGTTCCGAGTCGGGCGATCGAAGTAGATCATCACATTGCGACAGAAGATGGCGTCGAACTGCCGCTTGAAAGGGAACCTGGCGTCCATCAGGTTGTGGCGACGGAAGAAGATCCGTTCCCGGACGGACCGGGTCACGGACATGAGGCCCTGGTCCGTTTTCTCGAAGTACTTGGTGCGCAGGCCCGCCGGAAGCTGGGAAACGCGGTCCGCCGGATACACGCCGGCCATGGCCGTTTTAAGGGCCTTGGCCGAGATGTCCGTGGCCAGCAAGATGGGTTTCCACTGGTTAAGCCGACTGCCCAGGAAGTCCATCATCAGCATCATCAGGGTGTAGGGCTCTTCGCCGCTGCTGCAGCCGGCGCACCAGATACGGATTTCCTGGTTACCGGACGCCTTATGGCGGTCGTGGATTTCCGGCAGGACGGTCTCCTGGAAGAACTCGAAGTGGGCCTTTTCCCGGTAGAAGAACGTGTGGTTGGTAGAGATCCGGGTGGCCAGTTCATCCAGGCCTTCGCCGGATCGGTCGTTGATCAACCATTGGAAATAGTCATTGAAGGAGGCGAAGCCGCGCTCGTGCAAAACCTTCTGCAGGCGCCCCACCACCAGGGTCTTCTTCTGATCCGTCAGGTTGATGCCGAACTTGTCATAGACCAGCTTACGGATGGACCTGAACTCCCGATCGGAAATGCGGGTTTCCACGGGAGCCTGAGGCATGACAATCGTGTTTTGGGCCATCTGTGGACACCTTCTATCTAGAGGGGAATCGAAAAATCGAAACCGACTTCGCTGAGAACCATCAGGAATTTCTTCTTTTCCACGGGCTTGACCAGATATCCATCCGCGAAGGATTTGAAGGCCGCGCGGATGTTCCTGTGGTCCTCCAGGCTGGTGATCATGATGATCTTGGCTCCCCTGCCGAGGGAGATGCCGTGGCTTTCTTCCACGCCACGGATGCTCTTGAGCGTTTCCTGCCCATCCATGCCGGGCATCATGATGTCCAGGCAGATGAGGTCGTAGTGCTCACCCGCCTCGATGGCGGTGCGGACGGCTTCCAGGGCCTCTTCTCCGTTGACGGCGATATCGCATTCGCCAAAGGGCTCCAGATAACGGCAAAGGAGACGGCGGCTGATGAACTCGTCTTCCACGACCAGAATACGCATGGGTCTTCTCCCGGTGGACCATGAACAGCGGAGCGTGAGCTCCTCTTCAGGCTCCCAATCCATCGACAAACGCAACCGGAACTTGAATAAATCTTTAGTTGTGCCCCTGAAACTGTTGGCCGCACTCTTCTTGCCCTGCTCCGGGCATGGAGATCTACGGTAAAAACTTCCAGCCACCGCGCTGCCCAAGGCGTAACTGCAAGGCCCACAAAGGGTACGACAACCCCCAGCAATGGTCCAAATGGGGCACATACACCAAAAAGCCCTCAGGACAGTGTATACAACGGTTCAAATGCAAGGTCTGTGGTGACACCTACAGTAGACAAGCCTTCAACTGGGACTACTGGCTGAAGAAGCCCCAAAACCTCCATACCCTTGTGATGTCCGCCGTTGGAGGTGCTTGCAACCGCCAAGTAGC
>PDQT01000123.1 GCA_002747875.1 bacterium DOLZORAL124_64_63
TCTGGTGGTGGATGACAGCTCGACGGCCCGCAGCTTCATCCGCAACAGCCTGCAGCGCCTGGGGGTGCAGATCTACGAGGCCGAGGACGGCGACCAGGCGGCCGCTTTTCTGCGCGAGGATCCCGACCGGATCGATCTGATCATTACGGACCTGAACATGGAGCGCATGAACGGGGATGAGCTGATCGCCATCGTGCGCGGGGAGCTGGGACTCGAGGACCTGCCCGTCATCTTCCTGTCCGGCAACGAGGACAAGACCAAGGTGCTGACCCTGTTCAAGCTGGGCGCCACCGACTACCTCAAGAAACCCTTCCTGCAGGAAGAACTGGTGGCCCGCATGCGGGCCTATCTCTTCCGGGTGCAGGCCCAGTACCGTTTGCAGGAATCGGTGGCCCGGCTGCGGGACATGAACGTGGTCAAGGATCAGTTCCTGGCGGCTTGCAGCCATGACCTGCGCTCGCCCCTGACGGGTATTCTGGGGTACGTCCAGCTGCTGGAGGCCGATGACTCGCTCCAGGAAACCAGCCGGGAGATGGTCCAGGGCATCCGCCGCTCCGGCGACTATCTGCTGGGGTTGATCGAGGATCTGCTGGACATCGGCAAGATGGCCGGCGGCCACCACGACCTGCGCATGAATCCCCAGGACATGGCGGAGATCATTCAGGATTCCGTGCGGACTTTGAAACACACGGCCCAGCCCAAAAAGGTGACGGTGAACGTGGCGGTGGGGACCGAGGACACCACGGTCATGGGAGATTCCGCGGCCCTCATGCGCATCTGCAACAACCTGGTTTCCAACGCCATCAAGTTCACTCCAGAGCAGGGCCGCGTGACCGTCAGCCTGCGTGACGGACGCGACGGGCAGAGGGTTCTGGCCGTCACCGACACCGGTGTCGGCATCCCCGCCGAGGACATCCCGGGCCTGTTCCAGCGCTACACCAAATCCAGCCGGAAGGGCACCGGGGGAGAAAAAGGCAACGGCCTGGGGCTGAGTATCGTCAAGGAACTGGTGGAGGCGCACCACGGCACCATCGCGGTGGATTCCACGCCTGGAGAGGGCACCACCATGCGGGTCGTCTTCCCGCCGTTGCGGGATGAGAAATCCACGCGGCCCCCCGAGGTGAGCCACGAGGCGCCGGAGATCGAGCTTGTGCTGCCGGGGCGCCCTCAAGCCCCGCGGCAACCGCAACCCACCCGGAAGGGGCGCGTCCTGTACGCCGAAGCCAACGAGGAATTCCGGCAGGCCGGCGCCCAGCTGCTGGAGAAGATGGGATACGAAGTGACCGTCGCGGTGGATGGGGAGGATGCCCTGCGGCAGTACGGGGCCAGCCTCAAGGGGACGCGCTTCGAGGCCGTGTTCATGGATCTGGTGATGCCGCGGCTGAACGGCTTGGAGGCCAGCCGCAGGTTGCGCAAGCTGGAAGAGGATCTCCCGAAGGATCACCCCCAGCACAATCTCCCGGTGCCGTTGCTGGCGGTGACGACCAGCGATATCGAGTTGAGCCTGGGGGATTGTTTGGGCGCGGGGATGAACGACTTTTTGACCAAGCCTTTCGAGGCGAGCCAGGTGGCGGAAGCTCTGGAACGCTGGGCTCTGGTGCCCGCATGACCGACGGGCGCGCGCATTCCCCCTGTTGCGCGGGGAGGGAAATCTGTAGCTTCATGGAAGCCACAGAGACCCCCAACCCATCAGGAGAATGTGATGCGCCCATCATCCGCCCCCCAGCCGCCCCTGGCCGGCCTTGGCCGGCAGGGAATGATGCTGCTTGCCCTGTTCATGACCTTGGCCCTGACCCTGACCGGTTCCCTCCTGTTCCCGCAGACTGCTCTGGGACGATCAGAGTTTGAGGATTTGCGCCTGAGTGACGGTTACGACCACCGTGGCGATTCCCCTGGCCAGGAAGGCGACCCTCTCGATTCCAATGACTCGGACAACGGTGCCGGCGGGGGCATCGAGGATCAGCGTCGCGCGCTTCCGGGCGGTGTGCTGCCTGGTGGTGTGTTCCCGATCTATCTTCCCGGAAATACCGCCGATGTCCTTTATCGACTTGTGACCGTGGTGGAGAACGGCCGGGTGCGCTGGGTCGTGATTGTGCAGCCCGTGCGCGAGCTGGTGCCGGGGGGCCTTTATGTCCGCTGAAACCGCTCATCAGGGACCCATGTCCACGCGCCCGATTCCGGCCCCTGTGTTCCAGCAGGCCCGGGAAGCCGCCGACCGGGAAGAATACGAAATAGCCCTCGAGAGCATCCGCCTGTGTCTGGACCAGCTGGGAACGGACCGACCGGTGGAGGCCGGCGATCCGGATGGTCTTTCCCAACCCCAACCCCGGGTCGGTGACGCGGTCCTGCTCTGGGCACGTTGCCTGTTCCAACTGGAACGGCACGAGGAATTCCCGCTGCTGCTGTCCTTGGCCGGGAAGTGGTCCCTGGACTCCACCACCATGGCGGAGCTGGATGTCGTGCGTCTGGGGTTCGCCTTCAAGCATGGCCGGTACGCGCGGGTGGTGGAGGAAGCCTCCCGTTTCATCGCTGATCATCGGCAGGACCTGCCCGTCGTGCTGGCGGATTTCCTGCTGTTGCGCGGGCATGCCTACAGCAATCTGGGAGAGCCGCGGAAAGCGCAGGAGGACGCGGAGTTGGCTTACAGCCTGTTCCGCCTGCTGGGCAAGGAGAAGGATTGCGCCCGCGCGGCCAACCTGCAGGGGATGCTGAAGGTGCGGGAGGCGGATTACCCCCAGGCGGAATGCTGGTTCCGGCGGGCCTTGGCTCTGCACCGGAAATTGGGTCTGCGTAAGAATATGGGCGGCAACCGGCTGAATCTGGGGGTGGCGTGCTACAAGCGGGGCGATCTGGCCCAGGCCGAGATCGAGTTGCAGGCGGCCATGGCTCTGCTGGCGGAGGTGGAGGCGCGGGTGCCCCTTTGCCGCGCGGCCATCGCCCGTGGGGTGAACGCGCGTCTGCAGCGGGACTGGGGCAAGGCGCGCGCCATCCTGACCCGGGCCTACGAGCAGGCCAACCAGATGATGCTGCCGCGGGAAGAGGCTCTGGCCCTGGAATTCCTGGGCGATGTGTGCCGGGATGAGGGCAAGCTGGCCGGGGCGCGCCGTTACTACAGCCGGGCCTTGGCCATCGGCAACAGCTTGGCGCCGGACGGGGACATCGTGGCCGAGGTCATGCGCCGCCAGGGACAGGTGTTGGGCGAGTTGGGGCGGCACACTGAGGCCGTGGCTGTTTTGAGGCGTGCCCTGGCCCTGGCGCGCCGGCAAGGCGATGGCTACGAAGAAGGGCTGGGGCACCGGGCGCTGGCGCGGACCTTCCTGGCGATGGGCGATCTGCAGGCGGCCAAAGAACACAGCGCCGGCTCGCTGGAACGGCTGGGGGGTGTGGGGGCGCGTTTCCAGTGGGCCCAATCCCAGTTGGTGCACACGCGTGTCCTGCTGGCCCGACTGGACGGGGGATTGCTGGAAAAAACCGAAACCGTTCTGGAGACGGCCTGGCGGGGCACCTTGGCGGCCCTGGATCCTTTCCTGCAGGCCGGCGTGGAGCACTGGATTGTGGAAACCCGCGCTCTGCTGGCGGATCTGACGCGGCGACGCGCGCTGTGGGACCGGATCCGGCGGGACACCGCCGGGGGCCGTGACCAGGAAACGCAACCCATCATCCATGTTTCGGCCCGCATGCGGGATCTGATCCAGATGACCGATGCTTTCGCCGATTCCGAAGAGCCGGTCCTGATCGTCGGGGCGACCGGCACGGGCAAGGAGCTTTTCGCGCGGCGGCTGCACGAGAACAGCCCGCGCCGCGACGGCAATCTGGTCTGCGTCAATGTCACGGCCATCCCCGAAAGCATGTTCGAGCGGGAGTTCTTCGGGCATGTGCGGGGGGCGTTCAGCGGGGCGGAGCGGGACGGCAGCGGGTTGGCCGCCCAGGCCGATGGGGGCACCCTTTTCCTGGACGAGATCGGCGAACTGCCGCTGGAACTGCAACCCCGTTTGCTGCGCCTGCTGCAGGACGGCACCTTCCTCGCCCTGGGCGATCCCCGGGAAAGACGGGTGGATGTGCGGCTGGTGGCCGCCACCAATGCCGATCTGGAGACCCTGGTGCGGGAGGGGAAATTCCGGGCGGATCTTTATTACCGTCTGAAGATCTTGGAATTGCGGTTGCCGGACATCCGCCGGCGGCGGGAAGATATCTTGCCCCTGATGCGGCATTTCCTTTCCCGGGCGGCGGGGCGTTCGGTGGACCCGGAAATGTTTTTCAACCCGGAAAGCCTGCGGCTGATGCGGCAGTACGATTGGCCCGGCAACGTACGGGAGATTGCCATGGTGGCGCGGCAGGCCCGGCTGCAGTTGGCCGGTACCGGGCAGGTGCGCGTGGAGGTGGGGCGGCTGGGCAACCAGACCCTGGTTTTCACGGGGCCCCGGCAGGTTGCCGGTCTGGCGGTTCCGCACCGTTTGGCGGAGACCTCGCAGACCATCACCAGGGAACGGCTGCTGACGGTCTTGGCGGAGATGGGGGGCAATCGCGCCGCGGCCGCCCGGCGGCTGGGAATCAGCCGCAGCACCTTGTACCGGTACCTGGAAAGATGGGGTATCGCGGCCAAGGTGGCCGGCGGCTGATCCGCTTCTGATCCGCTTCTGATCCGCTCCTGATCGGCGTCTTCTTCAGAGGGAAAACCCATTTCTCAAGAAAAGGCTCGTGGGGCCGAAGCAAGGGGGCCAGAACCCGGAATTGTGCTCCGGGTCGTTCCCTTTCGGAGGACCCCATGAAGGGCCTGAGCCTACGCACCATCATTCTTTCCTGGCTCCTGGTTGTCAGCTTGACTCCGGTTTTGTTGCTGGGGCTGGCCTGGCACCATCATGCCCGGGAAAGCCGTTTCGAGTTCGCGAGGCGGGAATTGCAGAACGTGAGCGAACTGCAACGCAAGGATGGTGAGCTTTTTTCCGAGCGGTTGCAGGAAGTGGCCAGTCGCGGCGTGGCGGGGAAGGCGCCCTTGCGGGCCCTGCGCCTGGGTGGGCGTGAGGCCCTGGACTACCTGCAGGATGTCCGCCGTATCTGGGGCTTGGGGGAGGTGCTGCTGCTGGACAGGGAGGGCTTGCCCCTGGCCTGGGCCCACACGCGGGATGTGTGGGTGCGGGGCGAAGAGACGTCCCCCACCTGGGATCCGGACCTGATGCGCCTGGCCCACGAAAGCCTGGCTTCCGGCCTGGGCGTGAGCCGTTCCTTCGATCATGACAACCGGAAGCGAGCCATGCTGGCCCAGCCCATCCGCGATGAGAAGATGGCGCTGAAAGGGATGCTGGTGGTGGCGGTGGAACTGAGCGAACTGCTGGAAGCTCTGCGCCACAGCGGGCAGCTGGCTCCGGGGGCCAGCACGCGGCTGGTCAGTCACCAGGGCGAGGTCCTGGCGGTGCTGGGCGGGCGGGCCGCGGGGCTCCATGCGGCACCGGAAGCCTTGCTGGGCACCATGACGGGGGAGCGCATCATCCGTTATGACGACCCCCTGGAGGGCACCTACCTGAGCATCACCCGTCACATGGAGTTCCTGGGCCAACCCTACACCTTGATGACCACCCTCAGCGAAGCGGACGCCACCGCCGGCATGGAGACGATGGAGCTGGGGTTGCTGGGGATCGTGCTGCTGGTGGTCATGGCCGCGCTGCTGGGGGGGTGGTTCATTTCCCGGCGCATGGTCAAACCCCTGGATCAGTTGGGCGAGAGCATGGGGCGTGTGGCGGACGGGCATGATCTGCATTCGCTTCCCCGGCAGGGCCCGCCGGAAGTGATGAACCTGATCGAGGTCTTCAAGATGATGATGGCGCGCCTGGAGGAAGCTCGCCGCCTGAATGAACAGCAGTTCGCCATGAAGCGGGATCAGGTCCGCCTCAACGAGGCCCTGGGCGGGGCTTCTTCCGTCAAGGAAACGGCCCGTCTGGCCCTGGATTTCCTGCAGGAAAATCTGGCCGCGGTGATCGGGGCCTTCTACCTGGTGGAGCAGGACGGTGGGGTGGAGACGGCTGCCAGCTTCGGCATTCCCCAGGCTCAGCCCATGACCGGTTCTCTGGTGGAGGATGGGGTGCTGGGCTACGCCCTGCGCAAGGCCCGGGTCGTGGTCGTGCGGGATTTGGATCGGGAACGCACCTGGCTGAGGACCGGCATGCTGGAGGTGCCGGTGAACAACCTGGTGCTCATCCCGGTGCAGTTCGGTGGGCAGAATCTGGGCATCATCGAACTGGGATTGCAGGACCGGCTGGAAGATCACCAGCGGGACTTTCTGAACCTGGTGCGCGAGACGGTGGCGGTGGCCATCAACGCGGGGCGGTCACGCGACCGGGTGAACCGTTTGCTGCGGGAAACCTGGGTCCAGGCCGAAACCCTGAGCCGGCACCAGAAAGAGTTGCATGAGACGAACCGGGAGCTGGCCCGGGCGGACAGGTACAAGAGTGAATTCCTGGCCAACATGTCCCATGAACTGCGCACGCCTCTGAACAGCGTACTGATCATGGCGCAGGTTCTGGCCGAAAACCGCAACGGGGGGCTGAGCCGGGAAGAAGTGGAATCGGCCTGCACCATCCGCAAGGCGGGGGAAGATCTTCTGCTGCTGATCAACGATGTGCTGGATCTGTCCAAGGTCGAGGCGGGCAAGATGGATATCAACATCGCGGCCCTGCGTCCGGCCGACACGCTGCGGGAAATGGACGAGCTTTTCCGGCCCCTGGCTCTGGACAAGGGGTTGGACTGGGAGGTGCGGGCCGAGGCCGGCATCCCGGAAAAAATTTCCACCGATTCCCTGCGCCTGAACCAGATTCTGCGCAACATCCTGAACAACGCCATCAAGTTCACGGCCGAAGGCCGCGTGGCCATGGTTTTGCGAATGGCTTCCGCGGAAGAGATGTGGCAGCAGGATCTGGGCGAAGCGGGCGAGGGTCTGGTCTTCGAGATCCGGGATACGGGAATCGGCATGAAGCCCGAAGTGGTGCAGCATCTTTTCAATTCCTTCGAACAGGGAGATGGCAGCATCGGGCGCCGCTTCGGTGGCTCGGGCCTGGGGCTGGCCATCTCCCAGCGGCTGGCCCTGATTCTGGGCGGGGCCATCACGGTCCACAGCCAGGACGGCCAAGGCTCCACTTTCCGGCTGTTTCTGCCTCTGTCCGGTGCCTCCGGCGATGGGGAGGACGGCCCCCAGATGGTGAGCTGGTCCGCTTCCGCCGACGGGGAAGAGGTGCCCGCGCAACAGGAGCGGGAAAAGGAAGAACAACCCGAACCCGAACCCGAACCGATCCAGATCCTGGATGTCCAGGGAAGGGATATTCTGCTCTGCGAGGATGACATGCGCACGGTCTTCTCCCTGACGGACCAGCTGGAGGAGGCCGGGGCCCGGGTCCATCTGGCCCGTTCCTGGCGGGAAGGTCTGGATCTGCTGGGGGCGCAAGAAGGCCGCGACGTGGCCATGGACGTTGTGATCCTCAGCCCGGATGTGGCCGATGCTCCCCGGGACCGCGACCTGGCCCCCTGGCGGGAAAAGGGCGTGGGGGCGCGCGTTCCGCTGCTGGTTCTGGGCCCATACTCCGCTACGGGAAAATACGAGATAGCCTCCGGTTGTCTCGAGCGTCCCGTCTGTCCCCGAAAATTGATCCGGATGCTGAACGGCGTGCTGGACGGGAAGCTGGATGATGCCCCCATGGCCCAAACCCCCATTGCCCAAACCCCCATTGCCCAAACCCCCATTGCCAAGCCCCCGGTCGGGGCGGAGGTACTTTCATGAGCCACCCGGAAAAACTGAAGATCCTGTTGGTGGATGATCGGCCTGAAAATCTCTTGTCCCTCAAAACCTTGTTGGAGGGACCGGATCTGGAGTTCCTGTTGGCGGAATCGGGCAACGAGGCGCTGAACCTGATGCTGGATCACGACCTGGCCCTGGTGTTGCTGGATGTGCAGATGCCCGGGATGGATGGCTTCGAGGTGGCCGAACTGATGCGGCGCAACATGCGCACGCGCCACGTGCCCATCATTTTCGTGACGGCCATCAACAAAGAGCGCCGTCACCAGTTCCACGGCTACGAGGCCGGAGCGGTCGACTATCTCTTCAAGCCGTTGGACCCTTTCATCATCCGTTCCAAGGTGAATGTTTTTCTGGAGATCAAACGGCAGCAACTGGGGCGGAAGAAATTGCTGGTGGAACTGAACCAGGCCAACAATCGGCTACAGGAGATCAGCGCCCGCAAGTCCGAGTTCCTGGCGGCGGCATCGCACGAACTGCGCACCCCTCTGACGGTGATCAAGGAATACACCAGCCTGGTGCTGGAGGGGGTGGTGGGGCCCCTGAACAAGGAGCAGCAGCGTTGTCTGGAAGCGGCGTATCGTAACTGCAACCGCTTGGCGGGGCTGGTGGATGATCTGCTGGATCTGGACAGCATCGAGTCGGGGCAGAGCCGTCTGTTGCGCACCCGGGTGGAGCCGCTCGGTCTGATCCAGGAAGTGCTGGCGGATTTCCGGGACAAGATGGCCCAGTCGGGACTGAAGCTGGAATGGCAGCCGGCGGCGGATATCCCCGCCGTGCTGGCAGACGCGGATCTGGTTACCCAGGTTCTTTACAACCTGCTGGGCAATGCCCAGAAGTTTGTGCCGGCCGGGGGAACCGTGCGCGTGGAACTGGCGCCGGATGGACGGGGCGGAGTCCTGGTGACGGTGGCCGATGACGGCCCTGGGATCAGCCCCCAGGACCGGGAGCGGGTCTTCGAGAAATTCACTCGCCTGGAACGGAAGAAGACACGGGCCGGGGGCACGGGGCTGGGGTTGTCCCTTTCCCGCAAGCTGGTGGAGATGCAGGGTGGCAGGCTGGAACTGGAGAGCGAACTGGGGCAGGGCTGTGTCTTCCGGTTCGACCTGCCGGGGTATACGCCCGAGAATCATCTGGAAGCCTTCGTGGCCGATGGGTGCCGCGCCGGCGGCGGGGCGGACACCCCATGGACCCTGTTGCATCTGCGCGGCTGGGCCGAGGACCCCGAGGCGGAAATCCTACTGGAGGAAAACGTCGTGCGGCTGTTCCGGGCGGGAGAGGACAGGGTCGCCTCATTCGAGGCCGACGGAGAGCGGCGGCAGCTTGTTCTGCTACGCACGGCCAGGGACGGGGCGGCCGCGTTCCTGACCCGCCTGCGGGAGCAACTGGAGGATGGGCCCGAGGCCCTGCGGGGGCTGGAATACGGGTTCCAGACTCTGGACTCCGCCGGCAGGTTGGAAGGGGTGGTCTCCTTTCAGCCCCTGCTGGAGGAACTGAAGGTGCTGGGACGGCGGTCATGAAGCGTTGGAAAATTCTTGCCGTCGAAGACGAACCGGACATCCTGCACGGGCTTGTCCTGAGGCTGGAGGCGGCCGGCTACGAGGTCCGAACCGCAGCCGATGGCCGGGCGGCCATGCGCCTGGCCAGCAGGGAAACGCCGGATCTGATCCTGTTGGACATCGGCCTTCCCGGCGACAGCGGTCACCAGGTGGCGGCACGGTTGCGCAACATGGAGGGTACAAGCGCCATCCCCATCATCTATCTGACGGCCAGCGCCGGCGGCGGCGACATCCGCCAAGCCCGGGCCCTGGGTGTGCAGCGCTACATCACCAAACCGTTTGACGGCGGCTACCTGTTGCGGGCCATGGCCGAATTGCTGACGGCGTCCAGCGCAACGGTGGGCACCCTGGAATGATGGGGCCCAGGTTGGGAGGGGGAAGCCCCGCGTGCGTGGCAAGTCTCGCTTGGCAAATCGCGCTTGGCAAATCTCGCTTGGTATTGACAAGGGCCTCTATCGCCCATAATTTCGATCCACATATCTAGTTTCTGTCTTGTCGCATTCGGGGGATGTCCGTGTTTTCCCAGACCGTAGAATATGCCATGCGGGCTGTCCTGGCCCTGGCCGCGGGGGATGGTTCGCCCATGACCACCCGCCAGATTGCGCAGACCATGAAGGTTCCGCAGAGCTACCTCTCCAAGGTGCTGCAGAGCCTGGTCCGCGGGGGGCTGGTTTTTTCCATGCGGGGGTTGAAGGGGGGCTTCGTGCTGACCCGCGGCGCCGAGGAGATCACCCTGCTGCAAATCCTCAACTGCGTCCAGCCACTGCAACGCATTCTGCATTGTCCGCTGGATCTGAAGAGCCACAGCAACGAGCTATGTCCGCTGCACCGTAGGCTGGATGAAGCCATGGGCGGTGTGGAAGAAGCCTTTGCCGGCACCACCCTGCGGGAAATCCTTTCCGAGGAAAACCCCTGCTCCACCCTGCAGAGGCAGATCAAGATCCTGACCCTTGCCCAGGGCGATCTCACCTCATAGGGCCGGCCGCCGTCGCACGGTTTCGATGGCCGCGATGATCCCCGCGGCGCCTTCCCGCACATCCTCCGCGGTCGTCATTCTGCCCAGGGAAATCCGCAACGTGCCCAGGGCGTGATCGTCGGGCACGCCCATGGCCCGCAGCACATGGCTGGCCACCGGTCCGCCGCCATGGCAGGCGGCTCCCGCCGAGACCGCGACTTGGGGCATGGCCGCCATGATGGCGCCCGCGCTCAGCCCGGGGAAAGAGATGCTCAGGGTGTTGGGCAGCCGTTGCTCGGGGTGCCCATTGACCGCCGCCGAGGGAAAAGCCGCCAGCAACTGGTGCTGGAGGCTGTCGCGCAGGGCGCGCAGCTGCCGGCCCTCGCCGTCCAGGTCTTCACCGGCCAGACGGCAGGCGGTGCCCAGCCCGACGATTTCCAGGATGTTTTCCGTGCCCGGCCGGCGTCCCCCTTCGTGCCCGGCCCCGTGCATCAGGTTGCCGATCACCAGACCCTGGCGCAGCAGCAATGCCCCCACCCCTTTGGGCCCGTAGAACTTGTGCCCAGCCACCGACAGCATGTCCACGCCCAGGGCGTGGAAATCCACGGGAACCTTGCCCACCGCCTGGGCGGCATCGGTGTGCATGAGGGCGCCCCGCTCATGGGCCATGGCGGCCAGCTCGGCAATGGGTTGGAGGGTGCCCACCTCGTTGTTGGCCAGCATCACCGAAACCAGGATGGTGTCCGGGCCCATGGCCGCCGCGGCATCTTCCGGTTGGACCCGGCCCCGGGAATCCACCGGCAGGGTGCTGAAGGTGAAGCCGCGGGTCTCCAGGTGCCGGCAGACCTCGGTCACGGCGGGGTGTTCCACGCTGCTGATCAGGATGTGGCGCCCCTTATCCCGTCGGGCCATGGCACCGCCGATCAGGGCGTGGTTGTTGGCTTCCGTGCCGCCGCTGGTGAAGACCACTTCGGTGTCGAGGGCCCCCAGGAAGCGGGCCACCTCGGCGCGGGCTTTGTCGATGGCCTGCCGGCTTTCCCGCCCGGCGGCGTGGCTGCTGCTGGGGTTGCCGAAACAGCGGGTCAGGACATCCTGCATGGCCTGGGCCACCCGCTTGTCCAGCGGGGTCGTGGCGTTATAATCGAGATAGATCATTGCCGCTCCTTTGGTTTGGAGCGATGATAGCGCAATCCCGACGCGATGGCACCTTCAGTCTGAATCGGTGTGGCGGATTCCGTCACCGCCAGGAGACCCCAGCGCCCATGTCTTTCGGTCCCGACAACGGGTATGCCCGAACCCGATCCTGCCGGCGCTCCCTGTTCATGACGGGGGCGATCCTTGGCTTGTGCCTGCTGCTGGTCGGTGTGGCGGAGGCCGGTCCCCTGGATGCTTACCGGGGTTTTGCGGTGAAGGCTCTCAAGCTGGAAGGGCTGCCCCAGGAGGCGTCCGCCGGCTGGGAGCGTGGCCTGGCCCTCAAGCCTCGCCGGCAACTGCTGGGCAAGAAGAAAGTCTCCTTTTCCCCCAGACTCTTGCGGGATGATATCCGCCGTCTGCGTCTGCAACTGGCCCGGATCGGCTATCCTCGGGCGGAGATCGTGCCCCGTGCGGAGGCCGTGGATGCGGAGGCCAGGGAACTGGATCTGATCCTGGAGATCAGGCCCGGCAACCCGGTCGTGCTGGCGGATGTCCAGGTGCGGGGGTGGCCCGAACGCCTGGCCGCGCCGGACAGCCTGCTGCGGGATGAGGTGGCCTCGGGGGAGCGATTCGCCGACAAGCGGGTGGCCGGGGCGGAGCGCCGGCTGGAAATCCACCTGATGGATTCGGGCTATGAACTGGCCCAGGTGCGGACCCAGGTGCAGTTTTTGAGCGCGGACCGGGCCCAGGTGGTTTACGCCGTGGAGGCTGGCCCATATAGCCGGATCGACAGTCTGCGCATCACCGGTTGCGGTCCGGATCTGGTGGGGTTGGCCCGGCGCGTGATGGCTCTGGATCTACCCATGGATTATTCGGCCGGTCGGTTGGAGCGGGCCTCCCGGGATCTGCGCCTGACCCAGCTCTTCCAGCAGGTGTCCCTGGAAACGGAAAACCGGGAGCCGGGGCATCTGCTGCTGCACGCCAAGCTCCAGAACGCCCGCATGCGGGTGTGGCGCGCGGGCGTGGGCACCTGGTCGGACAACCCCTGGCTGGTGCGGGCCGGCTGGACGCATCGCAATTTTTTCCACCGGGGTGTGGGCCTGGAGGTGGATGGCCGCCTGGGGGCCTACGAACGGGCGCTGGGGGCCCGTGCCTTCTGGCTGGGCTGGTGGGCGCCCGATTCCCGGACCAGCCTGGGCTTGAGCCTGGAACAGAACGATGAAGAAGCCTACTTCAGCCGGGAAGAGAAGCTGTCCCTGACGCATCTTTTCGGGCAGCGGGGGGCCCTTACCTGGAAGACGGGGATCAGCTTCTCCTTGGTGGATGTGGATGACCATGATCCCCTGGCCGGCAACCGGCCCGACGCCCAGGGCCCCATGCTGGAGTTCTGGGTGGACCTGATGGGAGATTTCACAGACACGCCCACCGCCCCGACCCGGGGCTTCTACTACAAGCTTTCCGGCGTGGTGGCCCCCGCTTTCCTGGGTGTTTCCGAAGCGCCGTACGCGTCCTTGCAACTGGATGCGGCCGCCATGCGGCCCCTGCCGCGCGGCATCATCGCCACTTCCCGGTTGCGCCTGGGGGGCAGCCATCTGCTGGGCGACGCGCCCGATCTGCTGGCCACCCGCCGTTTCTATGCCGGGGGATTCAACACCATGCGCGGCTACAAGCGCCGTCATCTGGGGCCCGACGATGCCGCTGCCGATCCCCGCGGCGGGCAGTTCACCTTGCTGGCGGGCGCGGAGCTGCGCTTCCCTTTGGTCTGGCGCTTTGACGGGGCGGTCTTCTGCGACGCGGGACAGGTGTGGCGGCGGCGCCGGGATGTGGTGCTGGGAGATCTGAGCGGGGCGGTGGGGCTGGCGCTGGATCTGCGCACCCCCATCGGGCCCATCCGGGTCAACTACGCCCGCAATGTCATCAATCGGCTGGCGGGTGAGGGTCGGGATCTTTTCAGCGTGGGGGTGGGCTACCCATGGTGAACAA
This sequence comes from bacterium DOLZORAL124_64_63, assembly GCA_002747875.1. Taxonomy (GTDB): domain Bacteria; phylum Krumholzibacteriota; class Krumholzibacteriia; order LZORAL124-64-63; family LZORAL124-64-63; genus LZORAL124-64-63. The sequence continues at coordinate 13,412 of PDQT01000123.1, forward strand.
GCCTTTCCGGCTCAAGCTGCCTTCTTGGTTCAAGACGCCTTCTTGGCTCAAGCTGCCTTCTTGGCTCAAGACGCGCCCGATGCGGTGGCTCCGCCGCATCCTGTTCTTTCTGCTGCTGGGCCTGTTGATCCTGCTCCTGCTCCTGGCG
>PDQT01000145.1 GCA_002747875.1 bacterium DOLZORAL124_64_63
TGGGATGCACCTGAATGTGCCGGCTAGCCGCGCCCGATCAGGAGTGACCGGGCACGGTCGTTTTGAGGCATCAACAATTTCCACGGCACAACCAAGTCTTTCCAGGTGGGATCAGTCCTGCAGAGGTTCCCGCTGGTAACGCCCATCCGCCACCCAGGCCGCGATGCGGTACCCCAACCGGGTGATGGCCTCGAAGACCTCGCCGTTGAAGGTCTCCACCGTGTCGGTGGTCTGGTGCAGATGCGGGTAGCCGTTGGTCGTCACGAAGTAGAGGGTGGGCAATCCCATTTCAAAGAAGGGCGCGGTGTCGGCCCCGCCGCCCTTCCGGGTCTGGGCAATCATCAGGTTCCGGTCCTCCGCATCCTGCTGCAAGGCATAGCCCCACAGCAGGGGCGCGCTCTTGCCCCCATCCACGCGGATGCCGTCCCCGCAACCCACGCAGTCAAAGTTGAGCATGGCCGCGGTACTTTCCAGACCGCGGGCCGGATGCTCCGCATGGTAGCGGGATCCGAACAGGCCGCTCTCTTCCCCCGTGAAAAGCACGAAGACCACATTACGCCGCGGCTTGACCCCACCCTGAACAAAGGCCTCGGCAATTTCCAGAACCGCCGCGCTACCCGAAGCGTTGTCGTTGGCCCCGGGAAAAAGAACCCGATCCGCCTGCCTACCCACATGGTCCAGGTGGGCCCCCAGAATCACCGATTCGCTGCGGAAAGAACCATCCCAGCCCGGCAACACGCCCACCACGTTCCAGGTGGTGGCGGCTGGATCGTAGCGGGTTTCCACTTCCACACGCGCGCGGGTACCCAGAGCCAGGCTGGCCGGGGCCTGATGCTCGTCGATCCGGCTCTGCAGCGCGCCCAGATCCTGGCCTCGGGCGCTCAGCAACCGGGCTGCCACTTCCTGGCTGATCTGCAGCTGAGGCGTGGTGACGGGCTGTCGGCCCGGGCCATGGTGGACGGAACCGATCAACGGCTGAGGGGACGTTTCGTTGGGTTTGCTGACCAGCAGAACGGCCCGGGCGCCATGGGCCGCCGCCGTCAGTGCCTTGCGCCGGGGCATGTCCTGCTCGTCCCAGTCCTCCCCATCCGCCGGCCGCCAAGATGGAGGTTGCTTGAAAACCAGCACGATCTTGTCCCGCACGTCCACCCCGGCGTAATCGTCGTAGCCGCGCCGCGGTAGGCTGAGGCCATAGCCGCAGAAAACCACCTCGGCCGTCACCTTGCCCGCCCCCGTGAAGCCGCGGAAAACGTAATCCCGCCCCAGCTGGTAGCGCTGATCGGAACCTTCGATGGCGAAGACGGGCCGGCCGATGACCTCGTTGCTCTCCATGGTCATGGTCTGCAGATAGCCCTGGTCCCCGCCCGGCTCCAGGCCCAGGGCGGCGAATCGGGCGGCGGCCCATTCGGCGGCCCGGCGGTAGCCTTCGGTGCCGGGCAGGCGGCCGGCCATTTCCGGCGAGGTCAGGATGGACGCCTTGGCCAGCAGGTCGTGGGCCGTGATGGTGGCCTCGGCGGCGGTCAGGGCGCCGTTGCCGCTGCTGGTGTGGTCATGCACGATGCGCCACCCCCGCGGCCCGTGCCGCATGACCAGACTGAAGACGCCGTGGGGCTGGTCTTGCCGGCGATCCAGGCGCCAGCGGCCCGTCACCAGGGCGGCGTCATCGCCCAGGCGCGTAATTTCCAGGTCATTGAAGGCCAGACGGCCCATGGCCCGTCTCTCGGGATAAGAGCTGCGGTAGTCGGCCAGAACCTGATGCCAGCCGTAGCGGATGTGGTCGCCACCGGCGAAACTCAGGTTCTCGCCGGGCTCGTAGGCTTGCATGTAGGCTTCCAGATCCCCCGCATTCCAGCCCGCCTCGGCGGACCGCAGGACCGCCAGGATGGCACTGTCCCCAGGAGCGATCCTTTCTCCACAACCGATCCCGGTCAGCAGCAGGCAGACCAGGGCTGTCAGCGTCCGTGTTTTCATGCCTCGTTCTTCTCCCAGATGCTCATCTGACTGAGGGTGTGCTGGAATTTGCGGGCTGTCTCGCGAATGACGAAGGGCACATCTCGAGTCTGTCCGATGCGGCGTAATCCGATCGGTTTCAGGGCCGCCTGCAGGCCGTCCAGGGTGGTGACGTTCTCGCCGTCCACCTTGCGACCACCCAGCCAGTTGTCTCGGGGCGTGAACTCCTCCAGCCAAGTGTAGGGCGATAAGATGACCAGCAGCCCGCCGGGGTTGATGCGCCGGGCGATGTCCTCCAGGAAACGGACCGGATGGTACAATCGGTCCACCAGATTGCAGGCCAGCACCAGGTCGTAATTCGTGAACTGGGGCTTCAGGTTGTGGGCATCGCCCTGCCAGAATTCCACCTTCCGGGTGGTGTCGGCCAGCCCGAACTGATCCAGTGTTTTTTCGTGGTAGCTGACCAGTTCGCCTTCGGTGGGGATGGCGTAGCGGATGCTGCCTCGCTGCTGCATCTCATGGCTCACTTTGATGAAACGGGCCGAGAAATCGATGCCGGTGACGAAATTGAAACTCCGCGCCAACTCGAAGGTGCTGCGGCCGGTGGCGCAACCCAGATCCAGGGCGCGCCCCTTCTTGCGGCCGGCCATGGCCGCGATGGCCAACTCGGCCACGGCCTTGGGGAAGTTGGGCACGCCGTAGTAATCATCGCCGTAGTGGAATTCGCAGTACTGGCCCACCAGGTCATCGGTTTCGTAGACGTCCTCGCGCAGTTCCACCTTCTGGGCCGAGATGACGGGCCGGAAACCGGTGTGCTGATAGAAGTGGCGGCGAAATGCGTAGCGGGACCAAGGGGTGGCCTCGTTGCCGGTGCTGATCCAACTGCCCCCCTTGATCAGGTTGTGGCGCATGTCGAAGGTGGGGGTGGAGAAGTCATCGTACAGCGGGTGGACCGCGAAGCCGGGAAAGCCGGTGATGGGCGTTTCGGTCCACTGCCATGCGTTGCCCACCACGTCGCTGAAACCGCCGTGCAGGTGCTCGTCCACCGGGCAGCCGCTGGCAAATTCCAGATTGACATTGCCCTCTGCCGCGCCCCAGGTGGGGCATTCGGCCAGACCGGAATGTTCCAGCAGGCGATACCATTCCGCCTCGGTGGGCAGCCGCACCGGTTGACCCGTGCGCTCGGCCAGCCAGTGGCAGTAAGCCTTGGCCTCCAGATAATTCACCTCCACGGGCCAGTTCCAGGGCATGGGGATTTCGTGGGTCATGCAGCGCAGGCGCGGGGGGCCGTCGCCGGTGATCCAGAACAACGGCGCGGTAGCCTGACGGTATTGGCGCCAGGCCCAGCCCTCATCGGTCCAGAATTCCGGGTTTTCGTAGCCGCCGTCGTCGATGAATTCCTGGAACTCCCGGTTGGTGACGGGGGTGCGGGCGGCCTTGAAGCCGGCCACCTGAGTGACCAGTTCTCCGTACTCGTTGTCCCAACCGTAGAAGGAGTGGGTGCGGCTCTTACCTTGCGTCACGGAGCCGCCGGGCACCTCCAGCATGGTGTTGGCCGCCGGTTCACCGGCCCGGTCGCAGACGGTCCAGTTCTCGTCCTGGCGCAGCATGTTCAGGGGCAGCTGGCGGATGAGCACGCTGCTGGTTTCCAGGTGGATGCGTTCGTGCTCGCTGCCCATCATGATGACCCAGAAGGGATCGTCCCAGCCCACCTTGCCGTCCAGAGGCAGTTCATCGATGGCCTTTTCGATCACCTGGCGCACCTGGCGGCGGTATTCCCAGGTTTCGGCCACGGTGGGCCAGTCGTAGTTCTCGTCGTTCAGATCGTCCCAGCTCATCTCGTCCACGCCGATGGCGAAGATGCTTTCGAGATGCGGATCGACGCGCTGCCGGATGACCTTGGCCAGGATCATCTTGTTGATGAAGAAAACCGCCGTGTGCCCCAAGTAGAAGATCAGCGGGTGGCGCAAGGGATCGGCCTGGGTGAAATAGGCCTCATCGCTGGCCATGACATCGAACAGGCGCTCATAAGTTTCCCAGCCGTTGCGAAAATAGGCCCGGACGCGGTCTCTCAATTCGGCGGGCGTGCCCTGATCCAGCGCGGGGGTGGGCATCATCTGGGGTCGCATGGAATCTCCTTGCTGGTGATGGGGTCGGCTCTGGAAAGTCAACACTTGGGGGTTGGATTTATTTTAGGGAAGGTTTGGGTTTTGTCTATAGAAGGAGCGGGTGCATGGGTTCCTGGAACGGTTCAAAGTCTTTTTTCATTCCAATCCGAACGGATAGACACGGCATCAAGACAACCAGAAAGGCGTGGAGAGCAATATTTCCATAAATCAATAACAAACAACCCAACAGGCCCGGACCCCAAGTACTACAGACTAAATAACCACTTAATAAAAAACAATTTGTGTAACTATTGGCCGGTATCAAAAGCTCCGTCAAAAAATAACAGTTTCTTCTTGACCCTCAAAAACCAACAGTTATTTTTCTACAAAAGCTGGTGTTATTATTTTAACAGCGGGTGACCCGTCGGCCACACAGGAGACCAAATGATTCCCACAGCCATAACCAAAACCATCAATCCCCGCACCGTGGGCCGACTCAGCCTGTACCGACGGGTTCTGAACGATCTGACCGGTCGGGGTGTGAAGCGGGTTTTTTCCCGGGATCTGGCCATTCTCGCCGGAGTCTCGGCCAGTCAGGTGCGCCAGGACCTGATGCACGTGGCCAGCCACGGCACACCCCAAAACGGTTACTCGGTGGCGAGTCTGCGCACCGCCGTGGATCGCTGCCTGGGGCCCGTCAGTCAGGCCCACACCGTGTTGTTGGGGGCCGGCCACCTGGGCCGGGCCTTGCTCCACTTCTTCAAGGCCACGCGCCAGAATCTGAAAATCGAGGCCATCCTGGAAGTGAATCCCGATCTGATCGGGCACCAAGTCCATGACGTGCCCGTCTACCATGAGGAAAGCCTGGAGGATCGCGTGCGCGCCACCGGGGCCCGCACCGCCATCCTGGCCTTGCCCGATGAGGTGGCCCAGGCCCAGACCGACCGCTTGGTCGCCGCCGGCGTGGTGAGCATCCTGAACTTCACACGCATCCGCCTACAGGTGCCGGCCCATGTGTATGTGGAAGACAATGACATCCAGATGAGTGTAGAAAGGGTCTCGTACTATGCGGCCATGGCCGAACGCAAGCGGGAACGGGGCGACTAACTGGTGACCGTTGTCTCCAGGTGCTGCTCCAGGTGCTGCTCCATGAACGCGGCCACCATTTCCTGATCCAGCGGCTTGGGCAGGAAATCATCCATCCCCATGGACAGGCAGTACCGGCGATCTTCCGCCAGAGCATTGGCCGTCATGGCCACGATGTGCGGTCGTTTGGCGATGCCACGGCCTTCCAGACGCCGGATCTCCCGGGTCGCCTTGTAGCCGTCCATCACGGGCATCTGGCAATCCATAAAGATCAGATCATAGTCCCCGGTCTTGGCCATCTCGATGGCCTCGGCACCGTTCTCGGCCACATCAGGCTCGATGCCCAAGGTGCCCAGAATCTCGGTGGCCACCACCTGGTTGATGTGATTGTCCTCGGCCAGAAGGATCTTGAGCGCGGCCATCTCCGCAGTCGATTCCGTAACTTCCGACGCCTCGAGAGCCGATTCCCGCGGTCCCTCCAGAATTTCCGCCAGAGTCTGGGCCACCGTGGGCGTGCGCAGAGGGCGGCCCAGGAAACCATCGTAATCATAGATCCAGTCAGCCAGCGTATGCCGGGCGGAAACAGGCACCTGCAACAAAATCGGGGGCTTGTGGTTGCCGTAAAGAGAGGCCAGTTTCCGGTCCAGGGCTTCCACACCCTCCTGCCCCAGCCTGAAGGAGGCCACCACCAACCCCGGAGGCGGGCGTAACCGATTCGCCTCGATGAGGGCCAGACCGTCCTCCACACTGGTGGCTGAGACAACCCGGCACCCCATGCGCACCATCTGCTCGGTGCAGGATTCCACACACTTGTAAGCCCCACTGACAAGCATGATTTCCAACCCCTGCAGACAGGCCGGGAATGGTTTGGCGGTGTTTTCCGCCACGGGCAGATCCAGAGCGAAGCTGAAAGTGGTTCCGGTCCCCTCCTCGCTTTCGACGTGGATCTCGCCCCCCATGGCACGCACCAGACGCTCCGTGATGGCCAAGCCCAGACCGGTACCCCCGTACTTGCGGGTGGTGGAGGAATCGGCCTGGGTGAAAGCGGAGAAAAGCTTCTCCACGTGTTCTTCGGAAATCCCTATGCCCGTATCGGAAATACGGAACTCGACGCCTCGACCATCGCGTGAGGGATGCACCTCCAGGCTCACATGTCCCTGCTCCGTGAACTTCACGGCATTGCCCGTCAGGTTCAGCAGGATCTGGCGCAACCGGGTGGTGTCGCCCACCACGAACCGCGGCACATCCCGCGACAAGATGATGGGCAGATTCAGTTTCTTGCTCTGCGCCGGATGGGCCAGGATGTCGCCCACCGATTCCACGCACTCGTGCAGGTCGAAGGGGACCTGCTCGATTTCCATCTTACCCGCTTCGATCTTGGAGAAGTCCAGAATGTCGTTGATGATGGCCAGCAGACCCTTGCCCGAGTTGTTGATGATCTCCGCGTAGGAGCGCTGCTCCGCATTCAGGTCCGTGCGCACCAGCAGAGAAGCCATGCCGATGACCCCATTCATGGGGGTCCGGATCTCGTGGCTCATGGTGGCCAGGAACTCGCTCTTGGCTTGGTTGGCCGCTTCCGCTTCCTGCTGGGCGGCGGCCGAGACGCGCTGCGCCTCGTACAGAGCCAGATAGATCCCGCTGATCTGCCGCGCGATGAGCCAGCAGATGACCAGCACCGTCACCACGATGGTCACCGCCAGCGCTTTCTGGATCTGCTGGATCTGCCACTTGCTGTGTTCGGTCGACGCGTGCATCGCCTCCATGTCCTGCTTCGCATCGGCATAGAGACGGTTGGTGTTCTCGCGCATGCGGGTGAAATGGCTGCGGCTGCGCTTGAGAAAGACACTCACCTGCGCTTCGGTCTCGAAGATGGCCGTCTCGTCCCTCTTTTCTCGAGCCGTGCTCAGGCAGGCCATGATATCCGCAAGAGCCTGCATATTCCGCTCGATCGTCATCATCTTGGGTTCCAGATCGATGACCTCCAGGACATACCCCGCATCCTGGTCCCGCTCATAGTGAATTGTTTCGATGACCTCTTCCTGACCCACCTGGTTCAGGCCGTTGACCACCGTCAACGTTCCCCCGTTCTCCAGCACCCGGAAAGCGGTGCGCATATTGTCGAAGACCCTGGCGCTGCGCTGTAACACCAGCCGCTGACCGGGAATTCGGCTGGTCGTGGACAGCAGGTTGAAATCCCGTTCGATCAGATTGATGTTCTGGATGATGGCCCGGCTGATGGCGATGCGCGCCCGACTGTTGTCCAACCTCGCGTCCAGCTTCCGTGTTTGCTGCTCGGTGTTAAACTGCGTGAAGGCCAACGCCATGAATCCCACCAGAAACACCCCGCCAAGGGTGATCAGATTCCGGAAGATGCCAGACCGGTTCCGCTGCATCAGTCCAATCCCTCAAGCATGCGTTCCTGGTCCACGGGCTCGTCCGTCAGGAATCCCCACTTGCGGAAAACCGACTGACCCTTCTCCGAGGACGCGTAGTTCATGAACTCTCGCGCCAGTTCCGGCTCACCGGCACAAGACAGCAGATTCAGCACCAGTTTCTTCTTCGGAGAAACGCTTTCCGGCAGGTCCAACACCTCCACAAATGCCGTGTTCTCCGGGAAAAAGCCCGTGGCCCGCCAGTTGAGCATCACATCGGCGGACCCGTCCCTCAGCAGCTTGTTCAGGTTGCGTGAATCGGCCGCCAAGCTGAAGCAGTTGTCCACCACCTGGTCGAAAATCCCGGCTTTTTTGAGGATTATGCTGCTCTGCTTGCCAATGCTGCAGCTTTCAGGATTACCGATCACCACCGCCAGACTCCGGTTCAGCAGACAATCCAATGTGGGCTGAATATTCCGGGGATTGCCCTTTGGAACCACCAAGGCGGCCTGGTTGAACCCCACGTACACGCAATCCAGGAGCAATCCCTCTGCCAGGTGCTTCGCGCGGTAAGATTCGGAACCGGGCAAATAGAGATCACCTTTTTTGCTGTACCTGAGGCTCTGGTAAAGATCCTCGCTTCCGCCCTGATTCATGATGACGGTGCAGTGATGGCTCCGTTCGAAATTGTCCGCCAGCTCACGCATGGGCTTGACCATGGTGATCCCGCAATAGATGAGCAACTTGGGCCCTTCGGGGCCCTTTTCCGTGGTGGGGGCGGAGGCGGGGGCGTTGTGGGCGGTATTGCTGTCGTGGCAGGCTGTGGTGCAGGCGGCCAAGATTAGCAGGGTTATGATGGTGGGGGTTATTTTGGACAAGGGGGGGCCTTTCTTTGGGGAGAGCCTTGGTCTTTCCAAACTCTATCGACCCCCACCCTCCCAAGTTGACCTCAAAATGGCGGCTGTGCCTCTAAGAATGTTTCCGGCCTCTCCCTTGCCTGATCCCAGGCATGAATACTCAAAAAGAAAACACCAAAGAGTGGGCGCCTCCCTTCTGCCCAAACCCTAACTGCAAGCACCACAACAAACCCGACAATTCATGGGAGTACAAGAAGATAGGATTCTACACCAGGGACCATCCACCGTACCGTGTCCAGAGGTTTACATGCAAGGCCTGTCGGCGATCCTTCAGTTCACAGACCTTTGCACAGGATTACTGGCAAAAGATCCCTGGCCTCGATGAAAAGATCATCATGAAGGCTGTCGGCTGCATGGCCAACCGCCAGATCGCCAGGGATCTCGGCGTCTCTCCGGAGACCATCAACCGAAGATTGGCCCGCATTGGGCGCCACTGCATGCTCTTCCATCAGATGAAAATGAAGAACGTCAAACCCTTCTTCGAAATCGTCGTCGATGGGTTCGAGTCCTTT
>PDQT01000195.1 GCA_002747875.1 bacterium DOLZORAL124_64_63
GCACTTCAGCTTCTTGAGGGCATCGACGGTGCCGAACCCCAGCGCCAGATTGCGGATGCCCGTGAACCCCAGCAGGACCACGGCCCGGCTGACGGTGGTCACCTCATGGGTCACCCCGTAAAAGGAGCTGTTGACCAGCTTGAGCACCTTGCCGGCCAGCAGACCGTCCGCCGAAAGCACCTTGGTCACGTCATCAGCCGAGGAGTCGTTGTCATTGATGACCGCCAGCAGCTGTGTCGTCACCTGGGGCAACGGAGGCAGGTTACGCATCACGGACATGATCCGAGCTTTGATGATGTCGGGCATGGCCTCTCCGGTCGAAACGGCTGGACAAGGTTCCTGCGGAACCGGACTTTCCCGCAGTTGTCGACCGGCGTACGAAGATCTTTAACCCAAAACTACTCCGGCTCCCGATCCGTCAGGCGATCCGGCAAACCCCGCTGCGGCCCGTGCAGGCCCCGGCTCAGCTTGCCGCCGAAACGGTCATGCACCTGATCCAGCAGCTTGTCCAACTCCCGATCGCGCTCCCGCTCCGGGTCCGGAAAAAGTTCCGCCTGCTCCTCGGCGGGATGCTGCAGGTTCCCGGCCGTCACACCGATCAGGCGCAATGCCCGGCCGCGGCGGCCAAGGCGCTGGTGCAGCAGATGGCGAGCCATGTCGCGAATTTCCATGCTGCTGTCGGTGGCGGTAGCGAAGGTGCCGCTGCGGGTGAAGGTGCTGAAATCGCTGTAGCGGGCCTTCAGGGTGATGGTGCGGGTGTGGAAACCATGGGAGCGCAGGCGGCGCGCCACCTTGTCGCTGAGCTGGTCCAGGACCTCCTGCAGGTGGGCCGCATCGGCAATGTCTTCGTGAAAAGTGACCTCGTTGCCGATGCTCTTGGCTTCATGCACCGGCACCACGGGCCGGTTGTCCAGCCCCTGGGCCAGGCGCCGCAACTGACGGGCATGATCGCCGAACTGCTGCACCGCCAGCGCCTCCGGTATGGCTAGGAAATCCCCCACGGTGCGGACGCCGAGGCGATGCATGCGTTGCCGCGAAACCTTGCCCACCCCCCACAGACGCCCGATGGGGAGTTCCGCCAGCAGCTCTCGCGTCCCCTGCTCCGGGATCACCACGAAACCCGCGGGCTTTTCCAGATCGCTGGCCAGCTTGGCCAGGAACTTGTTGGCCGCCACCCCCACGGAGGCCTGCAGGCCGATTTCCGTTTTGATGCGCTCCTGGATGCGCCGGCCGATGGTGGCCGCGCTCCCGAACAGCCGGCGGCAACCGCTGACATCCAGGAAAGCCTCATCGATGCTCAACGGCTCCACCAGAGGCGTGAAATCATGAAAGATGGCGCCGATCTGCCGACTGATCTCCACGTAGCGGTCCATGCGCCCCCGCAGGAAGACCCCATCCGGACACAGCTTGACCGCCCGAGCCGCGCTCATGGCGCTGTGCACGCCGAACTTGCGAGCCTCGTAGCTGGCGGCCGAGACCACGCCGCGGCCCTCGGGCGTGCCGCCCACAATGACGGGTTTGCCCCGCAGGGATGGGTTGTCCAGCACCTCCACCGAGGCATAGAACGCATCCATGTCCACATGGAGGATGGCCCGGGGGCCGTGGATATCCAGGGCGTGGGTCATGTTCCTCTTCCCTCTTCCTTCTTCCCCGATAAGAATCCGTCATCAATATATCCGCATCACGGCCGATCCTGATATCAGCAAAGGTAGCCCCTGGTATTTTACAGCCTCCCCAGCGCCCCGCAGCCCGGGCCCCCTCAAGGAGACCTCCGATGAGAAAGCTCTTGCTTCTGCCCCATGACCTGACGCTGGCCCTGGTTCTGGTTCTGGCCACGAACCTGATGACGGCCACCGCCGCCACGGCCTGCGCCGATGAATACCAGGCCAAGATCGGTGGCGGTCCCATCGGGGGGACCTTCAACACCTTCGCCAACACCATGGCCGTGTATATCCCCAAACATCTGGTGAACATCAAGTTCTTCGCCGTCGGCAGCGGGGGCTCCGTGGAGAATGTCAAGCGCGTCAGCAGCGGCGAAAGCCAATTCGGTCTGTGCTACGCCGTGGACAGCGCCCTGGGCGCGGGCGGTAAACTGCCCGAAGACACCAACCGGTACGACGGCACCCGGGTCCTGGGATTCCTGTACGGCGCCTCCGCCCAGCTGGTGGTGCGCGCGAACAGCGACATCAAAAGCGCCAGGGACCTCAAGGGCAAGCGCGTGGCCGTGGGCAGCCCCGGCAGCGGCGCCGCCACCAGCGCCGAGCGCTTTTTCCGCCATCTGAAAATCTGGGAGCATCTCACGCCCCGGTTCCTGGGATACAGCACCGCCGCCAACGCCTTCAAAAACGGCAAGATCGACGCCTTCTGGATCCTGACCGGCTACCCCAACCGCGCCGTCATCGAGGCCGGTACGCAGGAGGACATCCGCCTGATCGATGTGGGCGTCGACGCCGAACGATCCGGCTTCTACGAGGCCTACGCCTACACCCCCGTGACCATCCCCGCCGACACCTACGGCCAGGGTCAGCCCGCGTGCCACACCTTCCAGGACGCCACCTTCCTGTGTGCCAACCAGAATGTGCCCGCCGATGTGGTCCACAATGTGATGACCATCCTGTGGAGCCCCGCCGGCCAGGAAACCATGGCCGCCGCCAAGACAACCTTCAGGAGCATGACCCTGAAGAACGGCTTCACCGGCGCCGGCATTCCCCTGCATCCCGGCGCGGTGTGGTTTTGGCGGGAGCACGGCAAGACCATCCCGGGCCGGCTTGGCGGACGCCACTGAACCGGACACCCCTGAACCGCCCCCTGCGCGGGCATCCTGCGCAACGCCATCAGGCGTTCATGTCATTCCACCGCCGCGCCAGCCACGTAAAGACGACCAGCGCCAGGATGGCCCCCACGCCGATGGCCGCGAACGGCAGCCACACCTTGTACTGGGGCTGGTAGGTATTCCACAGCAGATCCGTGGCCGCCGTGGCGTCCAGCCCGGTGACATCCTGCAGGTGGACAAAGGCCTCGGTCCGGGGCACGCCCGTGACGCTTTCCAGGGTTTTGATGCTGCCGTCCCAGACGGCGCTGCCGGCGCGTTCGGTGTGCTCGGCCAGGTATTTCTGGGCCAGCACCGCCTTCTCGCCGAAGTGGCCGTAGAAATACCCTTGCAGCTTGGAACCCACCATGCCGCCGATACCCACCGGAATGTTCACGTACCCCAAGTACAGCCCCTTCTTGCCCGGCGGGGAAATCAGGCCCAGGTATTCGTTCTTCTTGGGTCCGGTCAGCATCTCGCCCAGGCTGAACCCCACCACCCCCAGCAGGAAAACGCCCCCGCTGGTCGTCAGGCCGCCAATCAGCACACCCGCGGTGGCCATGCACATGCCGATGACCATGGCCTCCAGCGTGCGCAGCTTCCGCACCAGCCAACTGATGGGGATGACCAACAGCACGATCAGCACCGCGTTGAGATTCATCAGGATTTCCTGAGGCACCATCAGGCCCCGATCCGTCTGCATGGTCCAGCTGTCGGGAAAAGGCGTGCTGAGGAAGAAGCGGGCCACGCCCTGGCTGTCATTCCAGTCCGTCAGGAAGTTGGGTTGCAGATCCCAGAGGGTGTACATCATCAGCCAGAAGCAGCTCATGATCAGCAGCCAGGTCACCAGCCGCAGGTCCCCCAGGTTTTTCAGCGTCTTGGAGAGCACGCGGATCGGTGAGTCGGTTTTGTTGGCCCCGCTGGCAAAATCCTTGAAGGTGAACAGCAGCAGGTAATTGAGGCTCATGGTGGCCGCGGCAATGTAAAAGAGCGGCGGCCAGCCCAGATCCGACCGCACGAAGCGCGCCAGGATGGGCCCGATGGCCGCCCCCACGTTCACCACCCAGTAGAAAACACCCCAGCCCATGCTGCTGCGGTCCGGCGTGATGTTCTGGGCCAGGCTGCCCTGCAACGAGGGCTTGAAGAAGGCCGACCCCGTGGCCAGCACCACGATGGCCAGGGTGAAGCCCAGGTAGCTGGTCTGCGTGGCCATCAGCAGATAACCGGCCACGTTCAGACTGACGGCGAAGAAAAGGGTTTTCTTGTAGCCGTAGCGATCGGCGTAACCGCCGGTGAAGGTGGGCAGCACCGACTGGAAGGCGAACCAGACCAGGTAGATGGTGCCCTTCTGAGCGGCGGTGAAGTGCAGACCGCTGGGATCGTCCGCCTGCATGATGTACAGGGCCACCACCGAGCGCACCATGTAATAGGCCAGACGCTCGAACATCTCGATGCTGTTGAGCATCCAGTAGCCGATGGTGAAACCCAGAAAACTGCGCCGACCCGCCAGGGGGTCGTGGGTACCGGTGTCCGTCATGGGGCGGCCTGCCTTCCTGCGTGCGGGGTTACTGGAGCAATAACATGGGCCGCGACCATACCTCAGGACCGAAGGGCGTGTCCACCACCAGCCGCGCCCGATACACCCCCGAAGCCACGCCGCGCCCGGCATCGTCCCGACCGTCCCACACCACATGGCTCACCCCGGCCGGATACTCCCCCGCGGTCAGTTCCCTGATCCGGGCCCCGCGCACGTCCAGCACCTCCAGGCGGCAACGCGCCGCGGCGGCCAGTTCGAAGCGCAGGGTCGTCGCCGGATTGAAGGGGTTGGGATGGTTCGGCAGCAGGGTCGCCACACGGGCGGGCGCCGCGCCGGGCACCGGACTCGGCGCCGAGATCAGGTGGAAATCCGCCACGCGCGGGGCGTGGTCGCTGCCGAGGGGTGTGTCCTGGGCCCACAGGCCGGCGTTGGCCAGGCTCAGGGCCGTCATGGTGCGCGTATCCAGGATGTAGTGGTTCCGCAGATCCAGGGCGCTGTCGCTGTAGAAGACGAAATCCAGCAGGCCCGGGTAGTAGCTGGACCAGTCGCTGCGCCAGGTATAGGCGGCGCGCGCATCAGGGTGCCGGGTCACCGGCAGGGCCAGCGGCGTGCCGTCCCAGTCCGGTGCCGCGTCGCCGCCGAACTGCCCCTCGTTGACGATATCCCCGGTCATGACGGTGTCCAACTGTTGCCGCCAGCCCACCAGGTTGAAGTCGCCGCCCAGGATGACGGGCGTGCCCTCGGGCAGGGTGATCACGCCGCCGGGGGAGCGGGCGTCGCGCAGGAACGCGACCACGGCGTCCGCTTCCAGTTGCCGCTGTTCGTCGGCATTGCCGGAGCGCCAGTGGTTGGCGATGACCAGCAGATCCGTTTCCCTGTCCGCGCCCAGATCCAGCAGCGCGGCGGTGATGCGGTGCCCCGCCAGCACGGCCCAGGCCTGGAGGATGGGGTAGCGGCTGACGATGACGTTGCCGCCGTCGCGCGTCACCGCGTGCCAGGCGCCGGGCAGGAACTGAGCCACCTTGGCGCGCACGGCGGCGGCGCTGTGGCCCCAGACCTCGGATATGATGAACACATCGGCATCCATGGCCTGGAAGAGGCGCTCCAGGGCCGCCTCGCGGGCGCCTCCCGCGAAGAGGCCGTCGTTCTCGATGTTGTAGGTGGCCAGGCGCAGGTGCGCGGGGTCGTCGCGCGCCAGGTCGATGCTCTCGGTCGCGATGGCACCGGCGCTGAAGGTGTAGCTCAGGGAGCCGCTGTCCGGAAAGACATCGCCGCCGCCGGTGGCGTCGCGCAGGATGAAGCGCACGGTACCGCCCGGAAAAAGGGCCTGCCCCGCGGCGGGCACCGCGTCGCGCGCCAGGGCGATCTCGAAGCGGTCGTTGCTGACGGTGGGGCCCGCCATCAGGCCCACGTCGGCATGGTTCAGATCGTAGCTGATGCCGCCGGTGCGGAAGGTGCCCTCGCGCCAGCCGAATTCCCAGCACAGATCCGCGCCGATGCCGTGGAAGGGGATACCCGTCCCGCTGTCCAGATCCGTGTCCAGGTAAAGGCGCAACTGCTGGTCCGCGTCCAGCTGGATCTCCCCTGTCACATCGAAGCTGAAGAAGAGGTAGTCCTGGTCGTTGGCCACCTGCACGCTCTGAAAATCGATGCCGGAGGAAGCGCCGTCCCCCGCCGGGTCCATCGCCAAGGTGGGCACGGCCTGCCACTCGTCGAACCGGCCGTCGATGAGGATGGGCGCCAGATGGGCGGCCGCGGGCAAGGCCCTCAGGAAAAGAGCGGACAGACAGGACAAGGCCAGCAGGAGGGTACGGACGCGCATGAGAAGACCTTTCGGGGATTTTTTGCCAAGATTGCTCCAATTATAACATATCGGCGCTTTTTGTCATATTTCGGCCCGTTAATTTGGCGTTGGAAATTTACCTGCCCTCGACCGGGCGATACCCGCCGGCGGGTACCGGACCAACCCGCCGACCCTGACGTTTCTCCCGGCGATTCAGGTCACCAACCTTCCAACACTTTCTTCAGTTGTGGGCGCCCCCTGGCTGCAGTATCTTACGCACATTCACCATTCCCCGACCCGACCAGCCCAAGCCCGAGGTTCATTCCCGTGTGCGGCCGCATCGTCCTGAAATCCCCGCCGGCTGTCATCGCCGCCCGTTTCTTCCTGGACCAGGTCCCCGAGCTGCTGGCCCGGTACAACATCTGCCCCGGCACCGACATCGCCGCCATCCTGCCCAATCCCCTGAGCGAGGGCAACCTGCTGCGCTCCCTCAGTTGGGGACTGATCCCGCCCTGGGAGCAGGACCCCGCCCAAGGCCCCAAGCTGACCAACGCCCGCGGCGAGACCATCGCCTCCAAGTCCGCCTTCAAGGACGCCTTCAGGCACCGGCGCTGCCTGATCCCCGTGGACGGATTCTACGAGTGGCAGAAGCGGCGGGAGGGCAACCAGCCCTTCTTCTTCAGCGCGCGCGACAAGGAGCCCTTCGCCCTGGCCGGCGTGTGGGAGCGGCACGAGTATCCCGGCCGGCGCATCATCGACACCTGCACCATCCTGACCACCAGCGCCAACAAGCTGATGCGCCCCATCCATCACCGCATGCCCGTGGTCCTGCCCCGACAAGACTGGGAATTCTGGTTGCGCCTGGAGCCGGAAAAAAGCCAGTCTCTGCTGGATATGCTGGTCCCCGCGCCGGAAGACCTGCTGCAGGCCTGGCCCGTTTCCCGGGACGTGAACAAGCCCACCCACGACGGCCCCTCCTGCCTGGAGCGGATCTGGGACGAGCGCGGCGGGCAGCTGAACCTGTTCGGTTGAAAGACGAGGCTGAATTCATGGATTTTTTCGAGATGGCCGATGACGACATGCTTCTGCCCGAGGACACCGGGGGCCTGCAGTTGTACCTGGACAGCGCCGATCCCGACCACTGGGAGCGCCTGCTGCCGCTGGGCGTTTTCCGCGGCGTGACCACCAACCCCGTGCTGCTGGAACGCGCCGGTCAGGCCTGCACCCTGGCGAATCTGGAAACCCTGGTACGCCGGGCGGTGGATCTGGGCTGCGGCGAAATCCACCTGCAGACCTGGGGCCGCACCCCCGAGGAGATGATCCACCACGGTAGCCAGTTGGCCCTGATGGCCGGCCTGGGCATCGCCACCCTGGTCAAGATCCCGTGCACCACGGCGGGCCTGCAGGTGGCCGAGAAGCTGGCCGCCAGCGGCTGCCGCATCACCCTGACGGGCATCTTCAACCCGGCGCAGGTGGTGCTGGCCGCGGGCTTCGATGCCGACTACGCCGCCCCTTACCTGGGCCGTCTGAACGATGCCGGCCGTGACGGCCCGGCCACCGTGCGCGCCATGCACGACATCCTGCGCAAGAGCGGCAGCCGCACCCGCCTGCTGGTGGCCAGCCTGCGCCATGCCGACCAGGTGTGGGGCCTGGCCGCCCAGGGATTGGACACGTTCACCCTGAACGCCGCGGTGATGGCAGAACTGCTGACCGAGCCGCTCACCGCCACGGCGGCGGCGGATTTTCAGAGGGCGGCGGAAGCCATGGGCGGTGGCGACTAGATGACCAACCTGGCGAACACGATTTCCCGTCACCACACCCGCGGTTGGTTGGGCCCGGCGCTGGCTTTGGTGCTGGGCCTGTCCCTGTTCCTGTGGCGTTTCGATGCCCGAATCGTGGTCCCCACCCATGTGGATTGGGCCCTGACGGGTGGGGATATCGCCATGAACACCATCGGTTGGGAATATTACCGGACAGAGCCTTGGTCCTTCCCCCCCGCGGCCATCCAAAGATACGGCGCCCCCTTCGGCAGCAGTATCGGCTATGTGGACGGGATTCCCCTCTTCGCGCTACCCGGCAAGCTCATCGGCGGCCGTTGGGATTCTCCCTGGCAGTATTTCGGGATCTGGCTCCTGCTGACCTATCTCCTGCAAGGGTGGGCGGCCTGGCTTTTGACCGGAAGGGTGTTGACCGGCATCCTGCCCAGACTGGGCGGCACCCTTCTGCTGATCCTGATGCCGTCTTTTCTGGCGCGCAGCGTTCACATCGCCCTCAGCACCCACGGCCTGGTTCTTTTGGCCCTTTACCTGTACGCCCGCCCCAGGGCCTGGAAATTCTGGCTGCTGCTGCTGGCGGCGGCCTCCATGGTCCATGCCTACCTCGTCGTCATGGTCCTGGGTCTGGCCCTGGCCGATCTGCTGTATCGCTGGCTGATGACCCATGAGCTGACATGGCGGGACATGATCTGGCGGCCGGCCGCCCTGGGCCTCGTCATTCTGGCCGGCTGGTGGTTGTCCGGGCTGTTCGTCTACGGGCTGGACGGCAACAAGGTCGTGCACGGGTTCGGCATCTACAGCGCCAACCTGAACACCTTGATCAATCCCATGGGCAGAGGCGCTCTGCTGCCGACCCTGGCGGTCCACCACCCGCAGCAGAGTGAAGGTTTCAATTACCTGGGTCTGGGTTGGATCCTGCTGTGGGCCTGGGCCGGCGGATTGGCTTGGTTTTCTCAGGAGGCGCGGCAACGGATCAAGCAGCACACCCCCTTGGTGTTGGTCGTGGTGGTGATGGCGGTGTTTTCCTTCAGCCATCGTCTCACCCTGGGCCATTGCCTCCTTTGGGAAACGGAGATCCCCCATTTCCTGGAGCCCCTGACCCGCACGTACCGTTCCTCGGGCCGTTTCCTCTGGCCCCTGTCCTACGCGGCGTCCTTTTTCGCCCTTTGGGCCTGCTCCCGGCACGCCCCCCGACGGGCGCTGGCCGTCATCCTGCCGGGGCTGGCCCTGCTGCAACTGGCCGACCTGCGCCCCCTGCTGTCGGAGAGGCCCCGCTTCCACAACAGCCAGGTCACCACCCGGCTGCTCAATCCCGCCTGGGAAAGGGCCCAGGCCGCCACGGACCGTCTCCTCACCTATCCCCCGCTGCGGGCCAGCACCCAGATGAGGCTCGATTTCCGGGATCTGGATCTTCCCCGCATGGCGGCCGGCCAGCCCACGTCCGCCGCCTACATCCCGCGCAACCCGGACGGGCGCATCGCCCGCTGGTCTAAGCTCTGGCGGGAGAAGCTGGAGGCCGGGGAGAAACCGGATTCCGGCACCATGATCATCATCAAAGACCAAAACTTCCCAGACCTGTTCCCCTTGCTGGCGCCCGATTTCCAGGCCTATCGGTGGGATGGTTTCCTGGTTTGTCTTCATCGGAGTATCCAGCCGGGAGCCCCCGTCCGTTATCACCATCCGCAGCCGACGACTCTGGCATCATTCCTGGATAAATGGCATGGCCACACCCTGGTTCTCGCGGCCCGAGACGAGGCCACACATGGCCTGGGCGAGGCCGAAACCGCCGCCCTGAAAGCCCTGGGACTGAAGGTGGAGAGTCTGGAATACCGCTGCTCCTGGGCAGCTGTCCTGGACCCGCGAGGCTCGTCCTGGGAAAAGATCCGAACGGACGGCCCTGTCCACAAAACGCTGGAGGGCCCCCGCACCCTGGAGATTTTTTCCGCGGGATTACCCCATGGGAACAGGGTTTCCCTGCGCCTCGATGAAGAAGAGCTGGCTTTCCAGCGCCGGGGATTGAATATCCTTGTTCTGGACGAACGATGGGAACCCCTGGCCTACGGGCTTTTCGACACGCACCGGGGCCCCCGGGGGTTGGCTCTGGATATGACCCAAGAAAATCCGGTGCTCCCGCCTGCGGACATCGACTTCGGCTCCGGGTCCGGACCAGTCGAGGACTGAATCAACGCAAAACAAGGCCCACCCCTTGCAGGGCGGGCCTTGTTTCTTGCATGGCCTTCCGTATCAGATCAGCAACGGCGCGATCACCACGCTGATCACGCTCATCAGCTTGATCAGGATGTTCAGGCTGGGCCCGGAGGTGTCCTTGAACGGATCGCCCACGGTGTCGCCCACCACGGCCGCCTTGTGGGCGTCGCTGCCCTTGCCGCCGAAGTGGCCGCCCTCGATGTGCTTCTTGGCGTTATCCCAGGCGCCGCCGGCGTTGGACTGGAACAGGGCCAGCAGCACGCCGCTGGCCGTCACGCCGGCCAGCAGGCCACCCAGCATCTCGGGGCCGCCCAGGAAACCCACGGCCACGGGGGCCAGCACGGCAATCAGGCCGGGCAAGATCATTTCCTTGATGGCCGCGGCGGTGGAGATGTCCACGCAGCGTCGGAAGTCGGCGGTGCCGGTGCCTTCCATCAGACCGGGGATGGTCTTGAACTGGCGGCGCACCTCTTCGATCATGCTGAAGGCGGCGCGGCCCACGGCATCCATGGCGAAGCTGCTGAACAGGAACGGCAGCATGCTACCGAAGAGCAGTCCCACCAGCACGATGGGTTCCAGCAGGTCGATGCTTTCCAACTTCACGATGTGCTGATAGGCGCTGAACATGGCCAGGGCCGTCAACGCGGCCGAGCCGATAGCGAAGCCCTTGCCGATGGCGGCGGTGGTGTTGCCCACGGCGTCCAGCTTGTCGGTGCGGGCGCGGACTTCCGCGCCCAGGCCGGCCATCTCGCTGATGCCGCCGGCGTTGTCGGCGATGGGACCGTAGGCGTCCACGGCCAGTTGGATGCCGGTGGTGCTCAGCATGCCCAGGGCGGCGATGCCGATGCCGTACAGCCCGGCGTACTTGTGAGCCACCAGGATCACGATGCCCAGCACGATGATGGGCAGGGCGGTGGACCTCATGCCCAGACCCAGCCCGGCGATGATGTTGGTGGCGCTACCGGTTTCGCTCTGCTTGCTGATGCCCTGCGCGGGTTTCTTGTCCTCGGCCGTGTAGTACTCGGTGATCACGCCGATGGCGATACCGCCGGCCAGACCGAATAGCGTGGCCAGGAAGACCCCCACGGCGCCCTCGGCCAGCGTCATGTCGATGATGAACCAGCTGACGGCCACCATGATGGCCCCGGCCCCGAAGGTGCCGATATTCAAGGCCGTCTGAGGGTTGCCGCCCTCCTTCACGCGCACGAAGAAGGTACCGATGATAGACACGACGATACCCGCCGCCGCCAGCCACAAAGGCAGCATCACGGCACTGGTATTGATCTCGCCGTGGCCCACCATGAAGCCGGCGCCCAGAATCATGGACCCCACGATGGAGCCCACATAGGATTCGAAGAGGTCGGCGCCCATGCCGGCCACGTCGCCCACGTTGTCACCCACGTTGTCGGCGATGACGGCGGGGTTGCGCGGATCGTCCTCGGGGATGCCGGCCTCCACCTTGCCCACCAGGTCGGCGCCCACATCGGCCGCCTTGGTGTAGATGCCGCCGCCCACACGGGCGAACAGGGCGATGGAGCTGGCGCCCAGGGAGAAACCGGAAATGACCTGCAGCAGGCGTTCCATGCCCCAGGTCTCACCGAAAATCTGCGTGTAGACGATGAACAGGAGGCTCAGCCCCAGCACGCCCAAGCCCACCACGACCATACCCATGACGGCGCCGCCGCTGAAGGCCACGGCCAAAGCCGGGTTCAGGCCCGTGCGGGCAGCCTGGGTGGTGCGCACGTTGGCCAGGGTGGCGACGCGCATGCCGAAGAAGCCGGCCAGACCGGACGCCAGGGCGCCCAGGACGAAGGAAACGCCGATCAGGAAGTGGCTGCTCGCCAGTTTGGCGTTACCGACGGCCAGCAAAATGGCCACGACGACGACGAAAACGGCCAGCACGCTGTACTCGCGCTTGAGGAAAGCCATGGCGCCTTCCTGAATATGGCCGGCGATGATTTTCATCTTCTCATCACCGGCATCCTGGCCCTTGACCCAGGAATATTTGAACGCGGCGAAAAGCAGCGCCAGAACTCCGGCGGCGGGGATGAGATAAATCACATTGGTCCTCCCGGTTGGGCTGTGATGGTGGCAGGCAAGCACCCCGCAATCAGGGCGCAACGACACCGCAACAGGCCTGCGGCCCGGCGGGTCGCCATGGTATTTTTCGGAAAAGAACCGACGCCCCGGTGGAAAAAGAGCGTCTGCCCGAAAGCCATCAGAAATTAGCAGATCCGGAAATTCATGGCAAGCGAAACCCAAGCCAGCAAAACCCAGGACAGCGAAACCCAGGACAGCAAAACCCAAGACATCGCCGGGCCCATCACTCCGCCGCCGCGGCACCGTCCTGGCCCTTGCCCTCGATCTCCGTCAACTCCACCTCGAAACACAGCGTCGCGTTGGGCGGAATCAGATGTCCGCTACCCCGGTCCTGGTACCCCATTTCCGGGGGGATGATCAGGCGGGCCTTGGTCCCCACCTTCATGCCCTCGATGGCCCGATCCCAGCCTTCGATGACCTGGCGCATGCCCAGCATGAACTGGTGGGGACGCCCCCTGGGCACGCTGCTGTCGAACTGGGTCCCCTTGCCGCCGTCCTCCCACAGCCAGCCCGTGTATTCCACGCTGCAGCGGTCGCCGGCCTCGGCCACGGGGCCATCGCCCTCCTGCAGGATTTCCACCTGCATCTTGGGCAGCTTCACCAGTTCCACATCGAAAAAGAGAGTGGCGTTGGGCGGGATCAACGGCGGGCGGCCTTCCACGCCGTAGCCCAGCTCCGGCTCGATCAGCAAGCTGCGCTTGCCGCCCACGGCCATGCCGGGCATACCTTTTTCCATGCCCTGGATAACCCAGCCGCGCCCCAGGGAGAAATTGACGGGCCCTCTACCCTGGTTTGAGTTGAACATCCTGCCCTTGTGCATCTTGCCGTTCTCGTCGGCCTCCCACACGTATCCCGTGTAGTTGACGCTGACGAAGCTGGTCACGTCACAGACCGCCCCCTGCCCCAGGCTGCTGTCCACGTAGCTGAGACCGGGCTGGATCTCGTGCCAGGGGTTGATGGGCTCTTCCTTGCCGCAACCGGCCACCAGCAGGGCGGTCCCGGTCACCAACAACAGCATCGTTAAGGCAATTGTGCGCATGGATATCCTCTCTGGGGCAGATGTGTCCTCACGGGCATAATTTCGCACATGGGGGCGGGGATTTCAAACTGCGGCTTTGCCCGCCCCATCAACGGGTGGCGAAGGAATCGAGGCCTGCGGTCCGGATCCGGAACCCGTGCGTTTCAAGGTGATCCATGACCCGCTCCCGCTGCGCCCCCAGATGCTCGGACTCGAAGAAGACCGCCTCGACGGCGATGGCCTCGAAATCCAGACCGGGGATCAGCGTCGCTTCGTAACCCTCGGCGTCGATGGCCAGCAAGTGCAGGGGCTGACGCGGCAGGTTCTCCGCCACGATCCTTTCGACCG
Source organism: bacterium DOLZORAL124_64_63 (assembly GCA_002747875.1). Lineage (GTDB taxonomy): Bacteria > Krumholzibacteriota > Krumholzibacteriia > LZORAL124-64-63 > LZORAL124-64-63 > LZORAL124-64-63. The sequence goes on from PDQT01000195.1 coordinate 13,579, forward strand.
TCAGGCAAGGCACGGGCACCCGCTCCAGACACTGCCGCGGGTCCGCGCCGGGCGGCAGAAAACCCACCACATGATCCCGTTCGAAAGAAGCCTTGCGCAGATAATCCAGGCGTTGTTCGGTACTCTGGCCCGCCAGAAAGGCCTCCCGGAAAGACCAGAAGTCCAAGGTGTCGCGGCCGTCGACGGTCACCGCCGCGTTGAGGAAAACCAGCCCCTCGCGCCGCAGGTAGGCGTAGTGGCTTTTCAGCAGGGGAAAGACCGTCGGCAAGGGTTCGACGAAAACACCTTGCCAGTCATCCCGCACGACCAGCGGGCGCAGAGGATCGTTCCGCAGCCCATCGTTGGCCCCGATCTGGATGAAATTGATACGGCCGCCATGCCGGCGAGAGAATTCCTCCAGAACGGAAAACGAAGGGGCCCGGGAACCCGTCAGGCTCCGCTTGAGGTTGCGCACGGTGTCGTACAAACGGGGGCGTGAGCGGACGAAATCTTTGATGGCGCGCAATTCCAGTCTCTCCCGGGCCTGGGGTTTCATTTGATGAACGGGCACGAAGACACTATTCTAACGGCTCTTTCACCCTGGGGATATTTTTTTTCAATCGAGGATTCCCCGTGCGCGGTCGCCAAGGCGTTCTCTACAATCTCAGCGTCCTGTCTCTGGGTCAGGTGATCTCCCAGCTGGCCAACCTGGCGGCGTTGCTCATCCTGGCGGATCAGTTGGGGGCGCACTGGTTCGGCGTGGTCCAGATCGGCGTGGCCTTCATGTCCTATGCCCTGATCACCGCCGAATGGGGCATGATGTCCCTGGGCATCCGCGAGGTCTCCCGTCTGGACGAGCCCGACGCCATCCTGCGCTACGCGCGGCAACACACCGGCCTGCTGGCCCTCCAGGCCGCCCTGGTTTTCGGCCTGGGCCTGCTGATCCTGCCCCGGCTGCCTTTCTACAGCCACGCGCCCCTGGTGTTCCTGCTCTATCTGGCCAGTGTGCTGCCCCAAGTCTACACCCAGAACTGGATCGCCGTGGGACTGGAGCGCATGTCTTGGGTGGGCGCCTCGCGCATCGTGCGCAGCCTGGTCTATTGCGGACTGATCCTGCTACTGTCTTTCCTGGACGGCAAGGACGGCATCCAGGGGGCTGTCTGGGTGCCCCTCAGCTTCCTACTGGCCATGCTTGTGAGCAATCTGGTGGTCAACTTCCCGGTGGCCCGCTGGCTGGGGCATTTCGTGCACCCGCACACCGTGGACTGGGCCGAGGCTCGGCGCCGCTGGCGCGAGACCGGGACCATCGGGGTCAACATCATCGTCCTGCGCCTGCTGTTCAACATCGACATCCTGATGCTGGGCAGCCTGGCGGCTCCCGAGGTGGCCGGCAACTACGCCGCCGCGGCCCGCATCATCTTCCTGTTGGTGGTGGCCGTGGAGGTGCTGTGGGCGGCTCTGTTGCCCCGGCTATCCCGGCTGGCCAAGGAACCCGGCCCCGCTTTCCGGCGGGCCTTCAATCTGTATTTCGGGCTGGTGGCGGCCATCCTGCTGCCCGTGGCCTGGGGAGGCTTCCAACTGGGCGATCAGATCATCGCCTTCGTGCACCGGGGACAGTACCCACAGGCCGGGCCCGTCTTCCAGGTGCTTGCGGTCAGCTACTCCATGCTGGCCCTGGCCACCTTTCTGGGCAACACGCTGCTTTCGGAAGACAGGCAGAGGCTTTACAGCCTGCCGCTGCTCGTCGCCTCTCTGGTGGCCGTGGCCGGGGTGCGCTGGCTGGTGCCCACGCACCAGGAGCAGGGGGCCAGCTGGGCCATGCTGGCTGCCCACGGCGTGCTCCTGGTGTGCCTGCTGGCCATCAATCGCGACAAGCTCCAGCGGGAGCTGGGCCTATTTCTGCTGGGGCTGGCGCCCGCTCTGCTGGCCATGATGGCGGTCCTGGTTTTCCTGCCTCCGGTGCATCTGCTTTTCAGGATCGGCGCGGCGGTGATGGTTTATGGCGCGGCCGCCGCCCTGCCGGCGCGGCGTTTCCAGGCCCGTTTGCGGGCGTAATGAGTCCTTGTCCAGATTCGAGGCTTGCCCTAATTTCTCTCCGATGAAAGTCCTGGTACAAAACAGTCTATGGTGGCCCCAGGTGATCGGCGGGGCCGAGATATCCTCCCACCTGCTGGGGCGGGAGTTGCGCCGCCGTGGGCTGCGGGCCGACGCCGTGGCCAGCACCGGCCGCACCACCGGCCAGGACGGCCTGCGGATCCGCCCCACCGACGATGGCCTGGGCACCGTCTTCGAGGCCCCCGCCCATGGGCTGTACGATTTTTTCCCCACCGAAGAGGCGAGGTCCGGCATCCTGACCCGTGGTCTGAACCACTTTGCCGCGGTGCATTCCAGCCGCTGGGAAAAGCTCTTCGGCGAGGTTCTGGAGCGATCCCAACCGGATATCGTCCACACCAACAACCTGGTCGGCCTGACGCCCGCCATCTGGTCCGCGGCCCGTCGCCACGGCATTCCCGTCATCCATACCATCCGAGACTACCATCTGCTTTGCCCCCGCACCACCCTGCTGCGTAGCAACGGGGCCGATTGCCAGAACCCGCCCCTTCCCTGCCGCCTGCTGGCCAGGCTGAAGCGGCGCCGCACCGGCGGCCTGCGCATGGTCACCGCCCCCACCCGCTTCGTGCTGGACAAGCACCTGGCGGCGGGCGGTTTCCCGGGCGCCCAACCCCATGTCATACCCAACGCCCTGGAGGAATGGCCGGCGGAAATCCCCACGCGGCGGGCGGGCGGTCCCGTCCGGGGCCTTTTCTTGGGTCAGATCGACACCCACAAGGGAATCCCCGAGCTGCTGGCCGCCCTGGGCGCGCTCCTCGCCGATGAGACCTGCGCCGACCTGCAATTCGATTTCGCCGGCCGGGGTCCTCTGGTCACCGAAGTGGAAAGCTTTTGCGCCGCGAATCCCCAACGCCTGCGCTACCACGGCCAAGTCACCGGTGACGAGAAACGCGCCCTGCTGGCCGCCTGCGGCTTCATGGTCGTCCCCTCTGTCTGGGCCGAACCCTTCTCCCGCAGCATCATCGACGGTTTCAGCTGGGGCATGCCCGCCATCGGCGCCCGGCGGGGAGGGATTCCCGAAGTGATCACCGCCGACCGGGACGGCTTGGTTGTCGAGCCCTCGGCTCAGGAACTGGCCCGGGCCATGCGCGCCCTGGTCCTGGACCCCCACAAGCGGCTGGCCATGGGAAGCCGGGCCCGGCAAGGGGCGTCACGCTTCACCCTGGCGGCCCAGGTGGATCGTTTCATCCGGCTGTACGAGACCATGGCGGGAGGATCGGCATGAAAGACCGTCTCTGGTCCTTCCTGGCGGGCTTCCTCCTGTCCGTCAACATCTACGTGCTGCCCTTCCTGCCCACATCCCCCCGTGGCACCGATGCCGCGGCGCTGCTGCTGGGGCTCTGGATCCTGGGCCGCCTGGTCCGGCGCCGGCAGCCCCCTTGGCCCCTTTCGTTGGCTCTGTTGGCGGGCCTCATCCCCCTGATCTGGCTCTTCTTCAACATTCTGGGCAAGGACCAGACCACCGCCCTGGCCAGCGCCCGCTGGCTGGTGGCCGTGCCCTGGGCCGTGGCTCTGGCGGCCTTGTTCCGCCATGAGGAAAGATCGCTGGATTTCGCGCGCGGGCTCTTCGTCGGCGGGCTGGTGAACGTGGCGGTGATCGTGCTGCAATGGCTGGGACTGGAGTCCATCCTGGTGCTGCTGGGGCTGTCCCCCAGCGATGCCAGCTTCCACCATTTCGTTTTCCATCAGGTGCGCCTGCCCGGCCTGCACGGCCACCACAATTCCTCCAGCGCGGTGCTCAGCCTGATGGTGCCCGCCGGCTTCGTGCTCTATTTCCGCAAGCGCATGGGCGCGCCCGCGCTCTTCGGAGGGCTGCTGGCCATGATGCTGGCCCTGCATCTGACCAGCACCCGTAGCCCGCTGATCATCGCCATCCTGACGGTGGCCTTCGTCACGGCCCAGGCCCGCCGCATGCGGCAGGGAGTGATGATCGGCATCTTCATGCTGAGCATCCTGCTGCCCTTGCTGATGGTCTATGGCCCTCCCGGCGGCTGGGCCCGCTGGAAGAATAAAGAAGCCCTCATCAGCAACGCCACCGAACGGCAGGACAGCGGCCGCGGCGCCCTGGAGCTGTGCCTGGAATATCCCCTGGGCCTGGGTGTCGAGAAATCCCATCAGGAGCTGGACAGCGCCACGGGCATCAAGGCCGCCCACAACGCCTTCCTGCAGGCGGCCCTGACCTGGGGGCTGCCCTTCGGCTTCTTCGTGCTGCTGGCTTATGGGGTGCTGATCGTGCGTAGTTTCGGAGGTATCGCGGGAGGATTGTTCCTGCCGGGAGCCCTGGCTTTCCACACGGCCGGGCTGTTCATGTTCGAAGAACACCTGAACAACCCGACCTTCGTGATCCTCACGCTTTTCGTGATGACGGCCGCCTATCTCAGGAGCGGAAGATCTCCCGCCGATTCGCCAGCAGATAATCCCAGCTGAAGCCCAGCACCACTCCACCGAGGGCCCCCAGGAAAACCAGAATGAGCGTGGCGCGCAATCCTCGCGGGCGCACCGGCTTCTGCGAGACGATGGTCCCGCCCACCTGCTGCAACGGGGTCAGCGAATTGAGCTGAACCTGCTTGGAACGGATGTCGTTGCGCACCTCCGAGCGCTTCACCGGCAGGACGAAATCCCGTTCCAGCTCCAACTCGCCGATGCGTTTCTCGATTTCCCTCAGCTTGGACGCCACCGTGGCTTCCCGCTTCATGGTGCGTCGCCGCATCTCCAGCTTGGCCACTTCCTGCTCGAAGCGGAAGCTGTCTCTCAGGGCCGCGTTGCGTTCCAGGCCGCGCTGCAGCTTGAGCCGCAGTTCCCCCAGCCCTTCCAGCACATCGCCCCCATCCAGGACCGCCTCTCGGCGGGCCCAGGCGGGAATCTGGTCCGGACTGATCTCGTTCTTATTCCGCGCCACCGCGGCCACCACCGCGTTCAGTTCCGTCAGATTTTTCTGCAATTCCGGCCGCTCGGTGGATAGATTCTCCAGCCGCCGCTGATACCAGTCCAGCTGCTTCTCCAAAACCTCCAGGTCGATACCCAGTTCCTGATCCAGAACCGCCACCACCGCGCTGTCCGCCCGGGCTTGCTCCAGATCCAGGTTCAAGCCCACCTCCTGCTTGTCCACAGAACTGAAACGGGTTTCCAGCACCTGGATCTGTAGGTTTAGCCCTTCACGGGTCAGCTCGATGCTGCTGGTCGCCTGGTCCCCTTCGGCATAATCGCGAAAGATGGCAATGCTGGTATCGATGATGGCGCGGGCCATCTCCGGACTGGTGCCGGTGGTCCACAACGTGACCACCTCGCCCCCGGCCAGATTCGTCAGCCCGGTGGCGATGAACTCCGTCTGGACGACGGGTTTGAAGTCCCGTTCCATGCCCAGCCGCTTGGCCAGCTCGCGCTGGTAAAGCATCTTGTCGAACCAGGTGGTGATATCCTTCAACTGCCACTGCCGCAGGGGAAAACCCTCCGGCGTGTAGGCCGTGATGCCGGGCCGCACCGTGGCCGTGGCCGACCACCGTTTGGTCCCGAAGACGCCGTAAAGCAACCCGATCACCAACCCCAGGGCAGGCAGGCCCAGCACGATCAGCCGCCGGCGCCACATGATGTTCAGGATGGTGACTAGGCCGAACTCCTGGTCCGCCGTTCTTTCCTCCGCCAAGGGCGTCTCCTTTATATCAGAAAATCTTTTCCCGCTTGCCCGGACTGTTGGCCGGAATCTGGGCCGCCCCGCCGACAGCATGCCGAATACACGTGGCTCGCGATGCTGTGGGTGAGGCAGGACGATATTAGCCTGCGGCCGGGACTTGGTCAAAGTTTGTTGATGGTTGTTGCCGGCGAAAGGCCGCGTTACCATGATGTTGGACAGCCACACCCCGAGGGGAGTTTTCCTTGAAATACCTGCTGTTTGGCGCCGGAACGCAAGGCACGGCCATCGCCCACGATCTGCTGCGCCACGCCCCGGATACTGCGGACCTGATGGTCGTGGACCGCAGCCGCGAGGCCCTGGATCTTCTGCGGACACGTCTGGATGACCGCCGGCTGCGCACCGCCTGCCTGGACGTGAGCGACACCGCGGCGGTAGCCCCCCACTTCCGAGCCGCCCGGGTGGCCATCAGCGCGGTGGATTACTGGCACAACGCGGCCCTGGCCGCCGGTGCCGTGGCCGGAGCCTGCCACTTCCTGGATCTGGGCGGCAACAACGAGGTGGTGGAACGGGAATTCGCGCTGGATGCCGAGGCCCGCGCCGCCGGCGTGAGCCTTGTGCCGGACTGCGGTCTGGCCCCCGGCCTGGTCGGCATCCTGGGCTACTGGCTGGTGGACGGTCTGGACAAGGCGGAAAACCTGAAGCTGCGTGTGGGAGGCCTGCCCGTCCGGCCGCAGCCTCCCATGAACTACAAGATCGTCTTCTCGGTGCAGGGTCTGATCAACGAGTGCATCGAGCCGGCGGTGGTCATCCGCAACGGGCGTCTGGGCAACGTGCCGCCTCTCAGCGAGCTGGAGACGCTGGTCTTTCCCGAACCCTTCGGTGAGCTGGAAGCTTTCCAGACCAGCGGCGGCACCAGCACCCTGCCGCGCACCTTGCTGGGACGCGTCCCCTTCCTGGACTACAAGACCATCCGCTACAAGGGGCACTGCGCGCAGTTCCGTCTTCTGCACGAGCTGGGCCTGACGGACCACCGGCCGCGCCCGTTCCGCGGCGGCAAGGTCAGCCCCCGCCAGATGCTGGCGGCCGTCATGCAGGAGAAGCTGGATCTGCCCGGCGAGGATGTGGTGCTGCTGAGGGCCACCGCCGAGGGCTGGGACACAGACGGGCAAGCCCTGCGGCACGTCGTGCAGATCATCGATCACCACGACGGCGAGAACGGCATCTCCGCCATGATGCGCATGACCGGGTATCCGACCGCCATCATCGCCTGGTTGCTGGCCAGTGGGGAGATCGATGCGCCCGGCGCCCGGGAGCAGGAACGCATCGTGCCGGGCGAGCGCATGATCGAGCTGCTGCGGCAACGCGGGGTGGCCATCGAGATCAGCGAGAGCCACCCTGGGAAACCGGTCTGACGGAACCGGTCTGACGGAACCGGGGATTCACGACGGAGAAGGGCCTCTTCGGTCCATTTACCCCGCTCCGCCCCCGCCGCCGCCGGCTCCGCCACCGCCTCCGCCGCTGGCGCCCCCGCCCGCGCCGGTGGCGCTGGACATGGTCGACCCCACCGCGGACACCGCCGCGGAGAACGACGTGCCGAAGTCTCCGCCGTGGCTCCCCACCGCGGGGTGATACCAGGACATGCTGGCCCCGTCGTCCGGCACCCTCTTGCCCAGGTCTCGCAAGCGCCCCTTGCTCAGACCGAACAGGACGCCGTAGATGAAGTAGGCATTCATGAACTGCCCCATCCGAGACGGATCCTCTTGCCGAAATTTCCCTTTCCGCAAATGCCGTTGCAAGCCTTTGTAGCGGGCTATCCGGCGCCCTCCCTCGGCCGTGGGCCGGACCAGGGCGAAGGCGCAGAGCAACATGATGACGCCAGGCACCACGGCCAGCAAGCCGACAGCGTGCACGACGAACAACAGCATCACGCCCAGAGCGGTCAGGCCGGCCGCCATCCACAGCGCCCTGTTGCGGGCCTTGATGCTTTCTTCGGCGAACCAGGCGCGCGACGCGCCCTCCTTCTTCACCATGCGGGACCATCGCCCGAAAAAGGACCGCACCTTCGAGCGCTTCTTCCGAAACGCTCTGCTGTCCACGGTGTCGGTCCGCTGCCCCGTCATTTCCTCGAAGACGAAGTCCAGCAATTCCGTCTCGAACGGCAACAGTTCCGCCCGGTGCCCCTCCAGGTGATCGGTTTTCAGCACCCAGTGATGCCGGGGCTCCCACTTCTCCCTGCCCAGAAAACCGACCTTGGCCACGTACTCTTCCCGGAACTCCACGAAACCACGTCGGCCCAGGTCCATCAGGGTGGCCATGAGACTGGACGCGACCACGGAGCGGCTGTTGAGCAGGTAGCTGACCAGGGCCGGCGGCAGATCATCGGGTGCGCTCCACGTGCTCACGGGGATGGAACCCTGGCCAGGGAAAAGACGCCGCTGCCGCCGCCACAGGCGCACGAACCAGAACCAGGCCAGAAGCACCACCACAGGCACCATCCGCAAGGCCACGGCCTGGCGCTTCTTCAGCTTATCCCTTTTCTCGACGGCCCGGCGACGCTCCTGGTTGGCCTCTTCCGCCCAGGCGGCCTCTTCCTCGGTCACCGACGCGCTGACATACCCCGCACGTTCGAACGCCTCCGGGAACAGCTCCGGAGGATAAAGGATGCGCAGTTCGAAGAAGCGCCGGCGCGGCAGCTTGGTGCAGGAAGCCGTGACCACACCGTCGTTGCTGGTGCGGCTCTCGCCCCACAGCGGACCATGGGCCCACTGCCGCACCTTCCAGTCCTCCACCGCCACCGGCGGATTGACGGTGATATCCACCTGATCCGTCCGCTTCTTGAAACCCTTGCCGATGAACTTGTAGTACAGCACGGCCGCGTCCCGATGGCGGTGCACCGCGTCGCGCACTCCGTAATCGATGGCGAAGGTGCGCGTCTCGTTGCGGGCGCGGTAGAACCAGCGCACCTCCACTTCCTCGGCGCCATGCGTCACCTTGTAGGTTCCGGGTTCCTCGCTGTCGCTCTGCACGTAGGGCCGGCCGTTCTCGCTGACGCGGAAATCCTCGTAGTCGATGCGGTCATCCAGCGCGTAGGTTCGGTAGGCGTATTTGAAGCGCCCCTTGAAGCGGTAGGTGCGCTCCTCGCGAACCTGCATGGAACCGTCCCGGGCCAGATCGGCGGTGATCCGCACGGCGGGCATGCGGTAGGACTTGTCCGCGCGAGCGGCCGGGGCCGTGGTCATGTTCATGGTCATGAGCAGAAGCAGGACAAGCGGGGCGAGGCGGGCGGTGCGCATCGGCAATTCCTCTTTCGACAAGGATCTCAAAATCATGAAAAAGTCCGGGCCGTCACTATCCCGGCCCGGACCATTCCTTCATGGGCGGGGCTAATTCAGCAGTCCCTTCAGGCGATCCTTGTGGACGGTGAAGCTGAGCATCTTCAGCCGGATATAATCACCGGACCAGAAGTAATACCCCTTGAACCGCCCCAGGCGACTGCTGCGGTTGCTATCCTTGATCAGGAACCAGTCCTGCCCCCCCAGCTTCGTGTAGCCGACGACGTGCACGCCGTGGTCATCGCCCGTGGTGCCGTTGGCGATGCGGAACTCGCGGCTGGCCTGGTCGATGTACTTGGCGGGAATGTCCCACGGCGGCACCATGGCCGTGTCGAACTTGCCGTCCACGTAGGCTTCGGAGTTGTCGCCGCCGATGCTGACGCTGTACCCGTTCCGCACCGCATCCTTGATGACCGCGTAGAATTCGGAAAGGGGCAGATTCAGGTAGTCGTCCTTGCGGCGCCAGTTGTCCGTCACGTCCAGCAGGACGCGGGTGTGGAAAGGTTCGTTCATGCGAGAGACGCAGCCCACATAGTCATCCATGTCCAGCCCCAGGACATCGCTGAGGAAGGCCTTGGGCGTGTAGACACGGCCCTCGAAACGCACCTCGGCGGGCGGGGTGCCCAGATGCTTGTCCAGGATGGCCCGCACATAGGTCATGTTCTGTTCCCGCTCCCAGGTGCCGCTTGCCAGCACCCAGTCCAGGAAGCCCTTCAGTTCCTTCATCAGGGGCGTGTGGTCGTGCATGCCGTGCTCCCACTTCAAGCCGGCGTACTGATCGCGGGGCACGGCGCCGTACTTGCGGAACACCTCCAGGGTGCCGTGGTCCTGGCTGCCCTGGGCCAGGGGCGTGTGCCCGAAGCTCTCCAGGTAAGCCCGGCACTTCTCCACGTACTCCCAGTAGACCACCCACATCTCGGACAGCTTCACCTCCTGGCCGCTCAGCCGTTTGGCCTCGGCCTCCATGTAGCTGACGGAGCAGAAGGCCCAGCAGGTGCCCGTGTAGTACTGGGGCGTCGGCGGCAGATGCCAGACCTGCTGGAACTGATCGGGATTTTTGGGGGACTTCACCTTGGACCAATCCACGCGCAGTTCCTGGCGCGCGTCTTCCTTGGCTTCGGCCTCGTCTTCGTAACGCTGATCCACGGCGGCGCGGATGCTGTCCCGCCGGGCCTGCCAGGCGTCGCGGGCCTTCTCGATCTGGTCCAGAACGGGGTACTCGTTCTTGGCGCGGTAGACCGGATCCGCCGCCTGGGCCAGCCCCGCGCCGAGGGCGATCAGGATGATGATGCTCAAATAGCGCATGTTTCTGCCTTTCCTCACAATCCCGTGATGGCGATATCACCGACACCCGACATGATCAACAGCAAGACGAAGGCCGTCTTCACGCCCCAGCCGAGGATGCCGATCATCACCGCCTTGACGTTGTTCTCATAGTTCATGACCACCCGGATGGCCACGATGAAAGCCAGCAGCCACCAGACATTGGCCGCCAGATTGGCGAAGGCCCCCAGGGGATAGGGCATGATCCCCAGCCCGGCGATGACCCCGGGCGCGCAGGCGTAGCCCCCGGCGCGCAGCACCGCCGGCAGAGTGGCGCGCGTGCCGGGTTCCCGCAGGACGGTGATCCCCAGCAGATAAGCCAACAGAGCGGAAAGGAACCATCCTCCCAGCGAGGCCGACGCGCCGCCCAACAGGCCCTTGAACCCGACCATCTCCATGCCCAGAGCGGTCGCCACGCTGGCGATGACCATAACGGTCATGGCTTCGCCCATGGCTTGCCGATCCCAAGCGACTGCGGCGTAGAGGGTGGGGTCCAACTTGGCGGCGCGGATCATACGGCCGACGATCTGGGCCATGGCGAACTCCTTCAGGATCGGATTTCGGGCCAATATAGCGGGGGGCGGGGCGGGTTGGCAAGAGGGGCGCTAGGGTCTGGGTTGCTATGGAGCCTCCGTTCGGCTCGCCCGGGTATCCCTCCCGTGTATTTCCAGATCTTCGGCCTCCTTGGCGCGCTTTGTCTGGCCATGGAGACCGGGCGAGATTCACAATTGAAGTCACGGGAGAATGGGTCGGGGTCGGCATTTGTGACAAGATGGTTTGTTTCAAGATGATTTGCTCCAAGATGACCAGCGAGCGTTTGTAGAACGGCTCGGTCCTGGCTGGATTGACGCTTCTGCTGAGTCAACGTCCTTCTGGATCAACGTCCTTTGGGTTTCGCGCCCGGCTGGTGGTTTTTCCTCCGGGTGGATTTCTGTTTGTCGTGGGCCCGTTGGTGGCAGGCGCTGCAGAGGGTCGTGAGGTTTTCCTCGGCGTTGGTCCCGCCTTGATGGCGGGGGATGATGTGGTGGATTTCCAGGAATCGGGTATGCGGGCAGCCGGGCGCTTGGTAGCGGTGTTGGTCGCGGGCCAGTACCCGCCGGCGGGTACTGAGCGGGATGGCCGATTTGTTGGGACCGTCGTCGGTGGCGACGCGGGCGTCGCAGGCCAGTTTCTCGTATTCCGCCGGGGTGAGTTCGGTTTCGCCGCGGCTGGTCGTGATGTGGGATTTTTCGCATTCCGGACAATGGTGAACGTGGATCTGGGTGTGGGGTTCTTTGGGGTTAGCCACGGCCCCTGAATCAGTCCGGCCCGCCAGCGAGGCCATGGCCTCAAGCAGCATGATCGCCCGGCCCGAACCGGCTACCGCGCCGCCCTGCTTCCCGATGGCCTCGATCAGCGCCTCGAAATGGGCCAACTGCTCGCTGGTCAATTCGAAGGTGACCTTGTGGGTGAGAGCCACGGGGAGCGCGCCGGAGGGATGGGGGCTCGCCAATAATTCACCCTGAGCCGGATTCT
>PDQT01000264.1 GCA_002747875.1 bacterium DOLZORAL124_64_63
GGAAGAGGAATTCCAGATCCAGATTCCGGATGGGCGCCCGGCTGATGGCGTTGTCCGCCACGATGACCCCCAGCGGGCCGCGCCGCGTGATCAACGGCGCCAGGGCGAACTCCCCGTAACCGAGACAGTCGCGCACCCAGCCGGCACCCTCGGGCGCCATGTCCGGCCTGATGTGCACCACCCGGCGCTCGATCATGCTCTTGATCAGCAGGTTCTCGCTCTCGTCCAGGCTGACCTGAAACCCCTGCACGATGTTGTTCACCTCCCGATCCGTGTCCTTGATGGAGGCATCGTAGCTGGTCATCATCTGGAAAAGATCCACCTCGCTGTCCGCCAGATCCATCCAGATACGGGCCGCTTCTTCGGCATTGCTGGGGCCGATGGCCAACTCGCCCCGCAACGTCAGGCTGCCCTCGTCCACCAGCAGCAGGAAGGCCCGGTTGAACCCCAGCCCCTGCCCCGAGGTGATGCAGATCAGCACCGCCTGCAACACCTGCTCCAGGTTCAGGTGAGAAGCGTACAGGGCCTCGCTCACCTGGTTGAGCAGGGACAGCTTGGCCATGCGCAGGACACGCTGCGCCTCGTCGGCCTCGTGCTGAGCCGGATCGCGCAACATCATCAGGCCGTACAGTTCCTCACCACCGCCCTCAGGGTCCGCGGACATGAAGGGCTGGCAGCGGGCCTCCACGGTGCGGACCTCGCCCTGGCTGTGGCGGATCTCCAGGCTGCGCACTTCGATCAAGCCCTCAGACCAGCGGCGGCGGCATTCGGCCAAGGCCTCCGGCCGCAGGAAATATTGCCGGAAATCCTGCCCCACCAGCCGCTCCCGCGCCACCCCGAAAAGCACGCCCGCCCCATCGCTGGCCAGGACCACCCGGACATCTTCGTCCACCACCACCCAGGCCTGGTCGCTGTGCGCGAAGGCCTCGGCCACGATGCTGTCGCGTCTGCCGCTTTGTTCCCAAGAAGCCACGTTCATCTCCTAGGAACGACGGCGCTCGAGCGCCGCCTCGTACAAGGCCTCGTAACCCGCGGCGGCTTCCTCCCAGCTGAAATCGCAGGCCATCCCCTGCTTCTGCAGGGCGGCGAAAGCCGTCGGGTCGGCAAAGACTTCCTCGGCCCGGCGCAGCGTCTGCAGCAGGGCCTCGGGCCGGGCGTCGTCGAAAACGAAACCGGTGCCCCCGGCCAGCCCCGCATCGACCACCGTGTCGGCCAAGCCGCCGGTGCGGCGCACCACCGGGGGCGTGCCGTAGCTCAGGGCGTACATCTGGCTCAGACCGCAGGGTTCGAAGGCGCTGGGCATCAGGAACAGATCGCTGCCCGCGTAGATGCGGTGGGCCAGAGCCTCATCGAAACGGTCCACGAAGGCGACGCGGTCCGGGTGACGCTCCGCCACCGCGCGCACCGCCTCCTCCAGCCGCTTCTCTCCGGTGCCCAGGATGGCGAAGCAGAAACCGTCCTCGGCCAGTCGCCCCATGATGGGCAGCATCAGGTCCACGCCCTTCTGCCCCACCAGGCGACCGACGAAACCGCAGATCGGGGTCTGCGGCAGGGCCTGGAGATCCAGTTCGCGCACCAGATCCTGCCGGCACCGGGCCTTGCCGGCCAGCTTGCCCGGCCCGTAGTTCTGCTTCAGATGGGGATCCCGCCGGGGATCCCAGGTCCGATAATCTCCGCCGTTGAGGATACCCGTGTACTCCGCGCCGCGGCTGCCCAGAATCTGCTCCAGACCACAGCCGTACCCCGGATCCTGCACCGTTTCACGGGCATAGTTGGGGCTGACGGTGTTGACCCTGTCGGCGGCCAGCACCCCGGCCTTCATCAGATTCAAACGGCCGTGGAATTCCAGCAGGCCCGGATAGGAGGCCAGGCTGCGGGGCACCCCCAGCACCTCGGTGCTGTCCGGCGGGTGCACCTCCTGGTGGGCCAGATTGTGGATGGTCAAGACGGTGGCCGCGGGCCCGGGCAGGGGACGCTCGGCGTACCAGGTATCCCGGTACAGCAAGGCCGGGCAGCCGCTGGCGTCATGGGCGTGCACGATGTCCACCGGCCAGTCCAGCAGCCTGGGCAACAGCAGAGCCGCCTGGGCGTGCAGCGCGGCCCGTTCCAGGCTGTCGCCAAAGCCGTGGCCGTTCTGGTCGGTGTAGATGCCCCGGCCGTCGTACAGACCGGCGCATTCCACCAGGTAGACCTTCACTCCCGCGGCGGCGCTGCCGCGCAGATGGTAGCGCACATCGCGCATGCGCCCGCCCACGCGCAGAGACAGCGGGGGCAGTTTCTTCAGCGTCCGGATTTTTTCCTTTTTACGGTCCAGGGAGCCGTAAAGCGGCAGCACGACCCGCACATCGTGGCCACGGCCGGCCAAAGAGCGCGACAGGGCTTCGGCCACATCGGCCAGCCCTCCCACCTTGGCGAAGGGCGCCAGTTCGGCGCTGACCATCAGGATATTCACGTCTCATTCCTTTCCGTGCCCGCGGCGGACCGCAGACGAGCGGCCGCCGTCTCCGGCGGTGTGCTGTTGATGGCGAACCCCGAACCGGCCTCGTACCCGGCCTGCCGGCTCAACCGGGGCAGAATTTCCAGATGCCAGTGGAAGCCGGCCTCTTCCCCCAGGGGCGCGCTGTGGATGACCAGGTTGAAGCTCACGTGCGGCACCCGCGCCTCCAGCCGGGCCACACACGACCCCAGCAGGGCCGCCAGGGCCGCCAGTTCGTCGGGTTCGGCCGCGGCCAGGCTCCCCGCATGCCGACGGGGCACCAGGCGCATCTCATGGGAATAGCGGCTGGCAAAAGGCGCCCACACCACGCCATGCGCGTTGGCGGCCACCAGACGCGCGCCGTCCTCTTCTTCCTGACGCAGCGACGCGCACAGCAAGCAGGTGCCGTGCTCTCGCCGATGCCGCGCCAGACACTCCACCTTCTCACGCACCGTGGTCGGCACCAGGGGACCGGCAATGATCTGCAGATGCGGGTGCACCAGGGTGGCCCCCGCGTCCGGCCCGTGATTGCCGAAAACCAAAACGTGCCGCACGGTCGGGTGGCACCGTTGCAGGGCCACCACGCGCCGCTGCACCACCGTCAGGACCTCAGCCAGCAGTTCGGGGGCCATATCTCCCAGGCTGGCCTCGTGCCGCGGCCCGCAGGCCACCACCTCGTGGCCGCCCACCGCCGCCATCTCCGGCAACAGGCCCGCACCCGCGCCAAGGTCCGGGCTGTCCGGCCGCAACGCCGGGTACTTGTTTGGGAAGGCCCGCACCCGCCAGCCGGGGCTGTCCGCCGGCGCCCCGACGCCGCGCCCGGTGGCCAGGACCTCCGGCGGGGTCGCGGCCTCGTTCCCTGGGCAGAAGGGACAATCCTCGGGTGTGGACGCGGCCATCGGCCGTCGCCGGCGCAGATCCGCGAATTCGTCCGGACGACCACGGCGACCGGACGCGAGAATAACCCAACGCCCCGTCAGAGCATCCTGGCGAATGCTGGCCATGGCTGGCGCACCTTCCTCATCGGAAAAAGAAAAAAATCACCGGGGAGGGAACTTCCCGACCGCTCGTGCGTACCATACCACCATAACGGAGGATGACAACACCGCTTTCCCCCCTTCACGCGGTTTTCCACCCCCGGAGCAAGGATCCCGGATCAGGCGAACGTTCGGGTGACAAGGGCGAAGTGAGCAATCACAAACCCCAAAAAGAAGCGGCCCCCATGGCGACGGGGCCGCTTCTTTTTCGGTTGTGCTCTTAATTAGGCCCTGTGCTTGTTGGGCCCTGTGTTTGCCCGTAGTGTCCGCGGATCAGGCCGCGCCCACCGGCAGCGCCGCGTCGGCCCTTAAGCGGGCCACATACTGCCCCATGGTCTCGAAGGGGCCGCCCTCGGCCAAGATACGCTTCACCTTGCGCGGCATGGTGGCCTGCCCCCCCTGGCTGCGCAGGCTGTTGGCGGTCGACAGCCCCACCTGGGGTTTGAAATCGTCCATTTCCCAGGGGTGCAGGTAGACGATGCAGGGGATGCCCTGCCGCCGCGCCATGGCCCGCAGCGCCCGGAAAGCCGGCCAGGGCAGCAGCCGCAGATAACCGCCCCCGGAGAAAGGCACGTTCTGCCCCAGGCAGCGCCAGGTGGGCATGGGCACTTCGATCAGGCTTTCCGGCGTGTCCCGCAGACGATACGGCCGGCGCGGACTGCCCGGCTGCCCGTAACGCGGATGGCGCACGGGGAAGAAGCTGCAGTCGTAGCGGAATCCGCATTCGGCCAGAATATCCAGATAGTGGTGCACCGGCGGGGTGATGCTGAAACTGGGCGCCCGGTAGCCCTGCACATCGCCGACCCCGGCCGCGGCCAGGGCTTCGCGGGCGCGCAGGGTGTCGGCCCGGAATTCTTCGGGGCTCATGGTAAAGACCACGGGATGGCTATAGCTGTGGCAGGCGACCTCGTGCCCCGCCGCCACGATGGCGCGCACCACCTCCGGGCACCGCGTGGCCGTCCAGCCCAAAGTGAAAAAGGTGGCGGTCACGCCGTGTTCCGCCAGCATTTCCAGGCACAGATCCGTGCCCTTGCGCACGCGTGATTCCAGCGTGTCCCACCGTTCGGGCGGCACCTGCTCCAGGTAATTGTGGCCGTGGAACCACTCTTCCACATCGATGGTCATGATGGTGCGCGGATCGATGCTCACACGGCCCCTTCCCGTCAGATCAGTCCCGTGGCGCCGCCGTCACGGCGAACTGCAGGAATTGCATGTCCGCCCACCGGCCCAGGGTCAGAACATTCACGAATTTGAACTTCAGCGAACCGGTGGGATTGATGCCCACCATCCTGTCGACCCGATACCCGTTTTCCTGGAACATCCGTTTCATGCTGCTACGCGTGAAGAAACGCAGGTGGGTACGGTCCAGGATGCCGTCTTCAGTGTAATCCCAGCGGCCATGGACCACCAGATTCACCACGTTGAAAAAATGCCGCACGTTGGGAATGGAAGCCACCACCACCCCGCCGGGGGCCAGCAGGGGCCGCACCCGGCGCAGCACCTCCTCGGGATGGATGACATGCTCCAGAACATCGTTCAGCAGAACGGTGTCGAAATGCCTCCGGGGCAACTCCGGCTCCACCTGATGGAAGTCCCCGGTCAGGACACGGTCCATGACCTCGGTGGCCAGGCGGGCCGCCTCGGGACTCATCTCCACCCCCCAGATCTCCATCTTCCGGCCATCCTGCTCCCGCGCCGCGCGCAACCCGGCGGCAAAGGCGCCCGCGCCGCAGCCGATATCCAGCAGACGGGTGGCCGCGGCGGGGATATGCGGCTGCATTTCCCGACGTGGACGGCCATAGTATTCGGGGCTCTTCATGGCCTACCCCTCATCGCACAACGGCGGAGCGTTCAGGGGGTTGACCTGCTGCACCAACCGTTCCAGATCGCCGGTCTCACCCACGATGATCAGCCGATCGCCAAAGATCAGCTTCCGGTCCGGATCCGGCACCGAGTTGCTGATACCGCCCAGCATGGTCCGGTGCTTCACGGCCAGGACCTGGATATGGAACTGCTCCCGCAGCCCCAGATCCCGCAGGGTGCGCCCCAGCCAGCGATCCGGCGGCGTCAGCACCTGCACCTTGTATTCCTCGGGCAATTCCACGCAATCGTGCAACCGCGCCTGCCCCGTGACCAGGTGGATGCCCATGTCCTCCTGGTGCAACACCTCCCGGTTATAGACCTCCAGGATGGACTGCCGCTGGATGATGCCCACCAGCACCTGATGATCGCGGCTGTAGATGACCGGCAGATCCGCGCTGTCCTCCCGGCCTAAAGCCAGCAGGCAATCCTCCAGATTATCCTGACGGGCCATGACGTGGGGCGCTTCGGTGACCAGATCGCCGGCGATCAGCACATGGCCCAGGTTCGTCTCGCTCAGCAGGCCTTTGATGTCGTTCAGGGTGATGCGCCCCCGCAGAAGGCCGTCGTCATCCACCACGTAGTAATGGTCATCGGGATGGGTCAGGAAAAGATCCAGGATGCGCTCGAAACGGTCCTTCACGTTGATGGTCTCCGGCGCCACCACCATGATGTCCTGCACGTGATGGTCCCGCAGCAGGGCGCTTTCCCGACCGAATTCCAGCTGCCGGCCCGCGCGGGCGAACTTCAGGGTGAAGATGCTGTCGTCCATCAGCGACCGGTAGACCAGAGCCGCGCCGATGCTGGCCAGCATCAGGGGCAGGATGATGTGGTATTCGCCCGTCATCTCGAACAGGATGAGGATGGCCGTCAGGGGTCCCCCCGTGGCCGCCCCCACCATGGCCGCCATGCCCACCATGGCGAAGGCCCCGGTGGCGTGGACCAGATCGGGGTAGAAGATCTGCAACACTCCGCCGAAAGCGCCGCCCAGCATCCCCCCCAGGAAGAGAGCCGGAGCGAAGATGCCGCCACTGAAGCCCGACCCCAGGGTGATGTTCACCGCCAGCAGCTTGACCAGCACCAGCAGGGCCATCAGCTGCCAGTCCAGGCCGCCGTCCAGGATGGAGACCATGGAATCGTAGCCCACGCCGTAGACCTGGGGAAAGAACAGCAGCAGAACACCCAGGCCCAGACCGCCGATGGCGGGCTTCAGCCACTCGGGCGCGGGCAGTTTCTCGAAGGCGTCCTCGGCCGCGTACAGCGTGCGCACGTAGACCATGGCCACCAGCCCCACCAGCAATCCCAGCAACAGGTACAGCGGCAGTTCCTGCGCCCCGTCCAGCACGAAGCCGGGCACCGGGAAAGCGGGCGTGTCGCCCAAGAATTCCCGGCTGACGGCCGTGGCGGTGACGCTGGCCACGATCACGGGGCTGAAGGTGCGCACGGCGAAATCGCGCATCAGAATTTCCAGGGCGAAGAAGGTCCCGGCGATGGGCGCGTTGAAGGTGGCGGCGATGCCCGCGGCCGCCCCGCAACCGATCAGGGTGCGCAGCCGCTGGGGCGAAAAGTGCAGCCATTGCCCCAGGCTGCTGCCCATGGCGGCACCGATCTGGACGATGGGGCCCTCGCGCCCCACGCTGCCGCCGAAGGCGATGGTGATGGCGCTGGCGGTGATCTTCACCGCGGCCACCACGGGCCGGATGACCCCCTTCTTGAAAACGATGGCCCCCAGCACTTCGGGCACGCCGTGACCCTTGGCCTCGCGAGCCCCGAAGTGCACCAGCGGACCCACCACCAGCCCGCCCACCACCGGCAGCAGAACCTTCTTCCAGGCCGGCAGAGGCGCCAGCAGATCCACGGTGTGCTCTCCGGTGCCGATGGCCAGCCCCTGGAACAGGTCCACCAGCCAGCGGAACAGGATGGCCCCGAAGCCGCCCACCAGGCCCACCAGCACGGCGACCACGACCATGATGGTGGTCTCATCAGGGGTGAATTTTTCGATCAGCCGGAACAGGGCGCGCCGCACCCGGCTGTTTCCGGCCGGCAAGGATTCGGGGGTCATCTCCATCTCCGGGGGATAGGGTCCACCCCCAAGGTGGGGCCGCGCGAGGCAGGCGTCAAACCACATATTGGTATACAAATATCGGAAGATGCCGATAATGGGCCCCAACCATGGAGAAAGGATCCGGATCATGCCCTGCCCCTACACCCCGGACGGGAATCTGCACCCCAGCCCCCTGAGCCGGGGTCTGCACCTAGCCGTTCTGCCCAACGGCATGAAGGTCATCATCAAAGAGGACCACCGCGTGCCGGTGGCCGTCTGCAACGTGTGGGTGAAGGTGGGCAGCAACCGCGAGCCCCAAAAGCTGCGCGGCTGGTCCCACGGCATCGAGCACATGCTTTTCAAGGGCACCGCCCGCCGCGACGAGGGCGATTTCGCCCGTGAGGTGGCCTGCGCCGGCGGCACCACCAACGCCGGCACCGGGTACGAGACCACCAACTACCACATCACCGTGCCCGCCGCGCAGCTGCCCGTGGCGGTGGATATCCTGGCGGATGCCCTCTTCCATTCTTCTTTCGAACCCGGCAGCCTGGATGCCGAACGCCAGGTCCTGGTGCACGAGAACCACATGTACGACGACATCCCCTTCGGTTTCGGCGTCACCTGGCGCTGGGGCCTGGAGCTGGCCTTCGACCGCAGCCCCTACGCCAATCCCATCGGCGGGCGCGACGAGAATCTGCTGGAAAGGGACCGGGAAGAGATCCTGGCCTTCTGGCGCTCGGCCTACCGACCGGACAATATGACCTGCGTCCTGTGCGGCGATCTGGACCCGCGGGAAGCCTTCGCTCTGGTGACGGAAAAATTCGGCGGGCTGGAAAACCCCGCGGCCGAGAGCGACCCCGCCGTCAGCATCGTGCCCGCGCCCCTGAAGGAAGAACCCCACAAGGCCTGCCGCCTGCGCCTGGAGCACGGCGATATCCAGCGCGCCTACGCCAAGCTCATCTTCCGGGGCCCCGGGGAACAGGATGGCCTTTCGGCGGTGCTGAGCGTGGTGCGCCGGGTGCTGAACGACGGCCGCAGTTGCCGCCTGCACCGGGTGGTGCGGGAACAACTGAAGCTGGTGGACGACCACACGGTGATGACGGAAACGGGCCCGCGCGAGGGCATCATCATCATCGACCTGGAGACCGACGCCGCCCGCCTGGCCGCCGCCCTGCACGCCGTGGGGAAGATTCTGAACGACCTGGGCCGTGAAGGCGCCACCACCGAGGAGATGGAGCGCGCCCGAGTGCGCGTGCGCCGCGCCTGGCTCATGGGGGAAGAGACGGTGCAGGGCCAGGCCTCCACCCTGGGCCACAACGACGCCATGGGGGACCTGGAATCCTCCTTCGATTTTCCCGACCAGGTGGACGCGGTGGACAACATGGCCCTCAAGGCCTTCTGCCGCCGCTATTTCCGGCGCAACGAGCTGACCTGCGTCATCTACCTGCCCGAGGGCACAGACCCCACCCGGCACGGCATCCCCGCCAGCGCCGTGGAACTGGAGAGGTTCCTGGACGGCACCCTGCCCACGGGCGAAGGCAACGCCCCCATCACCGTGGCCGCGCGCCGCGCCGTGAGCGGTCGCGACGCCCGCGGCGGCGGAGCGGACCAGCCCTTCGAGGTGCACCAGCTATCCGGCGGCACCGAGGTCTGCCTGCGGCGGGACACCACCCTACCTCTGGTGGCCATGGACCTCAGCGTCATCGGCGGGGCC
>PDQT01000082.1 GCA_002747875.1 bacterium DOLZORAL124_64_63
CCGGCTTGTTCTTCATCAACTCCAGGATCTGTCTGTCCAGTGACGCATCGATATCGTACATTGTTCCCTCCCGGACTGATCCGGATAAACAGGCCATTGCCCCCTTTCACGGGGGGATCATCACTCTATCGACGGCTAAGGTGGTCCGTCGATTCACCGGACGCAAGGACCCTGCCCATGAACACCTTCGACCGCCCCCAGCCGGGCCCTCAGCTGCCCGCCCTGATCGCCACAAGCCTGGGCATGATCGAAGATTGTGGTGGCAGCACGGACGGCCCGTGGCTGTTGGTGGACAGTGCCGCGCAAGCCCTCTGGCTGGTCCGGGCAGGCCGTCCGGAACGGGGCTGGACCGTCTCCACCTCGAGTCGGGGCCTGGACAACCGGGACGGCAGCGGCGGGACCCCGCCCGGAGTGCACCGGGTGGCGCGCAAAATCGGCGCCGGGGCCGCGCCGGGAACCGTTTTCGTCAGCCGCGAACCCACCGGGGAAATCTGGTCCCCGCCGACCGCCCCGGACGAAGGCGACCTCATCCTGACCCGCATCCTGGTGCTGGACGGTTGCCAGGACGGGATCAACCGCGGCGCGGGTATCGACAGCCGCGCCCGCTATATCTACGTGCACGGCACCAATCATGAAGACCACCTGGGCCGGCCCGTCAGCCACGGCTGCGTGCGCATGGCCGGGGCGGACATCATGGAAGTTTTCGACCTCGTGGAAGAAGGAGCTCCCCTTGTCATCGTTTGATCCCGCCGGCCGGCCCGCCTCCGAGACCTGGCTGCACTTCGCCGGCATGGCCGGCAGCGGCATGAGCGCCCTGGCCCAGTTCCACGCCTTCGGCGGCGGCTTCGCCACCGGCAGCGACCGCAGCTTCGACCAGGGCCGGCGGGCCGACATCCGCGCCAAGCTGGAAGGGCTGGGCATCGTGGCCGTGCCCCAGGACGGCAGCTTCCCCACCGCCGGCGGCGGGCGGCGGTGCGACGCGGTGGTCGTCAGCACGGCCGTGGAGGACAAGGTGCCGGACGTGCGCGCGGCCCGGGAGCTGGGCATCCCCATCCTGCACCGCAGCCAGCTGCTGGCCCACTACGTGGCCACCCACCGCACCATCGCCATCACCGGCACCAGCGGCAAGAGCACCGTCACGGCCATGGTCTACTCCTTGCTGCGCGGCGCCGGCCGCCACCCTGCCCTGCTGACGGGCGGCGCGGTGGAAGAACTCATCGCCGAAGGCCACATCGGCAACGCCTTCTACCCCGCCGGGGCCACCGATCCGGCCGCCACCCTGCTGGTCATCGAGGCCGACGAGAGCGACGGCAGCGTCGTGCGCTACCACCCCTGGCTGGGCGTGGTGCTGAATCTGGGCCTGGATCACAAGGAGCCCGCCGAGATCCTGGGCATGTTCCGCCGCTTCCGCGCCCAGACGCAGGACGGTTTCCTGCGGGGCGACCAGCCGGAACTGGCGGAGCTGAGCGGCCCCGAAACCGCTTTCGGGCTGGAGGACGGGCCGGGCCTGCGCGCCCGTGATCTGCAAACCGATGACCGGGGCACCCGTTTCACCGTGGAAGGCGTGCCCTTCCGTTTGCCGGTGCCCGGCCGCCACAACGTGGCCAACGCCGTGGCCGCTTTGGCCGCCTGCCGCCGGGCGGGGGTGCCGCTGGAAGATATGGTGGCGCCCCTGGCCGCATTCCGCGGCGTGGCGCGGCGCTTCCAGAGCATCGGCCGGCGGCGGGGGGTGGAGGTCATCGACGACTTCGCCCACAACCCGGACAAGATCGCCGCCGCCCTGGCCACGGCCGCGGACCGCGCCCCGGGCAGGGTTCTGGCCGTCTTCCAGCCCCACGGCTTCGGCCCCACGCGCTTCCTGCGCAAGGCCTTGGTGGAAACCTTCGCCGCCAGCCTGCGGGACGGCGATGTCCTCTGGCTGCCGGAAATCTTCTTTGCCGGGGGCACGGTGCAGCGCACCATTTCTTCCCGGGATCTGGTGACGGATCTGACCGGGCGCGGCGTGGACGCCCGCTTCTGCGCCCGGCGCGAAGAATTGCCGACCATGCTGGCCGACGCCGCCCGGGAGGGGGACCTGATCCTGGTCATGGGAGCGCGGGACCCGTCGCTGACGGCGTTTTGCGGGGATGTGCTGAAGGCTCTTTAGGCGGCGATATTCTGGATGGAGTGAGCACCTGAACGGAGACCCCCATGTGGCGCCGCCTCAAAAAATTCCTGGACCTGTCGGCACGGCGTACCGGGCCTTTTTTCGTGATCCACCAGCGTTACCAGATCGACACCCCCTTCGCCCACTACGACCCCCGGCGCCCTTTCCGCATCCTGTCCTTCCTGGAGATGCGCCACCTGCTGCGGCGGGGCACCCTGCACCGTCCCCGTCCCGCCACCATCCCCCAACTGCAGCTGGTGCACACCCCGCAGTACCTGCGCAGCCTGGAAGCGCCCGGCGCCCTGCAGCCCATCCTGGGGGCCCATCTGGACGGCCGGGCCCAGGATCGGCTGCTCTGGTCTCAGCGCATGATGACGGGCGGAACCCTGCGCGCCGTGAGCCTGGCCACACGCCGCCGCGCGGTGGCCGTGAACCTGGGCGGCGGCTTCCACCACGCGGCCCCGGCCGGCGGCAGCGGCTTCTGTGTCTTCAACGACGCGGCCATCGCCGTGCGCGCCCTGCGCGACAAGGGCTGGCAGGGGCGCGTCTTGATCGTGGACCTAGATCTGCATGACGGGGACGGCACCCGCGCCGTCTTCGCCGACGACGAAACCGTGCACACCTTCAGCCTGCACAACAAGACCCTGGGCCGTGCCGAGGCCAAGGCTTCCACCTGCATCGCCCTGGGCGCGGGGATCGGCGATCGGCAATACCTGACCGCCCTGCGCGCGCACCTGCCGGCGGTCTTCGCCGCGCACCGGCCCGACCTTGTCATCTACCTGGCCGGCAGCGACCCTGGGGCCCGCGACAAGCTGGGCGACTGGCACATCAGCCTGGACGGGATGCTGGCAAGGGACCGCTTCGTCATGGATCTGGTCCGCCCGGCCCAAGGGCCGAGCACACCCTGCGTCATCCTGCTGGCCGGCGGTTACGGGCTGCACGCCTGGCGGCATGGAGCGGCCTTCTTCCATTGGCTGCTCAGCGGCCGGCAGGAAATCGACATCCCCCTGGAAATGGAACTGCCCGTGGGCCATTACCGGCGCCTGAGCAAGCTCATGAGCCGGCCGGATCCCGCCCTGTCGGGCCGGCCCGCCGACGGCGATGACGCCGACGGCGATGACTGGGGCTTGAGCGCGGAGGAACTGGGCATGCCCGGCGCGCCCCCCAGCACCCTCTTTCTGGGCACCTTCAGCCGCTACGCCGTGGAGTACGCCATGGTGGAGTTCGGGCTCATGAAAAGACTGCACCGGCTGGGTTTCAAGGAGCTGCGCACCCACATTGACCTGGATGATCCCCTGGGGCACACCATCCGCGTCCAGAACGGCGGCGAGCACTCCCTGGTGGTCATGGAACTGAAGCTGCGCGTGGACCGGCAGGCGTTGCCGGGGCGCGGGGTGCTGGTCATCGAGTGGCTGCTGCTGCAGGACCATCGTTCCCGTTACGAGATGTCCCGCCCCCTCTTGCCGGGCCAGAAGCATCCGGGCCTGGGCCTGCTGCGCCACGTGACCGCCGTGCTGGTGGTGCTTTGTGAGCGGCTGGATCTGGACGGCCTGTACTTCACGCCCAGCCACTACCATCTGGCCAGCCTTGCCCGACCGTTGGCCATGTCCCCGGATCCGGTCCGCGAGGGCCGCTTCCGGGCCTTGCAGAATGCCCTCAAAGGTATCGAGCTGCGGCGGGCCGGGCTGGCGGTGGAAGAGGGACGCGTGCGGAATGAGACGAAGGGCCGGCCCCTGGTCTGGGAACCGACCCCTCTGGTGATACCCGTGCGCCCCGACTGGAAGGCGGAATTCGCCGCGCCCGCCTATCAGGAGGCCCTGCAAGAAGCTGAGCAGGCCTCCTCCTTCGCCCTCTTGCCCGAATGATCCGGACCTCTAGTGCATCAGAAGGCGGCTGGTCAGGATGATGGATTCCAGGATCAGCACCCCGATCATGGCCTTCTGCCGGGCCGTGCGCCCGAAGGCGCGAACCTGCCCCAGCGCCACGTTCAGCGGATGGTTGGAGGCCAGATCCGCGATCACCGGCGGGCGCTCCTTCTCGTACAGGGCGTAACCGGCCTCCAGAAGCGGATTGTCGGGAGCCAGCTTCTTGGCCTTCATCAGATAGCGATACCCCTGCTCCAGCTTGGAGCCCAGCAGGTGCACGTAGGCCAGGGCGAAATACCCTCCCGGCTTCTGGGGTGCCAGGCGCACCGCTTCGGCGGCCATCTTCGTGGCCGAGACATAACGGCCCGTGGATTCGGCCACGATGATGGCCAAACCCGCCAGAGCATCCGCATCCCGCGGATTCTCCCGCAAAAGCCTCTGAAAACGTTCCTCCGCGCCGGCCCGATCGCCCTGAAAATAGAGCTCGTATGCCGCCGCCGCCTTGGGGTTGGTTTGGAGAGTCTGTCTCAGGGAACCCTCACCCAGACCGAGAAGTTTTTTGAAATCACTCATGGCTGTTTCCTTGTCGGGCAAATTGCCCATCCCCGCCGTGCGCTTTTTCCGTGGCCGCTTTCCTGATCAGGACCACTGTTCCTTATTGTCCCCCGTGCCATCCGGCTAAAGGCAATACTGCACTTTCCGGTCCTACTCCCCCCAGCGCTCCTCCCAGGCCTCCGGCCGATGGCGGCAATATCGGTCAAACCATTCCAGGATCATCTGGCGATGCGCCACCAGATTTTCCCAGTCGCCGGCAATACCGTGGTCCTCGCCCGGGAAAAGCACCAGCTCCACCGGCCGGTCCAGCACCGACAGGGCCGTGAAAAGCTGATCCGATTCGCCCGGCGTCACGTTGGCGTCGTCTTGCCCATGCAGCAGCAGCAAAGGCGTGTGGATGCGATCGGCCCGGAAGAGAGGAGAGTGGGCGATGAAATATTGGGAATCGCTCCAGGGAAAACGTCCGCCCAGAGCCATGTCCCCGTAGGTCCAACCCCAGGTCCCCTGCCCCCAGTAGGTGGCCAGATCGCTGATGCCGTACATGGACACCGCCGCGGCGAAGATATCCGTGGCCGTCACCAGATACTCCGTCATGAAGCCACCATAACTGCCCCCGTAGATGCCGATGCCGTCGGCATCCAGCCACCGGTGGCGTGCCAGGATGGCTTCGGTGGCGGCGATGATGTCCGCCGCCGCCACCGGGCCCCAATCGCCGGCGTGGAAGTCGGCATAGGCATCGCCAAAGCCGTAGGCGCCCCTGGGGTTCACCACGAGAACCCCGTACCCGTTGGCCGCGAAGAACTGATGGGTGCCGTTGAAACCACGCAGGGTGGGGGTGGAACCGGCATAGTAATAGACCACCAGGGGGACCTTCCCGGTATCCGGCGCGCCATACCGCATGGCGCCTTCAGCGGTGCTGACCAACGGGGGGTAGAACCAGGCGTCGATCTTCGTGCCCTCGGCGTTCCTGAAGGAGGCATCCTGGGCGCCCCCCCACAGGAAATGCTCCCGGGCGTGGGCGTCTTCCACCAGCTTGCCCTTCCGGCCGGCGCGAGCCTGGTACAGCCGGGAAGGCTGATCAAAGGTGCTGGCGGTGTAAAGCAGGCACCGACCGTTCGGGCTGACGGCCAGCGCGCCCAGGTCGTCCCCCGCCGTCGGCAGCACCTCCACGGACCAGTCCCGCGCGGGATCCACCCGGGTCAGCAACGTGCGGCCGGCGCGGACCGCCTTGACCAGCAACCGCCCTTCGGCATCGCACAGGGGCAAACCGCCGCCGCTCTCAAAAGCGAAAGCCTGCCCCCGGGTTCGGCGCTGGAACTGCCCGCCGGCCAGGTCCAGGCTCCAGATCTGCTTGTTGTAGACGTTATGCTCCTTGCGGCCGCCGCCCACTTCCTCCGGCGGGCCCAGGAAGATGAGGGTGCCCCCGTCCGGCGTCAGGCTCAGGCCCTGGGGGCGCACCTCCCAGCCGCCGGTGAAGCGGGCCAGTTCCTGGTCCTGGCCGGTGGCCAGATCCAGCCGTCGGAGCTCGCTGTGGAACCAGGGCCGCGGCACTTGGTGGCGGGTTTGGGCGTAGTAGACGCTGCGCCCTTCGGGACCGAAGACGGCATCGTCCAGAACCCGGTCTCCCGGCAGGGTCAGCACGCGGCGCGCGCCCGTGGCCACTTCCAGCAGGTGCAGATGGGGAACCGGCGTGAAATCCGCGACCCGCTCTCGCAGATGGGCGTAGCGGCGCGGGCCATCGGGCACCTCATCCTCCTCGAACGCCCGCCCGGAGCTGAAGAGCAGGAAGCGGCCATCCGGGCTGAAGCGCACCAGGCCCAGACCGGGTTCGTCGCGCAGCAACGTGCGCATGGCTCCACCGGAGCCGGTCCACAGAAGCAGGTCCGTGCCTTCATCTCCGGCGCGGCGCAGCAGCAGATTGCGACTGCCCGGCTGGAAAGCCAGGGGCCGGGCCTGCGGACCGCCCAGGTCCGCCGCCAGCACCCGGCCATCGGCGGCCAGCAAATCCAGCCGGCCCAGTTCGGGCTGACGGCGGCTGAGACGACGGGCCAGAACCTTACCGTCATCGCTGATGGCCAAAGAAGCGGTGCGGGTCAGGCCGGCCAGCTGTTCGAAGCGCGTCACCGGAATCTGCTCATCCAGAGAAAAACTCAGGACCCCGGCCGGCGCCTTTCCTTCCAGGCGACCATCGCCCGCGCTCCGAGCCTGGATGACATACACCCCGGCCGGCAGGGTTCGGGTGGAAGCCGGAACCCCGTCCTCTCCCGTTTCCAGATCCCATGGCCGGCCGGCGACAAAGAGCAGATCCGCGCCGGCCAGCCGCAGGGTGACTTCAGCCCGCCGCGCCAAGCGCATGACCACCGCCTGCCAGCGGGAAGCCTCCTCGGGCAGCGCAGAGCCATCGGCCACCTCCCGCAACCGCCAACTCAGCGCGTGGCCGGGTACCAGAGAAATCTGCTGTCCCTCTCGGGGCAGGACATCGCACGGCGGAATTTCCGGCACGGGAACGGTGTGTCCCCGGGGAAAGACCTCGTCCAGCGGATCCGGTATGGCGGGCAGAGGCCCCAGAACCAGCACCTCGGCAGGCCGCACCGTGGACAGGGAATCCTCCGGCGCGGTCACCGTGGCGACGGCTGTGCCGCAAAACAGGATGAACAGACAAACGAGGACCCCGCGGCCCGCTGCGATGGGATTCATGACGCCTCCGGCGGTTGAGAGATGGTCGGGGCCCGTCGCCCCCGAATCATGGCCAAGATGGACGATATAATATGGTATCCAAATCGGACCTTGCGAAGGCTCCGGTTTTCTTTATCGTGTCCCCCCGGAGAAGCCCTGCAACGCCAACGCGCGTCGCCTCAGTATTCCAGGAAGGATCCAAATGGGAATCCAGAAACGTTTTTTGAAGAGCCGGCCGGTGAGCAAGGTCACCTTCCGGTTGCCCCGGGAAGCCGCCCCCAAGGCTCTATCCGTCCACCTCGTGGGTGATTTCAACGACTGGGATAAATCCAGTTTGCCCATGACTCGCCTGAAGAGCGGGGAATTCAAGCTGACTTTGGACCTGCCTGTCGGCCGAGAGTACAGCTTCCGCTACCTGATCCACGACCAGGAGGGGTCCAGCTGGGAAAACGACTGGTCTGCGGATCATTATGTGCCCAGCGGGATCGGCGGAGAGGACAACAGCGTCGTTTCGCTTTAGACCCGCCCCGCGAAATTCTGCACCTGCCAATGGTTTTGCCTTGTGATCCCTCGGAGCTTGTTCTCCGGGGGATTTTCGTGCCCGCCCGGGCTAACGGATGAACACATTATGGACTTCTCCGGCCAGGCCGTCGGTATGGTCTTCATGACCCGGGACATCAGCAAACAGCAAGCCCGGATGGCCGCCGGCGGCAAGGAGATCGCGGATGCGGGCGAGGACCTGGTTTTTCCGGCGCGCGGGTGCCATTATGGGCGGGCCGTGAGCCCTGCCCTGACAACCCGTTCGCTTCAGGAAAAGAGGAGCATGTTCCAGAGGAAACCCCTGCGTGAGGATGTGCAGGAGGAAATCCAGCGCCGCATCATCGACGGCCGGCTTCCCGCCGGCACCCGCATCAACGAAACCCATCTCTCCGCCGAGCTGGGCCTGAGCCGCACGCCCCTGCGCGAGGCCATGTTGACCATGAGCGCCCGAGGATTTCTGGTCTCCGTCATGGGGCGGGGTTTCGCCGTCCCCCCCCTGGAAACGTCTCGTTGGCGGGACCTGCAGGAAATCTTGCAGGGCCTGGAACCCGCCGCCCTGCTCATGGGAGGCCCCCTCGCGCCCGGCACGGTGATGGAACTGGGGAACCTGATCCAACGCGCCGGCCTGCGCTTGGAAAGCCCGGCGGGCCCGGAACAGGCCAAGGTCCAGGCACAGCTGGTGGAGGGCTTCTCCCATCTGGCTCTGGGACATTCCCCCAACCGCATCATGCGTGAGGAAATCGGCCGTCTGCAGGCCCTGGCGGCGCCCTACTGGTTCGCCGCAGGTCTCAGGGGACAACCCGGCCAGGTTTTATTATCATGTTACAGAAACGTCTATGAGCATATACGGAACGGCAGAGTCCATGATGCCGGGTCCGCCTGGGCTGAACTCATTGAACGCTTCAAGGAACCTCTGGCCACGGGCTTGAGCCAGTCCGCCGGCGCAGACTAATCCGGCTGTTTCGGTCGGCAGGAGGACGTGGCTTGACACTGGATCTGAACATCAACGGCGTGGCGTTGCGGCCCGGGGTTCCGGTCGACCCATCGGATTTGCGGGACAACGGGTTCCGTAAGGTGGGACTGCTCAAGCGGCTGGTCAAACGGCCACCCGGCGGGGGGGATATCTTTCTGGCGGAGAACTGTGAGGCCACCTGCTTCCGGGGGAATTTCAATCTCTATCCCTGCACCCACAGCTACCTGAACCGGGACCGCCAGTGGCAAACCCAGGCCACCGTCCAGGTGGTGGACGGGAAGGTGCAGCGCGTCACCCTACAGGTCCTGGGTGGCCTGTACGCCGCCCCCAACTACATGAGCAAATTCGAAGAACTGTGCACCCAACATATGGGCCAACCCCAGCCCAGCGATTCCGGCGCTCTGGTGTGGAAAAAGAAGAAACTGGCTCTGCAAGGTTATCTGCAGCGGGATCGTATCAACGCGGATTTCATCATCGAATATCAGGGCTGATTTTCACCAACCGCGGCAGCACCTTCGTGGCTTATCCGAGTTCGGGGCCGAATTCCCGTTCCACCAGCTGCCTGGCCTGCTCCAGATCCTGGATTTCTCCGTCCAGTTGCGCCTCGAAGCAGCGGCCCAGGATATCTCTGAACTCCTCCCCCGCCTCCAGCCCCCACGCCAACAGGTCGCGCCCCTGGACCAGGGGCTGAGGCGCCGTATCACACACCCCCAGACGGCAAGCCTGCGCCAGGAGCCAGGCACCCGCGGGGAACGAATCCGCGGGCAAAGGCGGACGGCCCGAGCTGTCCGCCCTGGCCACGCGCACCAGCCGGTCGATCCGCCCCACCCGCGCCGCCAGGCGCAGGATGGCCGCGTCACGGCTACGATCCCGATAGAGCATGGCGGGCTTCAGATGCTCCCGTACCAGCACCGCCACATCCCGCATCAGTTGCCGGTTGCTGGTCATGCGCCCCAGAAAGGCGCGAGTGGGTTCTTCCCCGGCCGCCTCGTGCCCCAGGGCCCGGATGCGGTCGGGCATTTGCCGCGTCGACGCCGGTTTGCCGAAATCGTGGCACAGGACGGCGAAACCGACCACCCGGTCCTCTGTGTCCTGGCCCAGCCGCTGCCGGGCAAAGGCGTCCATGCTGTGCAGGGTGTGCACCCAGACATCGCCTTCGGGATGGTGACGCGGGTCCTGGGGAACACCCTGCAAAGCCTGCAACTCAGGGAAATACCGATCCCAGCCGGTTTCCCGCAGGAACTTCAGGCCCAGAGAAATTTGGTGGCCCCGCAGGATCAGCTTGTCCCACTCCTCGAAAAGGCGCTCGGGGGCCAGCCCTTCCCGCTCCATCCGGCGGCAGATGGCCAGGGTCTCCGGCGCGGCCTCCAGGTGGAAACGGGCCACGAACTGCATGCCCCGCAACACCCGCAACGGGTCCTCGGCAAAGGCCGCGGAAGTGTGCCGCAAGCAGCGGTCCCGCAAATCCCGCAACCCGCCGCAGGGGTCACGCACTTCCTGCCGCAGAGGGTCGAAATAGATGGCGTTGATGGTGAAGTCCCGCCGGGCCGCCGCCTCGGCCAGGCCCAGATCCGGTTCCGCCTGCACCGCGAATCCCCGGTGGCCCCGCCCCTTCTTGGATTCCCGGCGCGGCAGCCCCACGTCGATGGGCGTGCCCTTCAGCTTGTAGATCCCGTAGGCGCGCCCCACCAGATCCAGTTCGAAGGCCTCGCCCAGGGCCGACACTAACTTTTCCGGAGGCAGATGGAAAACCTCCAGATCCACATCCCGCCAGGCGCGGCCCAGGGCCGCATCCCGCACACCGCCCCCCACCAGCCAAGCCCGGCCACCCGCCGCCGCCACCAGACGGCAAACCGCCAGCACCTGCGCGCGCGCAGCAGGTGCCAAGCCGTCCAGGGTGATCAGGGTTCCGTTTTTCACGCTTGTTTACCCTCCGCGCAAAATTAGCTTGGTGGTGATTAGCTTGGTGGTGATTAGTTTGGTGGTGAATGCCACCATTTCCCCACCCGAAGGACGCCCTTTGAATACTCCCCTCCCAGACCATCAACAGGGAGACAACCTGACCCGGGCCATGCTCTGGATGATCCTTTCGGGCGTGAGCTTCGCCTTCATGGGCGCGGCGGTCAAATTGTCCGGCAACGCCCCCCTGACCACCAAAGTCTTTTTCCGCAACCTGGTGACGATGCTCATCACCGGCACGGTGGCCCTGCGCCTGGGGACCAACCCCTTCGGCCCCACCCCCTACTGGGGGCGCCTCATCTTCCGCAGCCTTTCCGGTTTGCTGGGAGTGGGCTTGTATTTCTTCGCCTTGTACCGGCTCAGCCTCGCCGAGGCCTCGCTGCTGAACAAGACCTCCCCCTTCTTCGTGACCATCTTCGCGGTCATCTTCCTGAAGGAGAAGTTCTCCAAGGTCATGATCCCGGCCCTGATCCTGGCCTTTGGCGGGGCTCTGCTGGTGATCAAGCCGCGCTTCGACATGACCATCCTGCCGGCGCTGGCCGGCTTCGGGTCGGGCATGTTCGCGGGCATCGCTTACGTTCTGGTGCGCTCGCTCAAGGGGCGCGCCAACCCCAACCGGATCATCTTCTACTTCAGCTTCATCTCCACGCTGGCCACGCTGCCCTTCCTTTTCCTTTACCCGTGCCACCCCACCGCCAGGCAGTGGCTGGCCCTGCTCGGCACCGGCTTCTTCGCCGCCGGGGGGCAATACGGATTGACCTTCGCCTACCACCACGCGCCGGCCTCGCGCATCAGCGTCTTCACCTACCTGCATGTTCTTTTCAGTCTGGTCATCGGGTACGCGCTGTGGCGCGAGCGGCCCGATCAACTGAGCATCCTGGGGGGCGTGCTGATCATCTGCGGCGCGGTGGTGGCCCAGATGAAGAAACACGCCCCCGCTGCCGGCGGCAAAACAGCCTGACGGATCGGGCTGCCTGACGGTTCCGGCATCCTACTTCAGCAGCATACCCACCGTCTTCTTCGGGTTGATCAGCAAGATCTCCGGATGCTCCGCGTTGGGATCGGCGCCCTGCTCGATCAGGGCCACCACCTTCCGGGGCGTCAGAGACGGATCCACCGTGAACAGCTTGGCCGCCAGGTTGCAGACGTTGGGCGAGGCCATGCTGGTGCCCGACATCTTCATGGTGCCGCCGCCGGGCACCTCGCTCTCCACCTGGAAGCCGTTGGCGTACACCCGCACGTTCCGGCCACCGCTGGTGAAGCTGGTGGGATCGCCCGCTTGGTCGACGGCGCCGACCACCATCAGGTTCGGCAGCGTGAAATTGCTGGGGATGACCACATCGAAGTCCACATCGTTGTCATCGTTGCCGGCGGCCGAGATGTAGAGGATCTCCGGTGTGGCCGCCATGGCGCTTTCCAGACCTTCGGCCAGGATATCGACCATCTCGCGGGCCATCTTCGCCCGTTCTTCAGCGCTTTCGCCCACGCCGTTGTCCTCGAGCATGCCCTCGATCTCCTTGAAGGACCAGCCCCAGCTCATGTTCACCACGCGGACGCCGTTCTCGCGGAAATAGCGGGTGGTGGCGGCGTAGTCGGCGGCCAGGCGCCGGGCGATGTCGTAGGTCATGGGGCGTGAGGTCTGGTGGTAATCGAAGGTGATGCGGGCCACCAGAACCCGCGCGAAGGGATTGCCCTCGATGGCGATGCCCGCCACGTGGGTGCCGTGGCTGTACAGGCCGCCGAAACTGAGGCTGGTCAGCATGTCGCCCACTTCCTCGGAGGACATCCGGGCCAGCTCGGCCCGCACCTCGGTGGCCGCGTCGCTGTCGATGGCGCTGGTCAGATCCGAGAACCCCTGCATGTACTGGAAGACATCCTCCAACTTGCCTTCCTGGTCGCCCAAGGGATGCAGCATGTGGGCGTTGGCGATGCCGTCGAAATCGAAGGCGATGCCGTGCACGTCATCCACCCAGCCGTTGCCGTCGGTGTCCGTGCCGTCGATCTTCTCGCCCTCGTTGACCCACATCTGATCGCCGAAGGCAGCCACATCCACGCCGGAATCCCAGATGCCGACCACCACCGGGGCCCGCCCCATCTTATCCCGGAAGGTGAACTCGCGGGCCGGCCAGATGTTATCCTTCTCCACGGCGTTGGCTTCCAGATAGCGGTCATACACCCGGGCGGCCACCGGGTTCAGGGGCAACATGTGGTCGATGGCGTGGCGGATGCCCACGATGGTCGCCGCCTGATCGGCGGTCAGTTCACCGGTGGCGGCCACGGCGGGCTCCAGTTGGCTCTGCACCACGCCGCGCAGCAGATTCTCGCTCAGGAATTCGGCCCGGCCCTTGGAACTCTTGATGTTGTCCTGGACCACGCCGTAGGGCAGGGGATCGACCCTTTTGGCCAGCTCGTGGCCGTAGGCCTTTTCCAGATCGGCCTGGGCAGCGTCCGCCGGCAGGCTGCGCCGGGCCGCGATGTAGGCCCGTGTGCTCAGTCCGCTGGTCAGGCGGCTGGCTTCCTTATCCTCCAGGGCCCGCACCTTGTCCAGCATGGCCAGAGCCTCATCGTAGCGTCCGGCGCTGACATACAGGCCGGCCAGGGTGCTGTACTTGCCCTGCAGGGTGGAGGTGTCGTTGATCTCGTAGCGCGCCAGATCGTCCTCCAGATCCGCGACCATGTTCTGCCGCAGGGCCGCCAGGGCCTCCTGGTCGTCCAGCATCTCCGTGACCGTCCCGCTCAGGGGATAGGTGTGCACCGGGAGCTCATCCAGGCTCTGGATCTGGATCTTCTCCGGCGGCATCGTCTTCTCCACCGGCGTTTTGGCGTCATCGACCATCCTGCTGTGGCCCGCGCAGCCCGCCACCGCCAGCAAGGCGATGAGGGCCAACACATGGATCATGGTTTTCATGGGGATCTCCTTGGGAAGGTTGCACGCTTGTCGGGAATGCAAGCTCATAGCTTGCATATTGCCGTCTGCAAGGCCGGAATTCCACTTTTTCGGGCAAAAATCCTTCAATCCCGCCCCCCTGCGGCCGAAAACACGCAACGAGCACCCAGCATGATCGGGGAATCGACGGAGGAAGTACATGTCTTCGCGGCAGTTGATGAACATCGGGATGGGATCGGTGGCGATTCTGCTGGCCGTTTCCACAGGGACGGTTTTCACCACCCTGGGGGACCGACAGGCGGATCAGGTCCGGTTGGATCTGGCCGCAGGCCAGCAGGCGCTGGTGCAGGAAATCAACGCCAACGTGGAAAACCTGGACAACGCCGCCACCCTCCTGGAGGTGAACCGGGCCCGTGAAGCTCTGGGCGCCAGCATCCTGCGCTTCGATCGCAACCTGAACCACCTGCTTAAAGGCGGCAGCCTGACGACCGCCGACGGCCGGACCACCGAAATCGTCCCCCCCCGTTCCCGCACTACCCGGAAGATTCTGCAGGAGACCGCCGAGCTCTGGGTACAAACCGGCATGCCCCTGGCCGACCTGGCCGCCGGAGAGTTCAGCATCTACAGCAGCGCCGGCCAGGCCGCCGTCAGCGGTCTGCACGACAGCAGCGCCGCCCTCCAGCAACAGCTGGGCCAGGCGACCATGGCCATCACCGACTCCACCCACAGCCGCCGGCTGCGCGCCCAGGCCGCCCGTTGGATCAGCCTGGGCCTGACCGGCGCCTTCCTGGGCCTGGGGCTGATGCGTTTCAAGCCCGGCAAAGCCAAAGACAGCCCCACCACCGCGGCGGCCGACACGCCGGCAGCCGGAATCGCCCCACCCGCCACGACCGCGCAAAGCGCTGCGGAAACTGCTGCCGCCCCGCCGCTCGCCACCCGGCCGGCCGAGCGCATCTGGGAACGCCCCGCGCACCGGACCTACACCTCACCCGTGGATTTCGATGACGTCAGCGCCTCGGTGGACCAGCTTACGGTGGACATGAACACCATCGCCACCAGCACGGGCAAGATGCAACTGGCCATCGATTCGGTGGGCCATGCCATGCAAGGTCTGCTGTTCAGCCTGAACCAGATGGCCCAGGACACGGCCGAGGGATACAAGATCGTGCGCGGCGCCAACAACGCCGCCACCTACACCGGCAGCGTGGCCGGAGAACTGACCGCATCGGCCCAGGAGATGAGTCGCGTGGTGGCGCGGGTCACCCAGCTGGCCATGAAGACCAGGCAGGTGGCCGGGCAGATCGAGGCCGAGGCCCTGGCCACCGGCAGCACCGGCGAGGCCTTCACCTCCGTGGTGGCCGGCGAGGTGCAGGGGCTGGCCCGCCAAACCAGCCAGGCCACCGGCCAGATCGAGCAAACGGTGGCCGAGATCCTGGGCACCGCCCGCCAGTACGAGGAGGCCATCGGCCAGATCCTTAAAAACATCGGGGCCATCAACAAGGTGAGCCAGAACCTGGGCGAGTTGATGCTGCATCCCCCCGCCGCCGGGGTGGCCGGCACGCCTCTGCCCGGTGTGCCGTCCGTGCCTCTGGCTCCGCCGCCGGCCACCGCACCGCAACCCACCGCACCGCAACCCAGCGTAGCCGCGGAACCGGCCCCGGCCGCGAAATCGGCCCCCGCCGAACCCACTTCTCAGCCTGAGGCCCCGGCCCCGACCAAGGCCGAACCCGTCAGCGATGACGACTGGGGAAGCTCCGCCGACGACAACTGGGGTGGCACCCCCGCCGACCCCGCCCCCTCCGAGGCCACCGCCGACGCCATTGCCGAGACCGCCGCCAAGCAGGAGGAGAAGGTGGAGGGGAAAACGGAAGGCAATGTCTTCATCCTGGGTGGTGGCAAGAAAAAGAGAAAACCGATTCCCAAACTAGAACCGGAGACCAAGCCCGAGCCAGAGCCCAAACCAGAGCCAGAGCCCGAAGCCGCGGCCGAAGAGGAGGAAGAAGACAGCGGGACCAACATCTTCATGCTCAACAAGCCCAAGAAAAAGGTGCCTGCAAAGCCCAAGGCCGAGGAGTCCGCGCCCCAGCCTCCGGCAGAGCAGGAAACCGGGCAGAGCCAGGAGCCCGCAGCCCCCAAAGCCGAGGAAAAAGCCCCGGCGGAAAAAGCGCCCGAGGAAGAAAAGCCCGCTAAGGAAGAGGAGCCCGAAGAAGACGGCGGGACCAATATCTTCATGCTCAACAAGCCCAAGAAAAAGATACCCGCGAAGCCCGAGGACGAGGAATCCGCGCCCCAGCCTCCGGCAGAGCAGGAAACCGGGCAGAGCCAGGAGCCCGCAGCCCCCAAAGCCGAGGAAAAAGCTCCGGCGGAAAAAGCGCCCGAGGAAGAAAAGCCCGCCAAGGAAGAGGAACCCGAAGAAGACGGCGGGACCAATATCTTCATGCTCAACAAGCCCAAGAAAAAGATACCCGCGAAGCCCAAGGACGAGGGCCCCGCATCCGAGGGCCCCGCATCCGAAGCCCCGGCATCCGAGGACCCGGCCAAAGAAGAGAAGCCCGCCACCGTTCCCACCGACGACGACCCTCCCAAGGGCGGCAAGGGCGGGGACAGCGGCAGTGACGGCAACATCTTCATGCTCAACAAGCCCAAGAAATAGGCCGCGCGACCGCGACGGCGTTAATCACCGGGCCGCCCAGTACAGCTGGACGGCCCGATTTCCCATGGGTTGATCAAGGATTATTCGAAACCGAAGAGAGAGTAATCCACCAGCATGTTGCCCGTCAGGTCAGGCACATCGTCCCGCTTGCGCTCCCCGTGGGGGTAGTGCTCGCGCCTGTTCAGGGACATGTAAAGCAAACCCGCCAGATCGTCCTTGCGCCGGCTCAGGTTGCCGGCCACCACGCCGGCGATGTACTTGGCGATGGCCACCCCCGCCGCGAAGCCCGGATTGCCGGCCGCCCCCACCACCTGAGCCAGGTTGTCCACGAAATCGTCGAAGCCCTCGTCCCTCAACACTTCCTTGACGGTCTCTCCCAAGTCGCGCACGTCGCCATCGTTCTCCAGGGCCATGAAACACCAATTGAAGTCGCCGGGGATGGACTCCCGCTGGAACAGGACGTAGCCCGTATCCCCGAAGGTGATGCTCTGGTCATCCCTCACGTTGTCGATGGTGGCCAGGATGCGGTTGCTGACCACCTGCGTGACCATGGCCGCCGCCAGCTTGGCCCGTTGCTTCGGATCCGTCTCCTGTAAGAAGGCGTCCAGGTCGGGAAAAGACGTGTCCCCGGTGGTGATGAAACTGATCATCTTGATCTCGGCCAGATCCCGTTTGATGAACAGGAAACCGCTTTCCCGGTTGTCGATGATCCGGACCTTGTTGAGGCGAAAGTAGAACATGGCCGTTTCCTCCTGATGGGGCCCCGCGTGGTATGGCTCAGGCCAGCTCCACGACGTTCTCCGAAGGGTCCTTGTAGTTCGAGTATAGCACACCGCTGACGATCACCAGCACCAGCAACACCAGGTTGAAGATGTGCACCCACACCGGAACGCCGTTGGCATCGCCCGCGCCATAGCTGTGCAAGCCCACCAGGAAGTAGTTCACGCCGAAGTAGGTCATCAGCACCGAATCGATCACGACCCAGTTCCACCAGGCATTCAGCCATATGCTGCGCAAGCTCTTGATGTAGCGGAAGTGCAGGCCCACCGCGGCCACCAGGATGGTGATCCAGGACCAGGTCTCCTTGGGATCCCAACCCCAGTAGCGGCCCCAGCTCTCGTTGGCCCAGACCCCGCCCAGCAATGTGCCGATCGACAGCATACCCAGGCCCGCGACCAGGATCCAGAAATTGATCTTGTCCAGGACACGCAAAGCGAAGCTGATGGTCTCCTGGCGCCGGGTACTCTTGCTGAAGCTGCGCTGCAGGATCAGCATCATGCTCATCACGCCCTGCAGGAACGCCAGGCCGAAGAACGCGTAGCTGGCCGTGATGATGGTCACATGGATGTTCAACCAGTAGCTGACCAGCACCGGCACCAGAGGCCCGATGGCCGGGTCGAAGATCGACAGCATGGACACGCCCAGGATGATCACCGTCAGCAGGGCGGACAGGCTGGCGGGCAAGGCCACCCGGAAAACCAGCTCCGCGATGAAGCCCAGGACGACGGCCGCCACGGCGATGAAGAGCAGCGATTCGTGGCCGTTGCTCAGGGGCGCGCGGCCCGACGCGATCCAGCGCAGAGCGTAGGCGGCGATCATCATGCCCAATCCGGCCAGATAGGCCAGCAGGCCCAGGCTGTAGACCGGGTTGCGGAAGCTGATTCTGGCCATGCGGTGGCGGAACAGATTCCAGAAGAAGGCTCCCATCATCAACACGAAAGCCCCCAGCAAGGGCACCATGGCCCAACTGAAGAGGTGGCTCTTGTTGTAGAAAAGCTCGGCCTCGAGGCGGGTGTCGGACGGGATGACGGCCGCGCCGTATTCGTGCTGGATGGTGTCGATGGCCTGCAGGCCCTGCATGATACGGCCCTGGTCGCCCGCCTTCAGGCCCGACATGAGGCTGCTGTAAGCGGTGCCGTATTCTTCGGCCTGGGCGGCGGTCAGACGCGGCCTCACGTCCTCGATGCTCAGCCAGGTGTTGTTCTCGTCCCCGGGTACCGGGAACAGGCGCAGGGTGCTGCCCTGGAAGGTCATGTACAGCAGGTTGAAGCGCTCGTCGAAGCTGATGAGCTTGCGCTGCACCTTGGAACGCTCGGGATCCGGGGTGCGGTGGGCCGCGCGCACGTCCTGCAGCAGGCGGTAGTCGTTCCCCTCGAAAAGGCTGGCCATGCTCACGCGCTTGGTGCCCTCGCTGACGCCCAGGAACTTCTTGAGGCCGCCGTGGCGCACGCCGATAACATCCTGTTTCCACCAGTAGGGCGGGTTGCTGCTCCAGTTCAGGAACATGTCCACGGGGTGCTCTTTGTGGAATTTGGTGCTCTTGGCCACCTTCATGGTCATCTCGCGGGCCAGGGTGTCCAGGGGTTTCATGCGGCCCTGGAAGTCCTGGATAACCAACCGGGAGGCCAGTTCGCGGGCGGGCTCGTCGAGGGAGACGAAGCCGGGATCTTGATGTCCGGCATGATTCTGTCCGGCATGATTCTGTTCCGAATGGCCCCGCCCCTCATCCTGGGCCATGGCCTGCCCCGCGAAACCGCAGGTCAGCAGCACGGCCAGCACGGCCAGCGGCACGCGGCTCTGCCGGCTGCTGTGCGGGAACAGCACGTTCTTCAGCACCACCAGCACAAAGCCCAGCGTGATCAGAAAGTAGCCGAAATAAGTGGGGTACTTGCCGGGGTCGAAATTCACCGACAGCACCGTGCCCTTGCGGTCAGGATCGTAGGATGACTGGAAGTGCTTGGCGCCGCCGTACGACAGGGGGTGGTTCATGTAAATGTGCTCCCTCTGGTCCTTGATCCCGTTGGCCGGATCGTTGAGCAGCACGTAGCTCTCGTAGGTGGCCGGGTTGTCGCTGCCGGGGTAGGTGTTGAGCACGAAGTCGTCCAGCGTCAGACTGTAGGACAACGGGATCTTGATCGGCCCGTAGCCCAGGCGCAGGCGCCGGTCGTTCAGCTCCACCGTCTCGCTGCGGCTGGATTTGACGCAGATGGCCGACGCCTCGTTCCCCTGCCCGTCGCGAATGACGACACGGGCGGCGGGCGGAGCGTTGGGGTCTTCGCTCTCGGCGGGCACCAGCACCACGGAGTCCATCATGCGCATGGGCATGAAGCTGAAGCCACGGTCATCGTTCACATAAAGCATCTGCTCGGTCACGTCGAAGACCGCGGCGGCGGCAATGGCGCTGCGCTCCTCGGTGCTCATGTCCATGGCCTCGATGGGGAAGGAAGCCCGTGCGCGCAACTTGCCGTCGGCGAAAACGAACTCGATGCCCGAGGCCACGGTGTAGGCCATGTCCAGGTCCGCGAAGGGATCCTCGGCCCCGCTGTGCCCCATGCTGAATTCAGGGTGGTAGGCGAAGAAAACCCGCTCCCCGCTGCGGCCCCGATCATCTTTGATGGCCACGCGGATCATGGGGTTGTCCATGGGCCCGTCAGAACGGCTGGGTCCGCCCACCACGAAGCTGGTCTGGAATTCGGTGATCTCCAGCTCCAGGCCGCCGCAGGTGTGCACGCTGCCGTCGGGCGGACCGACGGGGATGGTGCAGACCTCATCGCCGGAACGCACACGCAAATCACCATAGGGCGAGACGCTCGCATCACCGCGGAAATCTCCACGCCGCAGGCTGGCGTTCACCGAACCGATTTTCGTACGCTCACCCTCGGTCATCACCTTGGAAACGATCTCGCCATCCATGCTCACCCGGTACTGGAAACCGGCGGGACCGCCGGGTCCAGCCTGGTACACCTCGGCGAAGTGGGGCCAGAAATCGGCCACGCCCAGTTCGTACTCCTGCCCGTCCACCATGACCTTCTGCCAGATATCCCCCTGTTGGCGCTTGTACAGGCGCACCGGGAAGCTGGCCTCCTGGGTCTCGCCCGTCACGCGGACGTGGTCCTTGGCGCTGAGGATATAATCCGTGGTAGCCCCCTCCCGAATGGGCATCACTCCCTCGTAGCCCATGTAGCGGGTCATGCCCGCGGCCACCAGAATCACGATCATCGCGATGTGGACCAGCACCGCACCCGTCTGGTGCGCCTTGTAGGGCATGCGCTTGAAGAAGGACAACAGAAGATTTAGACAGATGAAGGCCAGGGCCCCTTCAAACCACCACGCGTCGTAGATGATGTCGAAGGCGGCGTCACGTCCACCATAGAAGGATTCAATGAAGGTCCCGAAAATACTGGCGATGGCCACCACGGCCATCAGCACGACACCTAGCTTCATCGAGGCCAGGAAGTTGAGGGCGGGATTCTTGAAGAGTTCTTTCACGTGGACCACCTAGTTGGGGAGAATCGATCAGCGGATATCGAGATCGGGTTGATGTAGGCGACACCGCCATAATAAAAGCTGGGTTCCGCAAAGCCTATAAAAAACGAAGGGCGAAAAGGTTTCCCTGTCCTGTTTGGGAAGCGGAAAATCCCGCCCGTAAGCACTTTCATTCCGTCCCGGCGAGCTTACCCTCCCCGCACAACCCCATCTGGCCGGGAACCCAGGCCCCCAACGAAGCCTCACGAGGCATTTTTCGTATTGATAAGGTATTTCTTCAACGAAGGACTACAGTCCAAAGAGGCTTAGCATCTTGAACGATCCGAACATGGCCTAAAACCGCAAAAACCGGCATTTTTACCGCCCAAAGCTTCTCGCGAAGCCCAGAACCCGGTGTTACACCTCGGGTGTTACACATTTCTAACAAAACATCATATAAAAACTGTATCAAGGGGCGACACATATCCACCACAAGTCATCTATTAGAACAAAAACAAAAAAGACTTGACCTAAAGACAACAACTCCGCTAAAGTAGCCTCCATCACTCTCCGTCTTGCTCACGGGATACGCTCCCGCAAAAATGGAGCCACATGGCATAATGTGTTTGCAAACCTCATGGCCTCGGCACAGGCTGGTGGCTGCCTGCTTGGTCTACCTGATCCTCATTCTGGGACCGGTGGCCCCCGCGACGGCCAAACCAGCACACCTTCACTACCAGATTTCCGATGGCGCGGAGGGAGATCCGGGCGACGGGGTGCTGAAACCCGGTCCCGTTCTGGAGCCCGGCCCCATCCCCGTCAAAACACGGATACCGGAAATCGTGGCGGTGTACATGGAACGCCGGCCCGACGGTACCATACGACCTGTGATCATTTTACGGGACATCCCCACAGGATTCCGCTGGCTTGATGAGGGGAGGTGCCACCGTGCGCCCTGAGCAAGTCCCCCCCAACTCCGTCCCCACCACAGGCCCGGAGGGACTGGTCCCGGAGGCGTACCACCGCGCCCGGCGTCTGCATCTGGAAGGCCGGACCCGCGAAGCTCTGCAGAGCCTGGAGGCAATCCTTGGCCCGGATGGAAAGACATCCCGCTTGCCCGCCGGCCAAGCCCTCAGCATGCGTGACGCCACCCTGCTCAAGGGCTGGTGCCTGATCGAGCTGAAGCGCCACAAACTCTGCAAACAGTGGCTGGAAACCGCCCGGGGTCACGGCTTCCTGCAGGCGGACGATCCTGCCGGCATGATCCTCGAACTGAACATCCAGATCTTCGAGGAACATTACGAGATCGTTCAGGATATGGCCCTCAGCCTGCTGTCCGACGCCCCCCAGGTGGCGGACCTGAACACCGCGGAGCTGCGGCTCCTGCTGGGCGCCGCCTTGCGCTGGCAAGGCAACCTGGCGGAAGCCGTGCCCCATCTGGAATTCGCCTGTAGCGCCTTCCTCATCCTGGGAGAACCCGGACGCGAGGCCGTGGCCGCGAATTTCTTGGGCTGGACCCATCTTTCCATGGGCCATCTGGAAGAAGGACGCCGCTGGTTCGAAAAGAGCCTGCGGATCAACACCGGCCTGGGCGCCACCCTGCGCGTGGCCCAGAACTGCCAGAACCTGTCCATCGTCGCCTATAAGCAGGGGCGCTATTCCGCGGCCCTGGAGCTGTTGGAACAGGAACTGGACATGGCCGACGGAACCCCGGACATGGTCTGCCGCGCCCGTATTGCCGAGGGCAACATCAAGCGCCTCCTGGGCGATTTCCTGGGGGCCCGGCCCGCTCTCATGGAGGGCTACAGCCTGGCCACCGAAAACGGCATGGCCCGCGAGGAAGCCCTGGCCCTGGAGTTTCTGGGCGATGTCCTGCGGGACGAGGGCAACCCCGCCGAAGCCCGCCGCTACTACCAGCGCGGCCAGACGGTGGCCCGGGCCCTGGCCCCCCGCGGCGATCTGGTCATGGAACTGTTGCGCCGCGAAGGCGAATGCCTGGACCTGGAAGGACGGCACGAAGAAGCCCTGCATCTCCTGAGCGACGCGCTGGCCTTCTGCCGCGAGGTGGGCGACCGCTTCGAGAAGGCCGTCACCTATCGCTGCTTGGCCATGAACGCGGCCAATCTGGGGCGCTGGAAAGCCGCCGAAGAGCATTTCCGCAAAGCCCTGGACGGCCTACGGCATCTTTCGGCCCGGCACGAGATGATGATCGCCGAACACCAGAAGGCGCGCACCCTGCTGCGCCGCATCGATTCCGGCAACGCCGGTGGTGCCGGAGGTCGCCTCTTGAATCAGGCCTGGCGCAGCGCCCTGGCGGCCCAGCAGCTGAACCAGGAGCTGGGCGTCGACTACCAACGCCTGGATATACAGGAAACGGTGGCCGATCTGGCTCGCCGCCGGGTGAATCGGCGTGATGCCCGCGGCGGCCGGCCCGTCTTCAGCCTGAAGGCGGCCCCTTCGACCCGCGTCATCGCCGTCAGCGGCGCCATGCAGCGGATTCTGCGCACCTGTGACGGTTTCGCCCGCTACGACACTCCCGTGCTCCTGCACGGCGAACCCGGCACGGGCAAGGAGTTGCTGGCCCATCGGCTGCACGAGGCCAGCCCCCGCAGCAGCCGACCGCTGATCAAGGTGGTCTGCACCCCCACCAGCGAGGAAGTCCTGGCCTGGGAGATTTTCGGGAAGGTCCGCGCCGCCAAGGGCACTCTGAACGACCTGCCTGGTCTGGTGGCCCAGGCCGAGGGCGGCACCCTCCTGCTCAGCGGCGTGGACAACCTGCCGCGCGGCCTGCAGGCGCGCATCATGGAACTGCTGCGCAACAGCACCTACAGGCGCATCGGCGGCAGCCGGGAGCATCGGGCGGACCTGCGCATCATCGCCACCTGCAACGGAGATCTGAAGGCGGCCGTGGAAGCGGGCGACTTCCGCCCGGACCTGCACTTCAAGCTGACGCTGCTGAAGACCGAAGTCCCCCCCTTGCGCGACCGGCCCGAGGATATCCTGCCCCTGCTGGATCACTTCCTGACCCGGCACGAGGGCAGCACCCTGACGGCCCGCAGCCTGTTCGATTTCCAGGCTCTGGACGATCTGAGCCGGCACACTTGGCCCGGCAACGTGGCCGAACTGGAAGCCATCGCCCAGCGGGCCTGGCTGAACCGCGACTTGGGCCAGGCCCTGCAACTGCGGCGCATCAAGGGCCGGGACG
Source organism: bacterium DOLZORAL124_64_63 (assembly GCA_002747875.1). GTDB lineage: Bacteria > Krumholzibacteriota > Krumholzibacteriia > LZORAL124-64-63 > LZORAL124-64-63 > LZORAL124-64-63. The sequence goes on from PDQT01000082.1 coordinate 23,705, forward strand.
GCGGCCATGAGTTGGAGTTCTTCCTGCCCGACCGCCCCCAGGGCCAAGCCGGCGCCAAGGTGGACACACCGCCGGCCGGAGGCATGACCTGGAGCAGCCTGAACAACCTGATCGACCGCGCCGGCGGCAACAAGAGCCACGTGGCCAGGAACCTGGGCATCAGCCGGGTCACCCTGTACCGCTGGCTGGATCGTCTGGACCCGAAAAACGGGTAACGGAGGATCACGTGGCCGGGACGGAGCCCGGCCAAACATGCTCACGTATTGCTGATCAGCTATCGATAATCACTCGCCGATGATCTTGACCAGGATCCGCTTGGAGCGGCGTCCATCGAACTCCCCGTAGAAAATCCTCTCCCAAGGACCGAAATCCAGCCGCCCGTCCGTTACGGCCACCACCACCTCGCGCCCCATGATCTGCCGTTTGTGGTGGGCGTCGCCGTTGTCCTCGCCGGTGCGGTTGTGGTGGTAACGTTCCGGCGAGGGGTCGAAGGGCGCCAGCTCCTCCAACCAGCGTTTGTAATCCGCGTGCAACCCGGGCTCGTCGTCATTGATGAAAACCGAAGCCGTGATGTGCATGGCGTTCACCAGGCAGAGGCCTTCGCGGATGCCGCTGGCGCGCAACTCCTTCTCCACCAAGGGTGTGATGTGGATGAAGTCCATGCGCTCGGGGACTTCCAGAATCAGGTATTGGGTGTGAGATTTCATGGTTTGGCCTTTCTGGTTGGTGGTGGCGATGGCGGGGATTCCCGTGGCTCAGTGCAGAGAGAATTTCGGGGATACACCCCGCACCGTGGTGCTGTCCAGCCCCGCCATTTTCTTGATCAGGCTCAGGGTCAGTTCTCCCAGGGTTTCCCCGTTCATTTCCGGCGCATCTTCCGCCCCCATCAACCAGCTCTCGAAGCCCCGCACCTCCTGGTAGCCCACCGTCCGAAAGATCACCTCCATTTCCAGATAGTAGCGGGCGTCCTTCTCCAGCCTGGGCACACCTTCCAGAGCCATGGCCTCACGACGGCACAGGGTTTTGGTCAGCCCCTCCAAGGCGTCGCACGCGCCCAGAGGGCGACCCCGATGATCGAAAAGATGGTAATTTTCTTCCAGAACATCGAAGTAAATGCGGTTTTCCAGTTCGCCCCGGGCCACCTCGGCGTCGCGCCAGCCCTCGCGTTCGCGCCGCAACTTCCAGCGGAAGATCAGGGTGGCCGGCACACCCGCTTCCAGGGATTCCAGGCTGCTGTCGCACAGCAGGCCCCGCAGGGTCACGTCCACCAGGAGGCGTCCCTCCTGCACCCGAGGCGGCCCCAGTTCCAGCAGCGGACCTTCGGCCAAAGACGGCACCGCCGCCCCCAACAGCCATGTCAGCAGGACCAGATTCCGCATCTCAGAACCCCCTGCGCAACCGCATCTGGATGCTGACGGGATGGTTCCCGCCGTCCAGACGCTGGATGAGGTCGATACGAAGGTTCTCGTCATCATCCCGCAGCAAGCCGATACCGGTGCTGGATTTCAGATCTCCCAGGTCTCCAGCCGCATGGGCGTCCTGCCAGACCATCCCCGTGTCGTAGAACAAGGCCAGCCCCAGACCGGCACCGGCCTTGAAGCTGTACTCCACGTTGGCCAGCAGGCTCATCTCCCCGCCAAAGGGTTGCCCCGGCGCGTCCGTAGCCGGCAACAGCAGGCTCTGATAGCCGTAACCGCGCACCGTGCCCCGCCCCCCCAGCAGGAAGCGCTCCTGCAGGGGCAACCTCCCCTTCAGATTACGACCGGCCGCCACGCGGGCGTCCAGTCTGGCCACCTGGCTTTGGCCCAGATCCAGCCGGCCGCGCGCCTGAGCCCAGACGCGTTCAAAATTGAAATCACCGCCAAAAAGGCCACCGCCGCTGCGCTCATACAAAATCTTGATATGGTTGAAGCGGCGCCCCACCCGTATCTGGCCGAAAAGACTGCGCAGAGTCCCCTCGTCGATGGCCGGGTTGGGGATGAATTCACCACCTTTCCAGGACCAGACCGAGCGGCGCCCCAGGCGGGTCTGCTCCACGCTGCGCACACCCGTTTCCAGACGCAGCCAGTCTCCTTGCCCCAGCACCAGGCTGGCCCGCCCCCCCTTGGCACGGTGATAGTCGAAGTAGTCCTCGTGCAGAAAAAAACCCGCCAGGGTGTTCTCCATGGTTCCGATCCCGCTGAATCGGTTATTGGGCATCGTCCGGTCAAAAATGGCGATTTTCAGGCTCAGGGGGGCCAGGCCCAAAGGCTGCAACAGACACAGCCCACCGCCGAAGCGACCGCTGCTGAATCCGTAATTCACGTGCCACCGCAGAGCAGGCGCGAAGGGCTCCTTGCCCATGTGGCTGTCAGCAATATTCAGAACGAGGCCATCCACCCGCTGGTAGCTGACGATGGACGTGATGCCCTGGTCGCGTTTCAGTTCGCGCCGAATACGGCAGTCGCGCTGCCGGCATTCCTTCTTCCGCTCCTGGCCGCGGCCCGCTGGCGAAAGACGCCGTCCGGCTTTCAGGACCGAGACCCAGCCATATTCCTCGTGGTTGATGGCGGTGGGGTTATTGGGATCGATGGCATTCCACCGGTCATCCTGTTCCAGAACGGAGAAACGGTAGTACGCCCGTGAGGCGGGCACGCGCAAACGCAGCAACCACTGGCTATCTTCCCGCTTCAGGGGCACCTGTTGCCAAGCGGTAAAGGTTCCGACGATGCAGACCGCTTTGTAGTCGTTATCCGGGTAGGTGAACTCCACCCAGCGCGTGTCCGCGGGTGCGGCGGCCTGGGCATCAGGGGCGCAGATCGAAGCCCCGGGCCACAGGATAAGAAGAATCAGCAAGAGCATGGTCATGATATTTCTCCGGACTGGCCAAGACCTTTCGCGGTTCCCGATCCGGCTTCCCTTCCGGTAGACCGAATCTTCGCCGTGTGTCCCGGCACCTAGGTACGGCAAAACCTGTGCCCTTCGGCCCACGGAAAGGCCAACAACACCATAAGCAATTTTTTTTAATGGCTTTACCAACCCGCCTCACCCAACAATTAGACCGAGATTCTTGCCCCCAGCGTGTCCGGTGGACAACGCCATGTCGTCAATCGGACATGCCCAGCTTCTTCAGACGGCGATGCAGGTTGGCCCGATCCAGCCCCAGCTCCCGGGCCGCCGCCGCCAAGTTCCCCCCATGGCAGGTCAACGCCTTGCCAATGTAACTTTTCTCATGATGGAGCAGATAGTCCGCCAACCCCAACCCCACGGGCTCCCGGCACGCCGCCGCCCCCGGCAATAAGCTTTCCACGAAAGGCTCCTCCACCGCTTCACCCGGGGCCATGATCATCACCCTCTCCACCAGATTGCGCAGCTCCCGCACGTTGCCCGGCCAGTCATGGGTCTGCAGGCGGCGCAAAGCCTCGGCGGTGAAATGCATGGTCGGCCGTCCGGCCGTCCGGCAGAAATGCTCCAAGAAATGCCGAGCCAGCTCCGGAATATCCTCCACGTGATCCCGCAGAGCCGGCGCGTGGATGGGCACCACCTTCACGCGATGGTACAGATCCTCGCGGAAATCTCCGCTTGCGCGCAAAGCCTCCAGATCCCGATTCGTCGAGGCGAAGATGCGCACATCCAGCGTGATCACGCCGGTGCCGCCAAGGCGCTCCAACTCCCCGTCTTCCAGAACGCGCAACAGCTTGGCCTGGGTGGTGGCGTTCATGTCCCCGATCTCGTCCAGCAGCAGCGTCCCTCCCTGGGCCCGCTCGAACTTCCCCACCCGGCGGCTCACCGCGCCGGTGAAGGCGCCACGTTCGTGGCCGAACAGCTCGCTCTCCAGCAGTTCCGAGGGGATGGCCGCGCAGTTGACCTTGATGAAGGGCCGATCCGCCCGCGGGCTACCGGCGTGCAGGGCGCGGGCGATCAGCTCCTTACCCGTGCCGTTTTCCCCGGTGATCAGCACCCGCGCCTCGGATCCGGCAGCCCGGGCGATCTCCTGCCGCAGTTGTTCCATGGCCGCGCCGGACCCCAGCAGCCCCGTGTCCCGCCCCAGTTCCGACTGCAGGCGCGCATTCTCCTCCGTCAGCTGCCGCAGGCGCAGACCGTTGGCCAGGCTGACCAGCAAGCGCTCCACCTGGATGGGCTTCTCGATGAAGTCGATGGCCCCCAGGCGTGTGGCCTCCACCGCCGTGGCGATGGTGCCGTGACCACTCATCATCACCACCGGACAAAGACCGCCTTCGGCCTGTAGTGACCTCAGCAAACCCAGGCCATCCTGCCCCGGTAACTGCACATCCAGCAGCATCAGGTCCGGCTGCCGGGCGGCCAGTTGCTTCCGGGCCTGGACCGCGTCGCAGGCGGTGCTCACCTCCATGCCCTCGTCTTCCAGCACGCCGGCCAGCAGCGCGCGGATGTTGGGTTCATCGTCCACCACCAGAATATGCCCCCGCATGCGGTTCAATGGATGCTCCTTCCCACGACGGGCAGATCGATGGCGAAGGCCGCCCCGCCGCCCGTATCAGCGGCCGTCAACCGCCCCCCGTTCTCCTCGATGATGCGCCGGCTGACAGCCAAACCCAGTCCCGTGCCCGTGGGCTTGCTGGTATGATAGGGCTCGAAAACAGCGTCCCCGGCGTCCGCCAATCCCGGTCCGCTATCCTGGATGGTCAACCGCATCCAGGATCGTTGCTCAGGCACGCCTTCGGGTGCCGCCGCCTCCTCCAGCCGGAAAAGCAACGTCCCTTCACCCTCCATGGCCTCCTTCCCGTTCTTGACCAGGTTGCCGAGCACCTGCCGCAACTGACCGGGATCCACCCGCCAGATGAACTCCCGGGGCCAACCCTCCCAGCGGCAGATCACGTGAGTGCGCTCCAGATAGAACCGGGCCACTTCCCCCAGGAGACGGTGCAGGTCGTCTCCTCGCAGGTCCCGCGGCCGAGGCCGGGGCAGCTTGGCGTACATGCTGAATTCATCCGCCAGGCGCTCCAGATTGGCCGCCTCCTCCAGGACCGTACCCACGCAGGAGTGCACGGTGGCGTCCTCGCTCCGGCCCTTGATGCGGTGCATGGCCAGGGTGATAGGCGTCAGCGGATTCTTGATCTCATGAGCCAGGCGCCGGGCCACCCCCTGCCAGGCGGCCAGACGCTCGGCCTTCCGCAACTCCCGGCGACCGGCCCGCAATTGGGTCGTCATGCTGTTGAAGGCCTCCACCAGCGCGCCCAGCTCAGCGGGGGCGTCCGCTTCGATCCGTTGGTCCAGGTCGCCCGCCGCCACCCGCTGTGTGCCCCGCACCAGCTGCTGAAGAGGGCGGGCCACCGAGCGGGCAATCAGGTGGCTCAGCAGAAGGGAAAGCAGAAGCAGGAACAGAGCCAACAACATCAGCGCCAGCACCAGATGAGATTGCAGCAGCTTGCGATAGATGAAGGAAAGCTGCCTCATCCCCGCGGAACCTTGTGTGATATCCTCTAGCAAAATAGCCAGTTGTGGATCCAAGGGGACTTCCAGCACCGCATATCGCGTGGGATCCCCGGGAAGGGGGAAACCCGCCGCCAGCCGGGGAATCCCCGGCCCCGGCACTCGAAAAGCCGTCGCCAGGTCGGGGCCCGTGCGTCCCCGCAGGTAGTCAGGCAGGGCCTTTTTGTCTCCCCCGGTTGTCACCCAGCCCAGCTCCGGATCCCAGCGCCATACCCGCCGGCGGGTACCCTCGGGCAAAGACAGGGACGGATCCGCGCCCGCCTGACGGGCCAGCCTCTGGACGTTGCTCTTCTCCGCTGCCAGAACCCGGCGGGCCAGTTCCAGGCCGGCTTCGGTGCTACGCTCCAGCCCGGGGCTTTCCAGCATGGCCAGGTGCTCGCAGCCGCGCTGCCAATCCAGCAGAAGCACCCCCACCGCGGGCAGGAACATCATGGGAAAGAGGATGAAGAACAGGCGTCTCTGCAACGTGATGGCCTCGGTTGGGAGGATGGAATCGACCCGGAGAACCCAGGCTAGCATAGTATCCAACGGGAAATCCAGCGCCGGGGTTGCGCCGCCAGGACCATCGTATTCCTGTCAGCCACGATCCATGGGGGCAAAGACGGCATCTATCCTCTCCCAATCTTGAGCTAGCTGTCGGAGCCATCAGCCCCTTCTGTAAAGAAGCAAAAAACCCTTGGGATCCACATCGCTTCCAATCCAATAAGCGACACGTACTGCCAAGGGTTCATCATAAGTTCCGGTATCCCTGTCCCGAAAGGGGCGCCCACCGGACGCCCCTCCCAAGAACCCCGAAACCCTAATTCTTGATCTTACTCATATGCGGCTTGCTCTTATCCGGATAAGCCGGCGTGCCGGGAATATCCCACTTCCCCTTGGCATTCTCCAGCTGATCCAGCAAGTAGGCGATGGCCGCATCCAGCTGCGTATCCTCTCCGGCCACCACGTCAGCGGGCATGTTCATCACCACGATATGCGGCTCCACGCCCCAGCCCTCGATGGGCCAAGTGCCGTCCAGCGTGAACAGACCGAACTGCGGCGGCGTGGTGGTGCCCCCGTCCACCAGACCCTGGTGCGGCTCGATGCCGATGCTGCCGCCCCAGGTGCGCATGCCCATGACCGTGGCCAGGCCCTTGCGCTTGATGGCCTCGGCAAAGAACTCGCCGTTGCTGCCGGTGTCCTCGTTGATCAGGACCACGAGGGGGCCGTGGAAATCCCGCTCGGGATTGCGGCCGGCCCGGCCCTCGCGCGGGATGGTCATGGACCACAGGGCGCGCTCCAGACGGTCGATGATCATGTCGCCGACGAAGCCGCCGCCGTTGTAGCGCTCGTCGATGATCATGGCCTCCTTGCCCGTCTGCGGGTACCAGCGGCGGCCGAATTCCACCAGCCCGTTGTCCATCATGTCCGGGATGTGCAGATAGCCGATGCGGCCGTCGCTCTTCGCCGTGACGTAGTCCAGGTTGCGGTCCATCCAGGCGCGATAACGCAGGCCCAGGTCGCTGCCCAGGGTGCGCACCCGGTGGGTGACGGCGCCCCTGGGGCTGGGTTTGCGGTTGGTCGTCAGGGTGACCATGCGGCCGGCCTTGTCCACCAGGTGGGCGTAGACGTTGTCGCCCTTGGGGATCTCCACACCGTCGATGGCGATGAGGTAGTCTCCCTCGCGCACATCCACGCCGGGCTCCGTCAGGGGCGAGCGGTACCGCGGGTCCCAGCTCACGCCCGGCACGATGTCCGTGATACGGTAATAATCGGCCTTCTCATCCGTGGCGAAGCCGCAACCCAACAAACCGGTGGACACCCAGTCGCCGCGGTCGCCATGGTCCCCACCGTAGATATAGGTGTGGCCGATGTTCAGCTCGGCAATCAGTTCTCCAATGAGATAGTTCAGATCCGAACGCGTCCCGCAGCCGGCCACGAAGGGCGCGAACTTGTCGTGCATGGCCTGCCAATCCACACCGTGCATGCCCGCGTCATAGAACCAATCGCGCTGGATGCGCCAGGCCTCGTCGAAAATCTGCCGGTACTCGGCCAGCCGGTCGATGCGCAGCTTCAGGGCGCCCACATCCACCTGGCCGTCCCCCGCCTCGGCGGGCTGGCCGGCATCCACCACGCCCACGTTGGCACCGGCGCGGTAGATCAGCTTCTGCCCGTCGCTGCTCAGATGGTAGTTGGCGATGCCGATCATCAGATCCGTCAGCGCGGCATCGTCCAGGTTGTAGCCCACCAGATCCAGGGCGCCGCCCGTGTGATCGTCCACGTTCTGGTACTTGAGGAACTCCGGATCGTTCTTGCGCAGCATGACGAAGCCGCCGTCGATGGCCTCCAGGCGGAAGTAGTTGCCCGGTTCCACGCCTTCGCACGCCAAGATCCGGTTGCCGATGCCTTCCAGATCGATGACCGTTTTGCCGTCCTTCTCGGCCTCCTCTTTCTCCTTCTTGTCCGCGGTCACCACCACGTCGGGCTTGTAGAAGGGCGAGCGCCGGCCGTCGCGCAGCAGGACCAAGTAAGGCCGGGCCATCTTCAAGAAGACATGGTTCTGGTCCTGGCGGCCCATGATCGGATTGAAGGTGCGGTTGGACAGGAAGTACAGGTAGGCGCCGTCCTCGCTGAAGCTGGGCGACCAGCTGGTGGCCATGCCGTCGGTCAGCTGGTGCGTCTGCCGCTTCTTGGTGTCGTACAGGTGGATGGTTTCGTTCATGTTGCCGTTCTGGCGCGTGTAGGCCACCCAGCGGCTGTCCGGCGACCAGACGTAATCCATGATGCCCCAGCGCTCCCAGGCATCGTCGTACAGGCCCTGGGCGATGACGGTGGTGGCGCCCTTGTCCACATCCACCAGATTCAGGCGCAGGTACTTGTCGCTGAACAGGAGGTGCCGGCTGTCCGGCGACCAGACGATGGGGTTGGTGAAGGCGAAGTCCCCATCGGTCAGCTGCTTCCACTCGCCAAGGCCCGTCTGGTCCGAGAGGTAGAGTTGTTCCTCGCCCGTGCGGTCGCTGACGAAGGCGATCCACCGGCCGTCCGGCGACCAGACGGCGTTGCGCTCGCGGCTGCCGCTGGTGCGGGTCAGGTTCACGGGATCGCCCTCATCCGTGGGCAGGTTCAGGATCTCGCCGCGGGCTTCGATCAGCGCGCGCTCCCCGCCGGGAGACAGCCGGAAGCTGCCGACGGCGGCGTTGGGGGTGATGAGATCCTCGCGCACGTGGCGACGATCCGAAGGGATACTGATGGCCACGTCACGCACCTGGCCGCTCGCCAGGTCCAGCACCTCCAGGCCCGCGCCGTGCTGGAACACGATGCGCCCATCGCCCAGGCTGGGGTACTTGGCGTCGTACTCCGTGAAAAAGGTCAGCCGCCGCACTTCTCCCGTCTTCACGTTCTGGCCGTAGATATTCAGCGTGCCGTCCTCGCGGTCGCTGGTGTAGTAGATGATATCCCCGTCCCACATGGGGAAGTTGTCCGTGCCTTCCCAGTCCGTCAGCTGGGTGATGCTGCCGTCGCTGAAGTCGGCCACCCAAATATCCTGGGCCATGCCGCCCTCGTAGCGTTTCCAGTTGCGCATCTCCCGGCCGATGCGGTTGTAGGCCACACCGCGGTGATCCGGGGCGATGGATGCCAGGCCGGCCCGGTCCAGCGGCAGACGCCGAGGCATGCCGCCATCGATGGGGTAACGGTACAGTTCGCTGGCGCGGCTGGGGTATTCCCGGGTGGAGCGCACGATCACGCCCTGCCCGTCCGGGCACCAGTCCACCATCAGATCTCTGCCGGGATGGAAGGTCAGCCGGCGGGGCACACCGCCGGTGGCGGGCATGACGTAGACATCGCTGCCGCCGTCATAGCTACCGGTGAAGGCCAGCCAGCGCCCATCGGGGCTGAACTTGGCCGCCAACTCGGTGCCCTCGTGCGCCGTGATGCGCCGGGCTTCGCCCCCGGTGACCGGGACCAGCCAAAGGTCCCCCTCGTAGGTGAAGACGATGCCGCTATCGCTGATATCCGCGTAACGCATGACGTAGCCCGGTGCCGCGTCGTCGGCCAGGGCGAAGCCGGCCAGCAGGACGGCCAAAGCCAGAAACAGGAAATGGTGGCGGGTCACGGGAAAACCTCCAGGCGGGAAGGCCCAATGCCCGCCGGCGGGTATCACCACCGGCCGGCGGGAAAGAGCGCCATTTGTTGCCGCGGTAAAATGTGGCACCGGCCGGGAGTTTACACAAGAGGCGCCATGCGCTACGTTGCGCGCAACCAGCCCCTCGCCACCCTAGAATCGGAGCCGTCCGTGACCACCAAACGCCCCCGCTTCCAGATCCCCCATGTTTTCGTGCTCCTGCTGGGGGTCATCCTGCTCTGCTCTCTGCTGACCTGGGTCATCCCCTCGGGGGCTTACGACCGCGAAACCAAGGTCATCGAAGGGCACGAGCGCACCCTGCTGGTGCCCGGCACCTACGCCCCCTTGCCCAAGCACTATTCCCTGGAGGGGGCCCTGCTGGGCGACGAAGCCCCAGGCCATGCCGCGCCCGTCGGCCTGGTGGATTTCCTGGCCGCCGTGCCGCGCGGCATGGAGGGCGCCGCGGACATCATCTTCTTCATCTTCATCATCGGGGGCACCTTCGGCATCCTGCAGCGGACGGGGGTCATCACCGCGTCCATCGACCGATTGCTGCGCAAGCTGGGCAACCGCGGCAGCCTGCTGACCGCGGTGCTGATGGTGGTGCTGGGCATCGGCGGTTCCACCCTGGGCATGGGCGAGGAATTCATCCCCCTGGTCCCCGTCTTCCTCATCGTCAGCAAACGGCTGGGCTACGACCGGATCTACGGCATGGCCCTGGTGATCGTGGCCACGGAGGTGGGTTTCGCGGCCTCCACCCTGAACCCCTTCACCGTGTGCGTGGCCCAGGGCATCGCCGAACTGCCCCTGACCAGCGGCATGGGCTTCCGCATCGTCTTCTTCGCCTGCGCCATGGCCCTGGCCATCACCTACCTCATCCTGTACGGCAGGCGCATCCAGGCCGACCCGGCCCGCTCCTGCATGCCCGATGATCCCTTCGAGATCGAGGCCGGCGGCGAGGCGGCCGCCCACTATCATCCCCACCACACGGCCATCCTCATCATGGGCACCGTCATCTTCCTGTTCGTGGTCTTCGCGGTGCAGCAGTACGGCTGGTGGATGGACCGCATGGCCGGCGGTTTCCTGCTGATCGGCATCCTGGCGGCGGCCATGGCGCGGCTGCCCCTGGAAGAGGCCACCAAGGCCTTCGTCAAAGGGATGGAGGAGATGGTGGTGGCCGCCCTGGTGGTGGGCTTCGCCAAGGGGATCAGCGTGGTGCTGGCCGACGGGCAGATCATGGACACCATCGTGCACGGCGCCGCGACTATGCTGTCCACCGTGCCCCGCTACTTCGCGGCCATCGGCATGCTCTGTTTCCAGAGCACCCTGAACCTGCTGATCCCCTCGGGTAGCGGGCAGGCCGCCGTGACGATGCCCCTGATGGCGCCCCTTTCGGACATCCTGGGCATCACGCGGCAGACCGCGGTCTTCGCCTTCACCTGCGGCGACGGATTCAGCAACTCCGTCATCCCCACAAGCGGCATCCTGATGGCCATGCTCTCCTTGGCCAAGATTCCCTACGGGCGCTGGCTGCGCTTCATGCTGCCTCTGTTCGGTCTGCTGATGCTGCTGTCGGCCCTCTTCCTGACGATCGCCGTCGCCATCGGGTACAGATGATGAGCGAGCAACGAGAACACCGCCGGCAAGGGCTTTACGCCGACCCCATGCTCTACGACATTCTGCACGCCCCCAACACGGCGCGGGAGGTCACGGCCCTGGAGCGTGTCGAACGGGCCTTCGCCGCCAGGCCGCCGGCCGCGCACAGGCTGTGGTTCGAACCGGCCTGCGGCACCGGCCGCTATCTGCGTGTGGCCGCCGGCCGGGGACGCCGGGTGGCGGGCTTCGATCGGGATCCCGGCCAGGTGGCCTATGCCCGCCGGCGGGTATCCGACACCTTCGTGGCGGACATGCGCGACTTCGCGGACGCCGCCCTGGAAGCCGGCTTCCCGCCGGGGTGCGCCGACTTCGCCTTCAATCCCGTCAATTCCATCCGGCATCTGGCCGACGATGCCGAGATGCGGGACCACCTGGCCCAGATGGCCGCCATCCTCAAACCCGGAGCCCTGTACGTGGTGGGCATCAGCCTGACGGATTACGATTGGCTTTTCGAAGATGAGGACCTGTGGGAAGGGGCCCGGGGGCGCTGCCGGGTCAGCCAGCTGGTCAACTACCTGCCCCCCGTGCCGGGGACCGAGCGCGCGCGCGTGGAAACCGTCATCAGCCACCTGACGGTCACCCGCCCCCGGGGCCAGGAGCACTTCGACGACCGCTACGATCTGCGCACCTACAGCCGCCGGGAGTGGGACGCGCTGATCGCCGCCTCGGCCCTGGGCCATGCCGGCAGCTGCGATGCTTTCGGGTACCCCCTGGGGGAGCGGGTCCTGCCCTACCAACTGGAGGTTCTGGTCCGGAAGTAAGAGAGGACGCGCCCGGCAATCGGCAAAGCCCCGACAGGGTCCCAGCGTCACTCCTCCTTGCGGTACAGCCCTTCCACCTTGCGCGTGCTGGTGGTGATCCCCCGGATCAGGGCCGAACTGAATCCCTGATGCTCCATCTCGTTCAGCCCGCTGATGGTGGCCCCCCGCGGAGTGGTCACCCGATCGATCTCCCGTTCCGGGTGCAGGCCGCGCTCCTTGAGCAGGGCGGCGGCGCCCAGGGCCGTTTGCGCCGCCATGGCCAGGGCATCGGCCGAATGGAAACCGATCTCGATGCCCCCCTGGCTGGCCGCCCGGATGGCCCGCAGGAAGAACGCCGTGCCACAGGCGCACAGGGCGGTGGCCGGCCCCATCTGCTCCTCACGGATGACCAGGGTGCCGCCCAGGGGCTTGAAGACGGCGGCGGCCAGATCCAGCGCCGGCCCCTGCCCGGCCAGGCAGGTCATGCTTTGCCCCACGGCGATGGCCGTGTTGGGCATGGCCCGCACCACCGGCACGGCCTGGCCCACGATATCCCTGATGGCGCTGATCTGCGCCCCCGTCACCACCGAGACCAGGATGTGCCGTTCCGGGTCCAGGGCCGGGCGGATCTCCCGCAACAGGCCATTGAGTTGCCCGGGTTCCACCGCCAGCACCACCAGGTCATGGGTCGCCAGGGCGGCCAGGTTGTCGGCGGTGGTCGGGAAACCTTCGGCGGCCCTCTCGGCCAGTTTTTCGGCGTGGCGGCGGGTCAGGGTGATGGCGGCGGCGGGCAGGGCCCCCGCATTGACCAGCCCCCGCGCGATGGCGGTGCCGATGTTGCCGGCGCCCAGAATGGCCAGTTTGGTGATGGGGTTCATGCTCTCTCCTAAAGCTGAAGGGATTAAGGGCACGCTGATTGTACGCCAATCCCGACGCGGCTGCATCCCAGGAAAAAACGGATAGAAATGGAAAACCGGGCCCTCCCAGAAGAGGAAAGACCCGGAAAAATTGCCGCCGACAAACTATTTCACGGTGATGGAGCCACTGCCCGCGTCCAGGTCCACCGAGGCTTCGCCGGAGCCCACCACCAGCTTCATCTCGTGGTCGCTTTTGTGCTCCACCACCGCATCCTGCCGCTCCAGGTTCAGGCTGCCGCTACCGTTTTCCGCCAGGATGCTGGCGCTGGCGTCCGCGGGCAACTCCAGGGTGATGGAACCGCTGCCCGTGTCCACCCGGAAATCGCCGCCGCCCATCCGGTCCAGCTGCAACTGAACCGATCCGCTGCCCGTGTCGATGTGGGCCTGGTCCGCGCGCACCCCGCGGGCCCGCACCGGACCGCTGCCCGTATCGATGACCAGTTGCCGGCAATCGATATCGGCGGCCTCCACGGAGCCGCTGCCCGTGTCCACCAGCAAGGCGGGTCCCGCGCAGCCGGAAACGCCCACGCTCCCGCTGCCCGTATCCACCGTCAGGCGCCCTTCCATGCCGATCACCCGCACCGCGCCGCTGCCCGTGTCGCAGAGCAGGGCGCCCGCCATGTCACGGGCGGTGATGGGACCGAAGTGGCTGTCCAGGACCAGGTCCGCGTCCACGTCGCGGGCCTCGATGGTCCCCGCGCCCAGCTTCACCGTGACCGCGTGGTCGGCAGGCACTTCCACCCGCGCATCGACCCAGATTTCCGGGCCATCGCCCTCGCCGCGCACCGTGATTTTCCGGTCGCCGCCGAAGAGACGGCGCCACCAGGAATCACTCCCCTTTTTCCCATAGTGGAAGGAAGCCACCGAGCCGGAGCCCATGGCGGGATAAACGTATTCGCGGTGATCCTGGATGGGGAATTGGATGGCCAGGACATCCCCGTCGCCATCGGTCCGCGTATCGAAGGTGATCAGATCCTGATCGGCGTCCTTGCCCCGCACCTGGAGGCTGACCTTGATCCTGTCCCCGCCGGCGGGGACCACCTCCACCTTCCCGATCATGTTCCGGATCTGCAAGGCGTCCGCGTCGAAATCGAAGGTCTGATGGAACTCTCCGGCCAGGGCGCAAGCGGCCGGCAGCAGGATGAGGATAAGCGTTGCCAGTAGGCGCATGGTCATCTCCTTGGGAACAGGTCAGAGAGGCGGGGTCCGGTATTCGCAAAGAAGACGCGCGCCAAGAGCAGAAGGTTGCAAACGGATATTTCCCGGCCGGGCCAAGACACGCAAGCGCGCAAAAAAAACGCGCCCGCCGGAAACAGCGGGCGCGTCACACGAGATCGGGATCAACCGCAGGCTAACTCGCGGTTGTTTCCTCGGGGAAAGCCTCCTCGAACCTCTTGTTCAATTCCTCGATTTTCGCCTTGGCGCGCTGCCGGGCCGCGTCCGCCTCTTCGGGCGTGCGGGCCAGGTTGATGTTGGTCAGACCTTCCTCCAAGGCCTGCTGCATCCGCGTGAAGTGGACCTCACGAGCGCGATTGATATCAAAACCCATCTCTACCCCTTGGCCGTCCGGGCGGGACCCGGTGTCATCGCCGGAAAAACTCTATGCTGATTTCCTGTGTTGCACGATCTGTTCCCCGGGGATTCGGCCCGGTAAGAATGCCCTTGAGGAAAAATGTGCCGGGCGGGGTCACGCGGGAGGCGGCTTCAGGCCGGGATTTGCGGGAATGCTCTTCCGAAGGAACGCCTCTGGCCCCAAGCGACGGAAAAATTGTTCCACTGGACGGTGTGGCGCGGCCCTGGCATTCGGGGCGGATCGGCGACCAGAAGTTGGGCGACCAGGGTGGTTCATTTACCGCCACGGGGCTCCACCTGGGCCAGGATGGTGCCCCCCAGCATCAGGGCGCAGCCCAGCAGTCCCGTGTCGGTGAGGGTTTCCCCCAGCAACACCCAACCGCCGACGGCCGCGAACACCCCCTCCAGGCTCAGCACCAAGGCGGCATAGGCCGGATGGGCCCGGCGCTGCCCCACGATTTGCAGCGTGAAGGCCACCCCCGTGCTCATCACCCCGGCATAGAGGATGGGCCCGGCGGCGGCCCGGATGGCCGCCCAGCTCAGCGTTTCGAACAGCAGGGCGCCCGCCAGACTCAGCAGGCTGCAGAGGGCGAACTGGATCACCGCCAGAGCCAGGGGATTGGTGCGGTTGGCGTAGCGCCCCACGCCCAGCACGTGCAGGGCCCAGAAGACGGCCCCCGCCAGGACCAGGCCATCGCCAAGACCGATGCGAAGCAGGCCGGCACGGCCCAACCCCTCGCCACTCAGCCCCTCGCCGCTCAGCAGGTACAGCCCCACGGCGGCCAGCACCACGCCGCACCAGACCACCGGTCGCGTGCGCAGCCCCCGCACC
>PDQT01000371.1 GCA_002747875.1 bacterium DOLZORAL124_64_63
CCTTGGCCGAGCTGGTGAAGATCGACGCCAAGAGCCTGGGTGTGGGCCAGTACCAGCACGATGTGGACCAGCGCGCGCTGAAGCGCAGCCTGGACGACACCGTCATGAGCTGCGTGAACGCCGTGGGCGTGGATGTGAACACCGCCAGCAAGCAGCTGCTGACCTACGTCTCGGGCCTGGGGCCGCAACTGGCCGAAAACATCGTGGAGTATCGGCGCGAGAACGGGCCCTTCGCCAGCCGCGCCGCCCTCAAGAAGGTGCCCCGCCTGGGGCCCAAGGCCTTCGAGCAGGCGGCCGGTTTCCTGCGCGTCATGGGCGGGCGCAACCCCCTGGACGCCAGCGCCGTGCACCCCGAAAGCTACGCCGTGGTCAAACGGATGGCCGCCGACACGGGCTGCGCCGTGGCCGACCTGGTGGGCAACGAGCAGACCGCCGGGCGCATCCCCCTGCGGAATTACGTCACCGACGAGGTGGGGCTGCCCACCCTGCGGGACATCGTGGCCGAACTCAGCAAACCCGGCCGGGATCCACGGGAAAAGTTCGAGGCCTTCAGCTTTGCCGACGGCGTGGAGAAGCTGGAAGACCTGAGCGAGGGCATGCGGCTGCCGGGCATCGTGACCAACGTGACCAACTTCGGGGCGTTCATCGATGTGGGGGTGCACCAGGATGGGCTGGCCCACATCAGCCAACTGGCGGATCGCTTTGTGCGCGACCCCAACGAAGTTGTCAAGGTGGGCCAGAAGGTCATGGCCCGGGTGCTGGACGTGGACCTGGAGCGCAAGCGGGTTTCCCTTTCCCTGAAAGAGGCCTGATGGGCGTCAGAGAGAACAGACCGGGCAGGCGGGACGCGGATTTCCAGACCGGGAATGTGACGCTGATCTCCCTGGCTCATCTTTCCCACGATGTCTACAGCGCCTTCCTGGCCCCGCTGCTGCCCCTGCTCATCGCCAAGCTGGGGCTCAGCCTGTCGGCCGTCGGGCTGCTGGATGTGGCCCGCAAGGTACCGCAGCTGAGCAACCCCCTCATCGGTCTGCTGGCGGACCGGGTGTGCGTGAAGTGGTTCGTGATCCTGGCCCCGGCGGTCACGGCCACGGCCATGAGCCTGCTGGGAGTGGCTCCCTCTTTCTCCGTTCTGTTCATCCTGCTGCTGATCAGCGGCTTCAGCGCGGCGGCCTTCCATGTGCCGGGTCCGGTGCTGATCAAGCACCACTCCGGCGCGCGCACCGGTCGGGGCATGAGTTTCTACATGTTCGGTGGCGAACTGGCCCGCACCTTGGGCCCGCTGCTGATCACGGCGGCGGTTTCCTGGTGGGGGCTGGAGGGTTCCTGGCGGGTGTTGCCGGTGGGGCTGCTGATTTCGGTGCTGCTTTTTTCACGCCTGCGGGGCCTGGCTCCGGTGCCGCGGGGCCGGATACGCCAAACGGCCCAGTCGACCGGGCCCACCTGGCGGGGTGTGGGGCGTGTTTTCAGTGGGCTGGCCGGGTTTCTTCTCTTCCGCACGGCCTTCAAGTCCGCCCTGACGCTTTTCCTGCCCACCTATCTGACGGGCGAGGGACACAGCCTGTGGGGAGCCGGCATCGCCCTTTCCATCGTGCAGTTTTCCGGAGCGATAGGCACCCTGGGCGCTGGCTGGGTGGCGGACCGGCTGGGGCATCGCCGGGTGCTGCTGGTCATCACCCTGCTGACGCCTCTGGCCGCGATGGGATTGACCTTCCTGGAAGGTGCCCTGACGCTGCCCTTGCTGGTGCTCTCCGGGGTGCTGATTTTTGCCTCCAGCCCCATCCTGCTGGCCGTGGTGCAGGATCTGGGAAGCAGCCGGCCCGCCTTCCTGAACAGTCTTTACATGACGCTGAGCATCGTCATCAGCGGGCTGGGCGCCCTTTTGGTGGGCAGCCTGGGAGACCGTCTGGGCCTGGCGGAGACCTTCCGGCTGACGGCCCTGCTGTCGGCCGTGGCCATTCCCTTCGTGCTGCTTATTCCGGGGCGCTCGCCAGACTCGCCTTGAAACCCAGGCCATCGACGGCCGCCACCATGGCGGCGCCGTCCAGCCGGGTGCCCCTGACCACGGCGCGGCCTTCGTCCAGGAAGACCTCCACCTGCTGCACCCCATCCATCTCCGTCAAGGCGCGCTGCACGCTGCCGGAGCAATGGCTGCAGTTCATGCCGCTGATGGCCAATTCCATTTTCTTGCTGCCGTCGCTCACTTCACAGACCCCTTCGCCTTCCAATTCACAGGAACAACCATGCCGGCGGCTCAGCCACCAGGCCCGGATCATGACAAGAATGAGGGCCACGGCCGCCAACTGATCGAAAAGACCGGCTGCTCCGTGGTGATGCGCGCCCGGCACCAGGGCGGGCACGGACTCCCGCGCCCAGACCATCAACCTATCCAGCAGCCAGCCGCCGAAAAACGCGCTCAAAGCCACCGTGCTCAGATAAAGGGAGGTGGTGCGCCTGCCCAGCACCCGGCTGATGGTGGTGATGGTGGCCGCGTTGGTGGCCGGTCCCGCTATGAGAAACGCCAGGGCCGCGCCGGGCGAGGCCCCCAGGGCGATGAAACCCGCGGCCAAGGGCACGCTGGCCGTGGCGCACACATAAAGCGGAATACCCACCAGCATCATCAGGGCGATGCTCCAGGGCCCCTGCCCCAGGTACGGCTCCAGAAAATCCGGCGGGATGACGGCTGACAGCACCCCGGCAATCAGCACCCCGATCAGTAGGGCCCGGCCGATATCCCCGGGCAACGTGACGCTGCCGTAATGCAGGGCCGCCCGCAGCTTGGCCACGAAACCGGCGGGCCTTTCCGCCACCGCGTCCGACGCCTCCAGGGCGTGCTCCTTGCCATCGCCCAGGGTCTGCACCAGGGTTCCGCCCAGCAACCCGGTGACCAGGGCCATCAAAGGACGGAAGATGGCGAACAACGGGCCCAGCATGGTGTAGGTGATGGCGATGCTGTCCACCCCGGTCTGGGGCGTGGAAAGCAGGAACGCCGTGGTCGCGCTCTTGCTGGCACCGTGGCTGCGCAGGCCCGCCGCCACGGGGATCACACCGCAGGAACACAGCGGCAAGGGCACCCCGAAGAGCGAAGCCCGGAATACCGGACCCAGCCCCCGGCCACCCAGATGGCGCTCCAGCCAGTCCCGGTCGATGAAAACGGACAGCAGGCCGGCCACCAGGAAGCCGAAAAGGAGCCAGGCGGACATATCCACCAGGACATCCCAGATGGCCCGCAAAATGTCCGGCAGGATGTGGATGTCGATACCGTTCATAGGCTTTTGAAGGGGTCCTTTCACAATGCTCGGGGGCAATTTTTCCTCATGGTAATGCCGGTTGAAAAAAATGGCGACTATTGCGCCCCCACGTCAATCGGGCAGGGTGTACCCGGCGTCCCGCTCCGCCTGCCGGGCGGCCCGCCGTCCCTGCTGGACATCCACCCGGCTCAGCAGCCACGCCCCCGCCCCGAAGAAGAAAACCAGAGAGGAAATGCCCAGCCGGCTGGTGCCCGTCAGCTGCCCCACCGCCCCGAAGATAAGGGGCCCGAAGACACCCGCCAGCTTGCCGCTGGTGGAATAGAACCCGAAGAACTCCGCCGTGCGGTGGCGCGGCACCAGCCCCGCGAAGAGGCTGCGGCTGAGGGCCTGCGCCCCACCCTGCACCAGCCCCACCAGGGCGGCCAGGATGACGAAGTGCGTGGCGTTGGCCAGAAAGAACCCGCCCACACTGATCAGGCCGTACACCCCCAGGGCCAGCAGGATGGCCCCCCGCGTGCCCAACCTGCCGGCCAGGCGCCCGAAGAGCCAGGAGCAGGGCACACCCACCAGCTGCGTCAGCACCAGCGCCCCCATCAGTTGGGGTAGCCCGATACCGATTTCCGCCCCGTACACCGTGGCCATCTTGACGATGGTGCCGATGCCGTCGTTATAAATCCAGTATGCCGCCAGGAAAAGCGTCAGCTGGCGATAGCGCCGGATATCCCGGAAGGTGGCGCCCAGTTCCGCGAAAGCGCCCCGCAGGCCCCGCCGCCGTTGGCGCGCCCGCGGTGCGGCCCAAGGTACCGGTGTCGGAGACTCCGGTGTCGGAGATTCCGGCATCAGAGGTTCCGGCATCAGAGGTTCCGGCACATGCCGAAAAAGCGGCACGCTGAACAGCCCCCACCACAGGGCCACCGTCAGGAAAGACAGCCGCACCGCCACCGCCTTGCCCGGCAGACCGAAGAACGCCGGGTAGGTGACCATCAGCAGATTCAGAATCAGCAGCAGCCCGCCCCCCAGATACCCCAGGGCGTAGGCGCGAACCGAAAGGCGGTCCATTTCCGGCCCCCGCGCCAGTTGCGGCAACAGGGATTCGTAGAAGATGAAGGAACCGGAAAAACCGAAGCTGGCCAGCACGTACAACAGGGCCGCCCGTTGCCAGGCGGCCTCGCCCAGGGTGGCCATCAGGGCGGTCATGAGGATGCCCAGGCCCGCAAAAACACCAAGGAAGGCTTTACGGCGCCCCCCCAGGTCCGCCAGGGTGCCCAGAATGGGCGCGCCCAGGGCGATCAGCAGCAGCGTGCCGGCGGTGATGTAGCCCCACCAGCTGGTGGCCTCGGTGGCGGTGGCCCCGGCGGCGCGCGCCAGGCTGCTGAAAAAGGGTGGGAAAAGGGCGGCCATCACCGTGGTGGCGAAGGCGCTGTTAGCCCAGTCGTAAAGGCACCAGGCCCGGCGCGCGCGGGGTAGGTCCATTCCGGGCCCTCTATTTATGCGGGGCCCTCTGTTCATGTCGGGCCTCTGTCCATATCTGGCCTGGCCCCATCACCAGTAGAAGTAAAGGCCGACCTGGGGGATGACGGTGATGCTGTCGTCATCCTCGGTATGGGCGAAGTCCAGCTCCACCTTGCCCGCCAAGCGGGCTCCCAGCAGATACTCCAGGCCCACACCCGCGCCCAAGTTCCGGTTGTTCTCCTTGGACCAGACCTGGCCCGCGGCCGTATCCGTCACCAATTCCTTGTGGTAGAAATTGGCCAACCCCGCGGACAGGAAAAGCCGCAGCTGGTCATCCTGGCGCAGGATGTAGTTCAGCTCCAGGCCCAGGTTGTGTTTCTTGTCTTCGCCGGTGTGCCAGATACCGCCGGTGATCTGCGCGTACAGGTACCAGCGCAGCGGGAGACGGAAACTGAGCCCGTTGCCGCCCATCTCGCCCATGTGCAGGCCGATGGCGTTGGTCAGCGGATCGCGCGGATCGTTCCAGTCGGGGCGGTTGCCGCTCTGGGCCCGGACGGGCGTCGCCCACAGCAGGACAGCCGGCAGCAGCAGGGTCAGGGTCATCGTGTTCCAACGCATCGTTCCATCTTTCGTCCGCTGGTGAAGTTGACGGGGACCGCGGTTATACGGTCAACCGTTTTGCCGGTTCCCGCAAGCTTTTCCGACGCGACGGCTTCTCCAAAAGATAAGAATCCATGCTGGAGGAAAACCCGGCGGGGATCCTTCCCCACCGGGTTTCCAGGCAATCCTTTGCCGAGATCTCGCTCCATCGACTGCCGGTCGACGGGGGTCAGGACCGCCGACCGTCACGGATCGATGCTCGCCGGATCAGGAGCACCCGGTGGTGGCGCCGCAGTTGTGGCACTTGTAGCACGAACCACTGCGCACTGTGACCGATCCGCATTCGGGGCAGGGCGGGCTGTCCGCCTGCTGCTGGAACACGGCCTTCTCTTCCGCCTCGGTGTTCTCCATGGTGATGCGCGCGGCACCACCGGCACTGGCGGCCATGGCGCGCACGCCCTGGGTCACCTGCTCCTCGGCTTCCTTCATGACGGCGGCTTCCTTGACACCGGCGGCGCCATCGGCCACGGTGCCGTCGGCATCGCCCAGATGCTCGCCGAATTTCAGGTCCATCCAGCGGAAGATATAGTCCATGACGGACTTGGCGATGGGGATGTCCTTGTTGCTGGTGAAGCCCGCCGGCTCGAAACGGGCGTGGCTGAACTTGTTGACCAGCACCTTCAGAGGCACCCCGTACTGCAGCATGATCGACACGCTGGTGGCGAAGCTGTCCATCAGACCGGAGACCACGGAGCCCTCCTTGGCCATCTGGATGAACATCTCGCCGGGCTTGCCGTTGGGGTACAGGCCCACGGTGATGTAGCCCTCGTGCCCGCTGATGCTGAACTTGTGGGTCACGGCCTGGCGCTCATCCGGCAGGCGGACGCGGTGAGGCTTGGGCGGGCTCAGCAGCTCCTCCTGGGCCTCCGCTTCCTCTTCCCCTTCTTTGCTCTGGCTGGTGTTCAGCGGCTGCAGGCGCTTGCTGTTGTCCCGGTAGATGGCCACGGCCTTCAGGCCCATCTTCCAGGCTTCCATGTAGGTTTCGGTAATGTCCTCCACGGTGGCCTGTTCCGGCAGATTCACCGTCTTGCTGATAGCGCCGCTGAGGAAAGGCTGCACCGCGGCCATCATGCGCAGATGGCCCATGTAGTGGATGCTGCGCTCGCCCTGGGCCGGCTTGAAGGCGCAATCGAAAACCGCCAGGTGCTCGTCCTTCAGACCCGGCGCGCCCTCGATGGTGTCGCACTGGTCGATATACTCCACGATGGCCGCGATCTGTTCGTCATCGTAGCCCAGGCGCTCCAGGGCGTGGGGCACGGTGTGGTTGACGATCTTCAGCAGACCGCCGTCCACCAGCTTCTTGTACTTGACCAGAGCCAGGTCGGGCTCCACGCCGGTGGTGTCGCAGTCCATCATGAAGCCGATGGTCCCGGTGGGAGCCAGCACGGTGGTCTGGCTGTTGCGATAGCCGTAGTCATGGCCCAGGGCGTAAGCGTCGCGCCACACCGTTTCCGCCTGCTCCAGCAGATCTTCCGGCACCCTGTTGGGGTTGATCTTGCCCACGGCCGCGCGGTGCTTGCGCACGATGTTCAGCATGGGCTCGCGGTTTTCGGCGTAGCCCTCGAAGGGGCCGATCTGGCTGGCGATCTCGGCGCTGGTCAGGTAGGCCTGCCCGCACATCAGGGCGGTGATGGCCGCCGCGTAATCCCGGCCCTGGTCGCTGTCGTAGGGCAAACCGCGGTCCATGAGCAGGGCGCCCAGGTTGGCGTAGCCCAGGCCCAGGGGGCGGAACTTGTGGCTGTTCTCTTCGATTTCCACGCGCGGGTAGCTGCTGTTGCCCACGATGATTTCCATGGCCAGGGTCATGATGCGCGCCGCGTGCCGGAAGGCCTGGGAATCGAACTCGCCGTCGGGGCGGCGGAACTTCATCAGGTTCAGGCTGGCCAGGTTGCAGGCGGAGTTGTCCAGGAACATATACTCGCTGCAGGGGTTGCTGGCGTTGATGGGGGCGCTGTTGGGGCAGGTGTGCCACTCGTTGATGGTGGTGTCGAACTGCATGCCCGGGTCGCCGCAGACGTGGGTGCCCTCGGCGATCTTGCGCATCAGGTCCCGCGCGCGGTAGGTGTCCATGGGCCGGCCGTCGGTCACGGCGCGGGTGGTCCAGGAGCCATCGTCCTCCACGGCGCGCATGAAGTTGTTGCTGACGCGCACGGAGTTGTTGCTGTTCTGGAAGAAGACGCTGTTGTAGGCCTCGCCGTTGAAGCTGCCGTCATAGCCTTGGTCCATCAGGGCCCAGGCCTTGCGCTCCTCGTTCACCTTGCAGTCGATGAACTCCTCGATGTCCGGGTGCTCCGCGTTCAGGATGACCATCTTGGCCGCCCGGCGGGTTTTGCCGCCGCTCTTGATGACGCCGGCGAAGGCGTCGAAGCCGCGCATGAAGCTGACCGGTCCGCTGGCCACGCCACCGGCCGACAGGTTTTCCCGGCTGCTGCGCAGGGGGCTCAGGTTGCTGCCCGTGCCACTGCCGTACTTGAAGAGCAGGCCCTCGGTCTTGGCCAAGTCCAGGATGGAAGCCATGCTGTCGTCCACGGAGTTGATGAAGCAGGCCGAACACTGGGGCCTCTTCTCCACGCCCACGTTGAACCACACCGGAGAGTTGAAGGCCGCCAGCTGGCCCACCAGGATGTGGGTCAGCTCGGCGCGGAAGTTCTCCGCGTCCTCCAGGCTCTGGAAGGTTTCATCCTTGATGCCCCAGTCGGTGATGGTGTTGCTGACCCGGCTGATGAGCTGCTTGACGCTGGTCTCCCGCTCGGGCGTGCCTTGGCCCCCACGGAAATATTTGCTGACGACCACATTGGTCGCCATCTGGGACCATTTGACGGGGATCTCCACATCATCCTGCTGGAAGAGGACCTCTCCCGCGGGACCGGTGATGCTGGCGGAGCGCATTTCCCATTCCAGTTCATCGTAGGGATGCACGCCGGGCTTGGTGTAATAGCGCCCAACGGCCATGCCCTTGCCCTTGGGCTGGGCGGCGGTGTGCACGGACTTGGCCCCCTCCTGGGCCAGCTCTGCCAGATCCACCTCATCCGCCGGATTTCCGGCGGCGGCCCGATCAACGGTGGTCCTTTCAGCGGTGGTCCCCCCATCCTGAGCAGAGGAGTCTCCAAACAAGCCGCCATCCGCGGCGGCCATGGTTTTCTTGATTTCTTTGGATTCAGGCATGTTCCGACCTTCTTTCTACGATCCTTCTCAATGGCCCAAGAACCAACTCCATTTGGTGTTGCTCTCTGCCGCATTTCCAACAAGTCCATGGGTGGTCTATCGATATCATCCCCGGGCATTTAGCCTCAAAAATCGCAAATCATTTGATCAATAATCTGCAAGGGATTGATTTTCTATACGGGGAAAAACTACAACATGTAGGGTTTTCTTCCCTGAGACACCACAGCCCCTTGTGGGTGAGAGGCACAATAATCGGAAAGCGGAACTCGGATCAAAGAAATTTGTCGTGATTTTTTTGAACAACAGTCTTCAGAATGGAAAACTGCCGTTATTGGGTGTTTAGAGGCCGAAAGTGTCATTTAGTCTGCGGGGAAAAAATCTGGGGGGATCCTGGTTTTTTCATGCCCGAACTTTCCCGGAGGAAATACTCATCTCCTTAGCGCCAATAAGGGGTTCTTTATGGCTCAATAAAAAAACAACTTAATAAAGAAAGCCGCGGGGCCCCATTCGGGCTGCTAATCTCCCGGCTTCAGACGCCCCTCGGCCACGGCCAACACAATCGCGCGCACCTCTTCCCGGCCCCGCCGAAAAGCCTCCCGTTGGGCCTCTCCATTCCCCGAGCAACTCATGGGATCGTCAATGGGCCGCTTCACGTGCCGGTGGGGATCCGCCAGGGTGGGCAGGAAGTTCCCGGCCTCTTTGCTCAGGGTGACGATCAGGTCGAAGCTGTCCAGGTCGAAAGTGTCCAGGGTCTTGGAGGTCTGGCCCGTCATCTCCAGCCCCACCTCCCGCATGGTGTAGCGGGTCTTGTCCACGATGGGATAGGTCAGCAGACCGGCGCTGCGCACCTCCCAGTTCGCGGGGAAAAGCCGACGTGCCCAAGTTTCAGCCATCTGGCTGCGGCAACTGTTGGCCGTGCACATGAAAAGCACCCTCATCGCGATTCCCCCAGCATGCCCAGCAGACTGTCCAGATCCCCGGGCAACCTGTCCGCCAGCTCCAGCAAATCCGTGGCCTCATAGCCCAGGGGCACCGCCGCCGCCAGCAATTCTTCGCTGTCCAGATCTCGGGATCCGCCCCCCTGGCCCACATGGCTGGCGACCATATTGGCCGCGGCCACGGCCCTGAGCAGGGCCTCTTGCTCCGCCTCTTGTTCGGCCTCCTGCCGAGGATCGTGATGCTTGGCGATGATCTCCACCAGGTAGGGCGGGAAGTTCCACGCCTCACCCAGGCGCCCCCCGGCTTCGGCATGGTTGAAACCCAAAATGGATGTCTCGGCGGCCAGCAACTCCTCCATGCTGCCGTCAACCGGCAGTTGTTCCAGGTGCTCCCGCAGGGGCCGGTTCAGCAGCAACTTGCCGATATCATGGACCAGACCGGCGGTAAAAGCGCGCTCTCCGGCTACCCGGTCACCGGCCAGACCGGCCAGATGCCGGGCCCCCAGGGCGGTGCTCAGGGCGTGGCGCCACAGTTGCCCGCGATCCAGCCGGTACGCGGCCAAGGGCCCCTGTAGGATATCGCCCATGCCCGCTGCGAAGGCTAGGTTCACCACCGTGCGGTTGCCCAGCAGGACCAGCGCGTCACGGGCGCCCCCCACCTGCCGCCGCACCCCGAAGAAGGCGCTGTTGGCCAGCTTCAGCAGATTGCTGGTCAGGGCAGGATCCTTCTCGATGACCTCCACCACCTTAGCCGCCTCGACGGTATCGTCCTCCAGCAGGCTCATCAGTTGTCGGGTGGTTGCGGGCAGACCACGCAGTTCCTTCGTCCTGGTGATCAAGCCCTCCATTTGCTGGAGCATATCACTCTCCCGGCGTGATGGTCACCAAGGCCTCCCCCTGGGCCACGACCTGGCCGTCGGCCACGTGGACCGTCTCCACGACACCGGCGACGGCGGCCGTCAATTCGGTTTCCATTTTCATCGATTCCATGATGACCAGGACCTGCCCCGCCTGCACCTCGGCCCCCGGTCCCAGCAACACCCGCACCACTTTGCCGGGCATGCTTGCGGTCAGCAGGGGCCCGCCGGCGGCGGCCCTTTCCTCGTCCTCGTGTTCCGGGTCCGGCAAACGGAAAGTGTGCACCTTCCCGTCACAGAAGACGTAGCGTTCCTCTCCGCGGGCGGCCACCCACAGGCGGCGGCGACCCTGGTGGGTGTCCACCAACCAGCACCCGCTGCTATCCTCTTCGGCCGCCAGCGGAATTTCCTGACCTTCCATTTCCAGAACCCAGGCGTTCCCTTTGCGGCGCACGTCCACATTCACGTCCTGGTCCCCGCTACGAAATCTCAAGCGCACGATGCTCACCTTTCCCTCGGCAAATCTTTCAGCAAATTCTCAGTCCAGGCCCGAGAGCCGGAAACGGCCCAGGCTTTCCCAGGGTGTGGCACGCGGCCCGGCGGCCTCGCCTGCGCCACCGGGCTGCCCGTACTCCGCCACCGCCGCCACGGCCAGAGCCAGGTTCTCATCGGCCTCCAGGTCCCCGTGCCAGTCCGGCAGGTGCTCCTGCAGGAAGCCGGTGTGCAGCCGCCCATCGGCAAAGGCGGCATGCTGCAAAATGGCGATGAGGTACTCCACGTTGGTGCGCACGCCCAGCACCGCGTACCTCTTCAAGGCCACGACGGCCCGGTCGATGGCGTTGCGCCGGCAACCGGCATGCACGCTCAGCTTGGCGATCATCGGATCGTAATAAAGGCTCACCTCATCGCCCTGGCGCACCCCGCTGTCAACGCGGATGCCCGGCCCCTCAGGTTCGCGCAGCAGAAGGATTTCTCCCAGCGAAGGCATGAAATCGTTCTCGGGATCCTCGGCGTAGACGCGGCACTCGATAGCGTGGCCCTGCACCTTCAACTCCTCCTGGGTCCAGGGCAGGGGACGGCCCTCGGCCACCTGGATCTGGGTGCGGACCAGGTCCGTGCCCGTGACCAGTTCGGTGACGGGATGCTCCACCTGCAGCCGCGTGTTCATCTCCAGGAAGTAGAATTCCCCACCCTGCCCCAGCAGAAACTCCACGGTCCCGGCGCCCCGGTAGTCCACGGCACGGGCCGCGGCCACGGCGGCGGCGCCCATGCGCGCCCGCAATTCCGGGGTCAGCGCCGGGGAAGGCGATTCCTCGATAATCTTCTGGTGCCGCCGCTGGATACTGCATTCCCGCTCGAAAAGGTGCACATGGTGGCCGTGGCTGTCGCTGAAGATCTGGAATTCCACGTGGCGGGGCCGTTCGATGAAGCGCTCCAGATAAACGGTCCCGTTGCCGAAGGCCCCCAGAGCCTCGCGGCAGGCCGCGCCACAGGCATCCAGAATTTTCTCGGGATCCTCCACCAGCCGCATGCCTTTGCCTCCGCCGCCGAAGGCTGCCTTGACCATGAGCGGATACCCCACCCCCTGCGCGATCCGTCGTACCTCGGCGCTGGGGAAGTTGCCCTCCGCATCCGGCTCCGGCAAGAGCGCCCCCGGCACCACGGGCACTCCCGCCTCCTGCATCAGCTTGCGGGCGGCGGTCTTCTCGCCCATGCTTTCGATCACTTCCGGCGGGGGCCCGATGAAGATGATGCCCGCCTCCCGGCAGACCCGCGCGAATCCGGCGTTCTCCGCCAGGAAGCCGTATCCGGGATGGATGGCGTCCGCGTCGGTGGCCTTGGCCGCCTCCAGGATGCGGTCCGGTCGCAGATAGCTTTCCCCCGGCTCGGCGGGGCCGATGGTCACCGACACATCAGCCAGCAAGGCGTGGGGCGCGGCGCGGTCCACGTGGGAGCAGACGGCCACCGTGCCGATGTTCATTTCCCGGCAGGCGCGGATCACCCGGCAGGCGATTTCCCCCCGGTTGGCCACCAGGACCCGGCTGATCGGTTGCGGTTCAGGCGCGCTCATTCTGTTCCTTCCTCCGGGGTGGCGGGCACACCGGGCCAGTTCGTCTCACTCAACCAGGGGGCTTTCTCCTTGGCGGCGAAGGCGGCCAGGGCGGCCTGCCCCTCGCCACCGGTCCGAGCCTCGGCAATCATGCGCGCGCACAATTCGGCGCTGCGATTGAAGCCCAGACTTTCCGCCCCCTCCAGCAGGCTCTTGCACAGGGACAAGGCCGCCGCCCCGCCCTTCAGCAGGCTGTCGATGACGGCGTTCAATTCCCCGTCCAGTTCCTCTTGCGTGGTGGCCAGCCGATCCACCAGTCCCAAGCGCAGGGCCTCGTCCGCGGCCATGGCATCGCCCGTCAGGAAATAATGCCGCGCCGCGGCCTGCCCCAACCGCCCGATGACCAACGGGCTGATGACCCCCGGCACAAGCCCCAGCCGCACCTCGCTGAAGGCGAACTTGGCGGCGGGCCCCGCCACGACGATATCGCACGCCGCCACCAGCCCCACGCCGCCACCATAGGCCGGTCCCTGCACCCGCGCCACCACCGGCACCGGGCAGGTGCGCACGGCGCGGAACATGCCGCCCATATCCATGGCCGCGGCCAAGTTCGTCTGGTAATCGGCCTGGCCCAGGGATTTCATCTCACCCAGATGGGCGCCGGCGCAAAAGACCGGACCGGTGGCGCGCAACACGATGGCATGGGGACGGTAGCGTCCCTGGGGTCCGATATCCGGCGCGTCTTGCGCGTCTTGCGCGTCCGGTGCGTCCACGGGCAGCGCGTCCCGAAAGGCCACACCGTCGAAAATTGCCCGCAGTGTGTCGCAGGTCATCTTGTCGAAGGCGTTACGGACCCGCGGATTGTCGATGGTGACCACGAGCACGCGGCCCACGGCTTCCTGTCGGATGGGCATCATGGTTTCCTGTCCTTGCTACATGCGGTACACGCCGTACTTCACCGGAGGGATGGGCGCGTTCAGGCTCATGGCCAGGCCCAGGCCCAGCACGTCCCGGGTCTGCACCGGGTCGATGACCCCGTCGTCCCACAGACGCGCGCTACTGTAAAAAGCGTGCCCTTCCTCCTCGTACTTGGCGATGATGGGCTGGACGATGGCCTGCTCCTGCTCCGGGGTCAGGCTCTGGCCACTG
The DNA here is from genome assembly GCA_002747875.1 of bacterium DOLZORAL124_64_63. Classification (GTDB taxonomy): domain Bacteria; phylum Krumholzibacteriota; class Krumholzibacteriia; order LZORAL124-64-63; family LZORAL124-64-63; genus LZORAL124-64-63. Next base: position 13,523 of record PDQT01000371.1, read on the forward strand.
CGCGCCAGCTGGTCTTTCTTGACCGTCAGCAGCACGCCGCTGGCCTGCTCGCCACCCATGACGCTGATCTTGGCTTGGGGCCACATCAGCATCAGCCGCGGCTGGTACGCCCGGCCGCACATGCCGTAATTACCGGCCCCGAAACTGCCGCCCACCACCACCGTGAACTTGGGCACGGTGCTGTTGCTGACGGCGTTGACCATCTTGGCCCCGTCCTTGGCGATCCCCCCGTGCTCATACTGCTTGCCGATCATGAACCCGGAGATGTTCTGCAAGAAGACCAGCGGGATCTTGCGCGCGTTGCACAGCTCGATGAAGTGCGTCGCCTTGAGGGCCTCGGCGCTGAACAGGATGCCGTTGTTGGCCACGATGCCCACGCTGTACCCATGGATGCGCGCGAAACCGCAGACCAGCGTGGTGCCGTAACGCGGCTTGAACTCGTGCATGCGGCTGCCGTCCACCACGCGCGCGATGACCTCGCGGATGTCGAAGGGGAACCTGGGGTCATGGCTGACGACGCCGTACAGTTCTTCCGGATCGTAGTGGGGCGGCTCGGGCACGCTGCAGGGGATGGTGCTGGTGCGCACGGGCCCCAGGTTCTCCACGATATCCCGCACGATGCGCAAGGCATGGGCATCATCGTTGGCCAGGTGGTCGGCCACCCCGGAGATACGAGTGTGCACGTCGCCCCCGCCCAACTCCTCGGCGCTGACCTCTTCCCCTGTGGCGGCCTTCACCAGCGGCGGCCCGCCCAGGAAAATGGTCCCCTGATCCGCCACGATGACCACCTCGTCGCTCATGGCCGGCACATACGCCCCCCCGGCGGTGCAGCTGCCCAGCACCGCGCTGATCTGGGGGATATCCAGCGCGCTCATGGTGGCCTGGTTGTAGAAAATGCGACCGAAATGCTCCCGGTCCGGAAAGACCTCCGCCTGCAGAGGCAGAAACGCCCCCCCGGAATCCACCAGATAGATGCACGGCAGCCGGTTTTCTTTGGCTATTTCCTGCGCCCGCAAGTGCTTCTTGACGGTCAGAGGGTAATAGGTGCCGCCCTTGACGGTGGCGTCGTTGGCCACGATCATCACCTGCCGTCCATGGATCTGCCCGATCCCGGTGACCAGCCCGGCTGCGGGCACGTCATCGGCGTACACCCCGTGGGCGGCCAGGGTGCTCAGTTCCAGAAAGGGCGTCCCCGGGTCCAGCAACCCCTCGATCCGGTCCCGCACCATCAGCTTGTTCTGGTCGATGTGGCGCTCCCGGGCCTTCTGGCTGCCTCCCTGGCGAATCCGGTCCAGCAGTTCCTTCAACTGCGCCACCCGAAGACGATTCTGTTTATCGTTCTCGATGAAGGTGGCGTCGGTGGTGCTGATCTGGCTCTTGATCCGTTTCATCTTGCGGCTCCGGGGATGGAATGTTCAGGGTCAGGGCATTGTCCCGCCATCCTTTATCATCCGGAGACTTTTGTCAAACACCCAACTCGGGTCCGTAGACGGGCCGGGCCGCAGCCGGTCTGGCCCGCAGTCAGTCTGGATCAATCGGCCAGCAAATCCTCGATGGCCTGGCGCAGCTTGGCGTCATCCGGCCGGGTGCGCGGACCGAAACGCGCCACCACCCGGCCCTCCCTGTCCACCAGGTATTTGGTGAAATTCCAGGTGGGTTCTTCCAGACCGGCGGTCAGCACTTGGTAGACCTCGCTCTTCTGGTCCCCCTTGACGCTGCCCTTGGCAAAGAGCGGAAACGTCACGCCGTAGTTGACCTGGCAGAATTCCGCAATCTCCGCGGCGCTGCCGGGCTCCTGCCCCATGAAATCGTTACTGGGGAAGCCCAGAACAACGAATCCGCGCGGACCGAGCTCCCGATACAGAGCCTCCAGCCCCTGATACTGGGGCGTCAAGCCACACTTGCTGGCGGTGTTGACCACTAGGGCCACCTGCCCCCGGTACTCCGACAGATCGGCGGGCCGGCCAGCCAAGGTCCGGGTCTTCAAACTGTAGAAAGAAGCGTCGGAAGCGGCCGTGGGCCGGCTCATGGTGGCGGAGAAAGTGCGGCGCGCCCAAAGCAGCCCCACCACCGAGCCCAGAACCAGAATGGCCAGGGCCACCAGCAATCCTGTTTTCATGATCGTGCTTCCCGTCCATGTTCGCGTACCCGCCGGCGGGCACGACGGATCCTGATTTCTGCCAACGGAGCACAGCCCCGGGAAACGGCGGATGCTGTGCCGCGCCCGCGGCGGCGATGTTCAAGAACAGGATAAGCGGGGAAACGGAATCCGCACGACGGCGGATCCGGCCACGCGAGATTGTGCCGGGTTATGCGGGGTTGCGTTCGGCCGTGCTCGGCTGTGTGTGTGCGTGTGTGTGCGTGTGTGTGTCCAGCGGCGTCCGGCGGCATCCGGCGGCTAGGGCCAGCACGGGGAATTCCCAGGCGGTTTACCGAGCCATCACAATATGCGTTTCCTGACGAGGCCTGTTTCCTGATGAGGTTTGCATTCACTGTTCTGGATGAGCGGCCCTAATCGATCAGCGGCCCTATTTGGTCAGCGGCATCTGGATTTTGCGCCCCACAGGCGATTGTTTCCCCGGGCATCTTCTTGTTTTTCGTGGGCCCGTTGGTGGCAGGCGCTGCACAAGGTCGTGAGGTTTTCCTCGGCGTTGGTGCCGCCCTCGCTGCGGGGCGTGATGTGGTGGATTTCCAGGAAGCGGGTGTGGGGACAGCCGGGCGCTTGGCAGCGGTGTTGATCGCGGGCCAATACCCGCCGGCGGGTACTGGGCGGGATGGTGGATTTGTTGGGGCCGTCGACGGTGGCGACGCGGGCGTCGCAGGCTAGTTTCTCGTATTCCGCAGGAGTGAGTTCGGTTTCGCCGCGGCTGGTGGTGATGTGGGATTTTTCGCATTCGGGGCAGTGGTGGACGTGGATCTGGGTGTGGGGCTCTTTGGGGTTATCCATGCTTCCTGAATCAGCCCGGCCCGCCAACGAGGCCATGGCCTCCAACAGCATGATCGCCCGGTTTGAACCGGCCACCGCGCCACCCTGCTTCCCGATGGCCTCGACCAGCGCCTCGAAATGGGCCAACTGCTCGCTGGTCAATTCGAAGGTGACCTTGTGGGTGAGAGCCACGGGGAGCGCGCCGGAGGGATGGGGGCTCGCCAATAATTCACCCTGAGCCGGATTCTTTACCCGTTCCCGCTTGGCCCGCTGCTTCGCCCGCTTCACCGTTTCGCGCAGTTCCTGCCGGCTCTTCTTCTTGGCTTCATTCAGCCAACGATCCTCATTCTTCTCATCAGCCACCTTCACGATCTCCCGCGCCTTGGTATAGCCGATCTTCCCTTCCTCCATCTCCTTCTTCAACCGGGGCAGCTTTTCCAGCTTCCGCGCCAGATGCAGAAAGTCCCCCGTCCGCGTCTTGGAGAACTCCAGTTCCACCGCCGCATACTGATAAACGGAGCCATACCCCAGTTCTTTATAAAGCTCCCTCTCCACGATCTCCTTGAACCACAAAACGGCA
>PDQT01000118.1 GCA_002747875.1 bacterium DOLZORAL124_64_63
TCACGGGTTACCGTCCCCAGTTCTACTTCCGGACCACGGACGTGACGGGCAACGCCCAGCTGCCTGACGGCGTGGAAATGGTCATGCCCGGCGACAACATCAAGATGAGCGTGGAGCTGATCACCCCGATCGCCATGGAGGAGGGTCTGCGCTTCGCCATCCGCGAGGGCGGCCGCACCGTGGGCGCCGGCGTGGTTTCCAAGATCCACGAATAGTATTCCCCGCGGGGGTGGTTCGGAATCGCCCCCGCAACGTTGATGGAAGCAGAAAAACCCCGCGAGGGGCACGCGAAAGGTGAGCAGGCGCCGAGGATTTCCGAGGTGACGCTGGAGTAGCCATCGCGAAGGAGAGAACGTGGCTCGACAGAAGATCAAAATCAGGTTGAGGGCTTATGAGCCCGCGGTGCTGGATCGCAGCGCGGAGGTCATCGTTTCGACCGCCCTGAAGACCGGAGCCCTGGTGAAGGGGCCCATTCCCCTTCCCACCAAGAAGAGCATCTACACGGTTCTGCGTTCGCCTCACGTGAACAAGAAGTCCCGTGAGCAGTTCGAGATGCGGATCCACAAGCGTCTGATCGAGATCGAGAATTCGACTCCCCAGACGACGGAATTCCTGAAGAAGCTGACCCTGCCGGCCAGCGTGGACGTCGAGATCAAGGTCTGATCCGGCGGCCCGGCTGGGCCATAAGGGTATGAGAGGCCATAGGGAGTAGGAAACAATGATCGGTCTGATCGGCAAGAAACTCGGCATGACCCGGAAATTCAGCGAGGAAGGGCGTAGCATTCCTGTTACGGTCATCCAGGCTGGTCCCTGCGTGGTGACCCAGGTCAAGAACGAGAAAACGGATGGCTACAGCGCCGTGCAAATCGGTTTCGGCGCCAAGAAAGCCAAGAACACGCCCATGCCCATGCAGGGGCACTTTCGCAAGGCCGGCAGCGACCCTCTGCGGACCGTCATCGAGTATCGCGTGGACGAAGGCCACGAGTACAACCTCGGTGACACCGTTGATCTGTCGGTCCTGTCCGAAGCGAGCAAGGTGGATGTGACGGGCACGACCAAGGGTCGCGGCTTCGCCGGCGCCATCAAGCGGCACAACCACCATCGCGGTCCCGATGGGCACGGCTCCAAGAACGTGCGGGCCAGTGGCTCCATCGGTATGCACACCTTCCCCGGTCGCGTGATGAAGGGCAAGAGCATGCCCGGCCAGTACGGCGCCAAGAAGGAAACCAAGCGTAACCTGGAAGTCGTCGCCATCGATCAGGAGCGTAACCTGATCCTGGTCAAGGGCAGCGTGCCGGGACACAAGAACGGAATCGTTTTTATCCGGGCCAGCCGGTAAAGGTCCGCGGGACCGGAAAGTAACGAGGTAGGGAAATGGCAACGGCAAAACTCTACAGCGAGACGGGACAGGAGAAGGGCACGGTGGATCTGCCCGCCAGCCTCTTCGCTCAGCCCGTCCGCAAGCAGGCTCTGTATGACGCCGTGCGGAACTTCTTGGCCAACAGGCGCCAGGGCACGCACGACACCCAGACCCGGGCCGAGGTGGCCTACTCCACGGCCAAGCTGTATCGGCAGAAGGGCACGGGCCGCGCCCGCGCCGGTAGCGCCGGCAGCCCCACCCGGGTGGGCGGCGGTGTGGCCTTCGGTCCGCATCCGCGCGACTACAGCTATAAAATGCCCAAGAAGATCAAGCGGGTGGCGCTGGTCAGCGCCCTGAGCGATCGGGCCAACCACGAGCGCGTCACCGTGGTCGAGGATCTCCAGTTGGAGGCTCCCAAGACCAAGACCGTCGCCGGCATCCTCGCGGGGATGAATCTGGAAGGCCGCCACACCCTGGTGGTGCTGCCTCCGGAGAGCGACGTTCTGTACCGCTCGGCCCGGAACATCCGCGGCGTGCGGGTGCTGCGCAGCAATGAGCTGAACGCCTACACCGTCCTGTGGGCCGACAATCTGGTTTTCACCCAGAAGGCCCTGACCGGCGCCGAGGAGGTGTTCGGAAAGTGAAAGATCTGAGCAAAGTCATCAAGCGGCCCATGATCACCGAGCACGGTGCCCTCATGCGGGAGCAGTACAACCAGTACATCTTCGAGGTGGCTCCCGAGGCCAACAAGCAGGAGATCCGTCAGGCCGTGGAGCATTTCTTCGGCGTGAAGGTGACCCAGGTGCGGACCATGAATTACCGCGGCAAGATCAAGCGGATGGGCCGTTTCAGCGGCAAGCGCCCGGATTGGAAGAAGGCCGTCGTGACGCTGGCCAAGGAAGATTCCATCGATCTGTTCGACATCATCTAGGTGCCGACGGATCCGAAAGTATAGCCGGGCCGGAAAAATCGGCGAACCGGCTGCAAAACGCCCAGTAGCTTCGGAATGACCGAGGCGAAAAAGGGGAGTTGGAAAGAATGGCAATCAGAAAACTCAAGCCCGTGACCCCGACCCAGCGGTTCCGTACGGTCGCGGACTTCAGTGAAGTGACCCGGACCGAGCCGGAGAAATCCCTGCTCGAGCCGTTGAAGAAGAGCGGTGGCCGGAACAACCGCGGCCGCATCACCGTCCGGCATCGTGGCGGTGGCCACAAGCGCCGTTACCGCAAGATCGACTTCAAGCGCACCAAGCACGGCGTGCCCGCCAAGGTGTTCAGCGTGGAGTACGATCCCAACCGTAGCGCCCGGATCTGCCTGCTGCACTACATCGACGGTGAGAAGCGGTACATCCTGTGGCCCAAGGGCGTGAAGGTGGGCGATCCCATCCTGAGCGGCCCCGAGGCGCCCTTCAACGCGGGCAACGCCCTGCCGTTGGAGCGGATCCCTCTGGGTACGCTGGTCCACAACATCGAGCTGACCATCGGCAAGGGCGGGCAGATGGCCCGCAGCGCCGGCAGCTTCGCCCAGGTCATGGCCAAGGAGGGCGACTACGTCACCCTGCGCCTGCCCAGCGGCGAGGTGCGCATGGTTCACCGCAAGTGCTACGCCACCATCGGCGAAGTCGGCAACTCCGAGCACGAGAACATCGTGAGCGGCAAGGCCGGCCGGACCCGCTGGCTGGGCCGTCGCCCGACCGTTCGCGGTGTGGCCATGAACCCGGTGGATCACCCCCACGGTGGTGGTGAGGGCCGCACCAGCGGTGGCCGTCATCCCGTCAGCCCCTGGGGTTGGAAGACCAAGGGTTTCAAGACCCGTACCAAGAAGCCTTCGGACGCCTTCATCGTTCGTCGTCGCAAGAACAAGAAGAAGTAGTCACCGGCTGGTTTCCGGTTTGGATGAACCAGGCCGGCATTACGGAGGAAGATTAGGACATGGCTAGATCGATCAAGAAGGGGCCTTATATCGAGGATTCCCTGCTGGCCAAGGTCGAGGCGATGAACGAGAAGAACGAGAAGCGGGTCCTGAAGACCTGGTCCCGCCGCTCGACCATCGTTCCCGAATTCCTGGGCCACACCATCGCCGTGCACAACGGCCGTCAGTTCGTGCCCGTGTACATTCAGGAAAACATGGTGGGTCACAAGCTGGGCGAGTTCGCTCCCACGCGCACTTACCGCGGCCACACCACCAAGAAGTAGCGGAGGAAATCCTGATGGAAGCACGTTCTGTTTCCCGGTTCGTCCGGGTGTCGCCCCGCAAGACCCGACTGGTCGCCGACCTGATCCGGGGCAAGAGCATCGACGAGGCGCTGGGCATTCTGGCCCTGACGCCCAAGAAGGCCTCGCCTATTTTGCGCAAGGCCATCCTGTCGGCCACGGCCAACGTTCTGGACAAGAACGACGGCCAGGAGGCCCTGGACAACTCGAATATCTTCATCAAGGAGATTCGGGTGGATGAGGGCCCCACGCTGAAGCGGATCCGTCCGCGCGCCCAGGGCCGGGCTTTCCGCATCAACAAGCGGACCAGCCATATCAAGGTGTTGGTCGCCTCCGGCGTCTAGCCGAAGCGATGGGAATTTTCAGCTGCGGCTGAATGACGAGTAGAATACGCCGCGCCCGGTGGGGCGGGCTCAAGGAAGGATGACCATGGGTCAGAAAACACATCCGATCGGGTTCCGGCTGGGTATCGTCAAGGACTGGAACTCCACCTGGATCACGGACAAGCATTTCGCCGATTGGCTGAACGAGGACCAGCTGCTGCGCAAGTACGTGCTGGCCCGGGTCGGCAACGCCGGCGTGGAGTCCGTGAAGATCAAGCGTTTCCGCGAGAAGGTGACCATCGTCATCGCCACCAGCCGTCCCGGCGTGGTGATCGGGCGTAAGGGCACCAAGGCGGACCAGCTGCGTGCCGAGCTCCAGAAGATGGTGGGCAAGAACGTCAAGCTGGATGTGGAAGAGGTCAAGAAGCCCGAGCTGAGCGCTCCTTTGGTGGCCGATCACATCGCCGCCCAGCTGGTGGGTCGTGTCTCCTTCCGGCGGGCCATGAAGAAGAGCATCGCCACGGCCATGCGCATGGGGGCCAAGGGCATCAAGGTGCGTTGCGCCGGCCGCTTGGGCGGAGCCGAGATGGCCCGCATCGAGTCCTATCACGACGGCAGCGTGCCTCTGCACACCCTGCGCGCGGATATCGATTACGGTGTGGCCACGGCTCGTACCCAGTACGGCGCCATCGGTGTGAAGGTCTGGATCTGCAAGGGCGAGATCTTCCCCCACGATTTCAAAGAGCAGCTGCGCAAGCAGGTTGTCGAGCAGCGCGCCTAAGGCGCTTCGACGATAAATGGCTTGGCCGGGCCCCGAGGCCCCGCCAAATGAAGAGGACGACGAATCATGTTGATGCCGAAGCGCACCAAACACAGGAAGACGTTCAAGGGCAAACGTCGGGGATTGGCCTGGCGTGGCTCGACCATCTCCTTCGGTGACTATGGCCTGCAAGCCCTGGACAACGGTTGGATCACCAGCCGCCAGATCGAGGCCACCCGTGTGGCTATCACGCGCCGGATGAAGCGGCAGGGCCAGGTCTGGATCCGGGTTTTCCCGGACAAACCCATCACCCTGAAGCCCGCCGAAACCCGTATGGGTAAGGGTAAGGGCGCCCCGGAGTACTGGGTCGCCGTGGTCAAGCCGGGCCGGATCCTCTTCGAGATCAACGGCGTGGATTTCCAGCTGGCCAAGAAGGCCCTGAGCCTGGGTGCGGCCAAGCTGCCTTTCAAGACGCGCATTATCAGCCGTCAGGGAGATTAGTGGTATGAAAGCTCACGAAATGCGTGAACAGTCTCTCGAAGAGCTCATCAGCCTCGAGAAGGACAAAGCCGAAGAGCTGATGCAGCTGAAGATCAAGCTGAGCATGCACCAGCTGGATAACCCGCTTCAGGTTCGCGAACTGCGTCGCGAAGTGGCCGTTATCAAGACTGTCATCAACCAGAAGCGGGCCGCCGGCGAGTAGCCTGCCAGGGAGTTGGAAAGATGGAGAACAACGAGAGAAACCTGCGTGCGGTGAGGATCGGCGAAGTCGTTTCCGACACCAACGACAAGACCGTCGTGGTGCGGATCCGCCGCCGTTTTCCCCATCCCCGCTACAAGCGGATCGTCACCCGGACGGCCAAACTTGTGGCTCACGACCAGGAAAACGAGTGCAAGGTCGGCGATGTCGTGAAGGTCATGGCCACCCGTCCCCTCTCCAAGACCAAGCGCTGGCGCGTGGCGGAGATCCTGGAACGGGCCAAGTAAACGGAAACGTTCCGGAGGAATGAAGCAATGATTCAGGAAACTACGAAACTCAAAGTCGCGGACAACTCCGGCGCCAAGGTGGTCGAGTGCTTCCGCGTGCTGGGCGGCTCCAAGCGGCGTTACGCCCGCGTGGGCGACATCATCGTCGCCAGCGTGAAGTCGGCCATCCCCAACGGCAACGTCAAGAAGGGGCAGGTCGTCAAGTGTGTGATCGTGCGGACCACCAAGGAGATCGGCCGCAAGGACGGCTCCTACATCCGCTTCAGCGACAACGCCGCGGTGATCCTGCAGGCCGAGTCCGTCGACCCCGTCGGTACCCGTATCTTCGGCCCCGTGGCGCGTGAGCTGCGCGACAAGCGGTTCATGAAGATCGTGTCCCTGGCCCCGGAGGTGCTGTGATGCGTATCCGCAAGAACGACACGGTCCGCGTCATCAGCGGCAACGATGCCGGCAAGGAGGGCAAGGTCCTGAAGGTCTTCCCCTCCAAGGGGCGGGTCATCGTGGAAAAGGTCAACATGATCAAGCGCCACACCAAGGCCAGCAAAGAGCTGCCCCAGGGCGGGATCATCGAGAAGGAAGCGCCCATCGAGGCCTCGAACGTGATGTTGGTCTGCCCCAACACCGGTAAGCAGACCCGAATTGGCAAACAACTCCTGTCCGACGGCAGCCGCGCTCGCGTGAGCAAGAAGAGCGGCGAGATGCTGAACGACTAGCTGTCGGTGGAAGGATAATGACAATGGCTGCTGTGAAGCCCCGTTTGCGAGAGAAATACGAGTCGGAGATGAAGACGGCTCTGCGGGAGAAGTTCGGATTCTCCAGCACCATGCAGATCCCCCGGCCCGTGAAGGTGGTTCTGAACATGGGCCTGGGCAACGCTCCGACCAACCCCAAGGTTCTGGAAAGCGCCCTGGCCGAGCTGGAGGCCATCACCGGCCAGAAGGCCGTGCCCACCAAGGCCCGGAAGTCCATCTCGAACTTCAAGCTGCGTGAGGGCATGAACATCGGTGCCCGCGTGACCCTGCGCGATGCCCGCATGTGGGAGTTCCTGGACCGCTTCATCAACGTGGCCCTGCCCCGTATCCGCGACTTCCGCGGACTGCCCACCCGGCTCAGCGGCAGCGGCGACTACACCATCGGGCTGAAAGATCAGCTGATCTTCCCCGAGATCGAGTACGACAAGGTGGATGAGCACCGTGGTATGAACATCACCATCGTGACCACCGCCCAGAATGACGAAGAAGGACGCGAACTGTTGCGTCTGATGGGAATGCCGTTCCGGCGTTAACCGAGGAGACTGTTGTGGCCCGTAAAGCATTGATTGCCAAGGCCAACCGTAAGCCCCGCTTCAAGGTGCGGGCATACAACCGGTGCCGCCGCTGTGGGCGCCCCCGGGGTTACATCCGGAAGTTCGGCATCTGCCGTATCTGTTTTCGCCAGTTGGCTCTCAACGGCGATATTCCCGGAATCACCAAGGCCAGTTGGTAGAGGTAGGAGTTCTGCAATGAGCATGACTGATCCCATCGCGGATATGCTGACCCGCATCCGGAACGCCACCCAGGCGGGACACCGGAAAGTGACGATTCCCGCTTCCAACCTGAAGCGGAATATGGCTCTGCTGCTGGAGCAGCAGGGTTACGTGGAGAAGGTGGAAGAACTTGACGAGACCGCCCAGGGCACCCTGCGCCTGACCCTGAAATATTACAACAGGGACGGCGCGCGGACCGGGGTCATCGAAGGCATCCGGCGCGTGAGCCGGCCGGGTCGTCGAGTCTTCGCCCCCAAGGACAACATCCCCAAGGTTTGTGGCGGGTACGGCATCAGTATCCTGTCCACCAACCAGGGCTTACTGACCGGGCACCAGTGCCGGATGCGAGGCATCGGCGGCGAAGTGCTGTGCGAAGTCTGGTAAAAACCAGATCTTCAGGTGGCCAGACTTCGTGACCGGCCGTCTCAAGTAACTTGCGGAGGAAGATTTAATGTCGCGCATCGGAAATAATCCCATATCCCTGCCCGCCGGGGTGACCGTCACTGTGGACGGCAACACCTCCGTGGTCAAGGGGCCCAAGGGTGAGCACACCCAGCACATCCCCACCGGCCTGTCCTACGAGCAGAGCGATGGCGTGCTGACCATCACCCGCCCGGATGACAGCAAAACCAGCAAGGCCCGGCACGGCCTGGTGCGCGCCCTGATCGCCAACCAGGTCAAGGGCGTGACCGAAGGGTTCACCAAATCCCTGGAGATCCAGGGTGTCGGTTACCGCGCCCAGGTCAAGGGCAAGGTTCTGGACCTGCAGCTGCAGTTCAGCCACCCCCTGGAATACCCCATCCCGGCGGACGTGACCATCGAGTGCCCCGATGCCACGCACATCAACGTGTCCGGCATCGACAAGCAGCGCGTGGGGCAGATCGCGGCGGAGATCCGGGCTTTCCGTAAGCCTGAACCCTACAAGGGCAAGGGTATCCGCTACGTGGGTGAGCAGATCGTCAGGAAGGCCGGTAAGGCGGCCGGTAAGTAGGACCGCCAAGGTCGGAAGGTGAAGAGACATGAAGAGCATTAGCGCGAGAAGGCGTCAGATTCGGGTCAAGCGGAAGATCCACATTCGCAAGCGGCTGGCCGGCACGGCTCAGCGGCCCCGCGTCTCGATCTACCGCACCCACAAGAACATCTACGCCCAGGTCATCGACGACGACGAGGGTCGTACTCTGCTGGCCTGCAACGGCAAGGTCGCCGCGGACGCCGAAGCCCCCGAGGGTGTTTCCGGCAAGTGCGCCACGGCCTACAAGGTCGGCCGCACCTTGGCCGAGGCGGCCAAGGCGAAGGGCATCGAAGCGATGGTCTTCGACCGTAGCGGTTATCTGTATCACGGCCGTGTGGCCGCCCTGGCCCGCGGGCTCAGGGACGGCGGCATGAAGGTTTAATTCGGACCCGGAGTTCGGTGTTCGACCAAATGTCCCGTACGGCGCGGCCGGGGACAAAACAGGAGAAAGATTCAGATGGCGGAATTTTCCAATAATCAGAGGTCTGACGACAATCGCGGACGGCGTGGTCCCGGCGGACCCGGTGGGCGTGGCCCCGGTGGGCCGGGCGGGCGTGGCCCTGGCGGCCCCGGTGGCCGTGGTCGCGGACCCGGTGGTCGTGATGGCCGCGGCGGTCGCGGCGGTCGTGACGGCAACCGCGACCAGCAGAGCGACATGCACGAGAACGTGATCAACATCAACCGCGTGGCCAAGGTGGTCAAGGGTGGCCGTCGCTTCAGCTTCAGCGCCATCGTGACCGTTGGTGACGGCAAGGGCAAGGTCGGCGTCGCCATGGGCAAGGCCAACG
>PDQT01000077.1 GCA_002747875.1 bacterium DOLZORAL124_64_63
TGCGCTTCGATGAAATCGACCGCTGGAATGCCATCGCCCTCAACGAGCACGAATTCGACGAAGATGTCTGCAACCTGTGCGTGCAGCGTTGTCCCATCGAAATTCGCCTGGCGCAGTGCGAGGCGGGAAACCCGCCGGCGGGCAATCCTTTGCAGTGCCCGCCCGCTTCCGCCATTCAACTGACAGCCGGGGATGATGTGAACGGCCAGGCCACCTTCATGCCCGAGATCCTGGAAGGGTGCGTGGGCTGCGGAGCCTGCGAAATGGTCTGTCCGGTTCAGCCGGCGGCTATCCAGGTGGACTTTGAACACAGAATGGGAGGTCACGCATGAGAGGCATGGCGCGCTCCCTGGCTCTGCTTCTGGGCAAGGAACCCACCAAGCCGGATCCGGCCAGGATCACCAAGAAGGCCACCGCCTTCCACGCGGATATGAGCCGGAAACGGGACAAGGAGGCCATGAAGAAATTCATGGTCTTGCGGCACGAGGTGGCCGCCGGGCCCAAGAAGTGGCGTCGTGTGCGGTGGTCGGTTCTGATCCTCGTGAACGTGCTGTTCATCCTGAGCTACCGGGTGGATCTGCAGCTTATGGAGGGTGCCCTGACGGGGTCGCGTTTCGCGGGGTTCCACCTGGCGGATCTGAACGCCGCGCTGCAGGTGATGCTGGCCTACAAGCAGGTCCTGGTGAATCTGCTGATCGGTATCGTGACGGTTTTCATGATCTGGTGGTTGCTGGGCGGCCGCACCTTCTGCAGCTGGATTTGCCCCTATTATCTGCTGGCCGAATGGGGCGAGATCCTGCATAACAAGCTGGTGCGCAAAGGCTGGGCCAAGAACCATAAACTGGACCGCCGCCTGCGGACGGTGTTGTGGCTGGTGTTCGCGGGTCTGGCTTTTGTCACCGGATACACGGTATATGAGACCATCAGCCCCACGGGTATCGTCAGCCGGGCTCTCATCTATGGGCCTGGCCTGGCCATGATCTGGGTGCTGGCTTTGCTGGCCTTGGAGGTCTTCTTCTCCAAGCGGGCCTGGTGCCGGTACTGTTGCCCCATCGGGCTGACCTACGGTCTGGTGGGGGCCACATCGCCCCTGAAGGTGGTCCACGATCTGACCAAGTGCCACCATGACGGAGCCTGCCGGGCCGTCTGTCTGGTGCCGCACGTGCTGGACTTCACCCGGAAGGGGCGGGCCATGGCCATGAAGTCGGAGACGGGCGCGGACTGCACGCGTTGTGCCCGTTGTATCGAGACCTGCCCGACCAACGCTTTGCAATTCAAATTCAAAGGACTGGACAAGATCTAGTGATTGAGGTCAAAGAACTTGTGAAAACCTTCCGCCGCACCAAGGTGCTGCGCGGCTTGGATCTGGAAATCGCCCGGGGTGACCGGGTGGCCCTGGTGGGCAGCAACGGCGCCGGCAAGACCACGCTCATCCGTTGCCTGCTGGGCGAGTACACGCATGAGGGCCTTGTCACCATCAATGGCGTGAACCCGCGCCGGCAGCGGACTATGGTGCTGGGGCGCATCGGCTTCGTGCCCCAGTTGCCTCCCCCGCTGAAGATGACGGTGGGCCAGCTTGTGGACTTCACGGCCAAGGTCTGCGGCGCCTCGCCGCGCTCCATGGAAGAGGTGGCCGGGGCCCTGGGGCTGAACGTGGAGGAAATCAAGGGGCGTCCCTTCGTGAAGCTCTCCGGCGGCGAGAAACAGAAGATGCTCATCGGCCTGGCTCTGGGGCGGGACACGGATCTGCTGATCATGGACGAGCCCGCCGCGAACCTGGATCCGGCCGCGCGGCAGGTTTTCTTCCAGCTGCTGGAGAAGCGCAAGGAGCAGGTCAGCATGCTCATTTCCAGCCACCGCCTGGATGAGGTGGCGTCGCTGGTGAACCGGGTCATCGAGTTGGATCGTGGCCGGATCGTGCTGAACGACCATGTGGACGACAGCGTGGATATGGCTGCCGTCCAGCGCTGCCGTCTTGTGCTGGCGCGGGTGGAGCCGGCCTTCGCCAAGGCGATCAAGGATTGGGACTTCAGCGGTGAAGCCGATGGGCTTGTCTGGACGGGCAAGGTGGCCGGCCCGGACCGGCTGCGCTTCTTGGGCGTGCTGTCGCGCTACGCGGCCTTGCTGCGCGCCGTGGAGATGAAAGAAGGCGGGCGGGATGAAGCCTAGCTGGGGGGGGCTTCGTCTGGCCGGGGCGCTTCGTCTGGCCGGGGGGCTGCTGCCGGCCGCCCTCTTGTTGCCGGTCCTGCTGCTGACGCCCGGTTGCGGGAGCGGGCCCAAGACGGGTCCGGAGCAGGTGCGCTGGGATAAGGTGGTCTGCGTGCGGTGCATCATGGCCGTCAGTGATCGCCGTTACGCCGCCCAGGTACGTGGCGGCCCGGCGGAGCGGCGCACGCGGGTGGAGTTCTTCGACGATATCGGCTGCACGGTGCTCTGGCTGGATGAGCAGCCTTGGCGCGACGACCCCCGCACCGAAATCTGGGTCACCGACTATCGGGACGGAAGCTGGCTCGACGCCACGCGGGCGTTCTACGAGAAGGACAAGATCACGCCCATGGACTACGGCATCGGCGCCCGGCCGGATTCGGTGCCCGGTGCCCTGAACTGGGAGCAGGCCCGGACGGAAATCTACCGCCGCGAGGCCGAGTTCCACGGAGCCGGCGGCCCCTCCGCGGTTCCCGGGTCTTAGAAAATAACGACGCGAAAGGCGCACACGGAATGTTGAAGCAGCTCATACAACTGGCCTGGACCGATATCGGCGAATCCCTGCGGGCCCGCTGGTTCCTTATCTACACCATCGTCTTCGGCGGCATCATTGTCGGGCTCTTTGTCAGCGGTCTGACGGAATCGCGGGTCATGGGCTTCACCGGCCTGTCGCGCCTGCTGGTCACCTATCTGCAGATCACCATGGCCATCATGCCCATTTTCATGCTCATCACCACCGTGCGCTCGGTGGTGGGCGATCGTGAGGCGGGCGTCTTCGAGTACATCCTGGCTCTGCCCGTGGGTATTGGTCCTTGGTATTGGGGCAAGCTGGTGGGGCGCTTCCTGGTGGTCTTTCTGCCTGTTTTCATTTCCATGCTGTTGGCCGTGCTGTGGGGTATGATCCAGGGTGTGGCGGTGCCTTGGTTTCAGGTGCTTTTCTACTCCGGCCTGCTGGCCTCTCTGGCTTGGTGTTTCCTGGGCATCGGGATGCTGGTCTCCACCCTGAGCCGCAGCACGGATGTGGCCCAGGGGGCGGCCTTCCTGGTGTGGCTTTTCCTGCTGCTTTTCCTGGACCTGATCCTGTTGGGTGTGATGATTCAGGAGGGCCTGCCGCCGGAGACGGCGGTGGCCGTGGCCCTGGCCAATCCGTTGCAGGTTTTCCGGACCAGCAGCATGCTGCTTTTCGATCCGCAACTGGTGTTGCTGGGGCCGTCCGCCTATGTGATCCTGGACAACTTCGGGCGCGCGGGGTATCTGGTCTGGGCCATGGTGTATCCGGTGCTGCTGGGGCTGGGCTCGGCGGGTCTGGGTTTCTGGCTCTTCAAGCGGGGCGACTACTCCTGAGGGTTCCGGAACAAGGGGCGCGGATCTTCCAGGATGACCACCGGCGGCGAGAGCGGCGCCAGCCTCTGGACGAAATCCACCATTTCCAGCACCGGTGAACCCCGGAAGAAACGGGCCATGGCCCGGTCCATCCAGATGCGCTCGCTGTACTGGAACACGGTGTAGGGCTTGTCCCCGATGCCGTCGCCATCCTGATCGAACCCTCGATAATCCTGCCAGAAATTCCCCAGCCAATCGTTTTCCACGGCGCTGGTGGGGCCGGTGACGGCCACCTGCTGGAAGTTGCCCTGGAAGCTGTTGCCGTGGATCACGTGCCCGCCCCGATCGCCATAGAAGTACATGGCCACATCGTTGTAGGCGAAATGGTTACGGTGGATGTAGAGGATGTTCTCGGGGAACATGGGGCTGTTGGCCGTCAGGCCGATGGCGCAGTCCAGGATCCGGTTATCCGCGATCATGGTCTTGCTGGAGCCCTTGACGGCGATGGCCGAACCCAGCAGGTTGTCCTGGTGGCTGATGAAGTTGTGATGGATCTTCAGGCTGTCGGAGTAGATGCCCACGATCCCGTGGTCATTGCCTTCCAGGATGTTGCCGGAGACTTCGTTGTCGGGGCTGCGGATGAATTCGATGCCCATGCGGCTTTCGATGATGCGGTTGTCCTTCAGGACGTTGCGTGTGGAGTTGCTCAGCACCAGATCCCGGACCCGGAAGAAGCGGTTGTTCTCGATGAGGTTGTCCTCGCTGTACCACAGCCGCAGCCCTTCGCCGCGCAGCGTTCGGTCCTCCCCGATGGACGAGACCTGGTTGCGGCGCACCACCACGTTCCGGCACTGCTGCAGATGGATCCCGAACAGCACGTTGTCCAGCAGGTTGTGCTCCACCAGCACGCTGTCGGCCCGGACCAGGATGCCCGCGTCCACCGTGTCGTGGGAATGGCCCGAACCGGTCAGGCGCAGATTCCGCACCACCACGCCGGGGCTGTCGATGGTCAGCACCACGCCCTGGCGATGCCCGTCGATGATCACCTGGTTCATTCCATCGAGGGTCATGGGCTTGTCGATGACGGCGGGCCCGCGGTAGGTGCCCGGCTCCGGTGTCAGCCGCCCACCGGCCGGGGTCAGGTCGATCAGGTTCTGGATAGGGTGTTCCGCAAGACACGGGGTGCCAAGACCGCAGAGAATCAACGAAAAGAGGATGGCATGTGTGCTCCGAACCATGGGCGGATCATAATGGTACCGGACCTCGAGGTCAAGATTTCCGGCTTGTGTTGCCTGAGTGGGGAAACTCTTTCTCCACCCTCATTATCGATTCAGTAATTCCTTGCGCACGTAGGGATTGGTAAGGTTCTCACCCCGCAGCATGAGCCGGGTCATGGTTGCGAAATCCACGTAACCGTCCTGGGGCTGAGGATAAGGGCAGAACCCATAATGCATGGGGGTTGTCAGGTCGGTCCGGGCGTACCAAGCCTGACGGGCGTCCAGCCAGCCCACCCCCTGTTTGCCGTGGACCCAGAGGGTCAGCGTCGCGGCGTCCTTCCGACCGTCCAGCCATAGGACCAGGCATCCCGGGTCGTCGAAAAACCAGGTGCGCCCCTTGCCGTCCACGGCCTGGGCGGAGAATTCCTTTTGCTCCACCGGCATGCCGCACTCCGTGTCCTGATACACCTTGCCCGGCAGCATGGGCAGGGGCCGGGCGTCGTGGTTGCCTTTGGCGATGGTGATGAAAGAGGTGCTTTCCTGCCGATTCAGGAAGAAGACGGCCAGTAGGGCCGCCAGGACCAAGGTCACGAGGACCGGAAGCATTTTTTTCATCAGAGCAGGACTCCGTGCTTGAGGTAATACACAGCCACAAAGAGCGAGTTGAGCACCACGAACAGGCCCAGGAAGAGGGCGTTGTAGCGGGACAGGTAGCCCGTTTCCCGACCCAGGATCATCTTCAACGGAAAGGCCGCCATCCCGAAGAAGGTTCCCAGGAAGAGCGAGCCCCACACCAGATAGCCGACGAAGTGGTACTCCTGTTGAAGCATGCAGAAGGGGCATTTGTGGGTGGGCAGGGCGTAGATGTAGGTGCCGAAGAAATCCACCACCGCATGATAGGCGAAGAAAAGAAAGGCCGCATTGGCCACCAGACTGATGAGGCTGTAACGGGCAACGCTGAGCACCAAGATCAGGACAAACAGCAGATAGAAAATTTGCAACAGGGACCCGGTTTGCAGGCCCAGAGGCAGCGCGTCCGCCCCGCCGGATATACCGAAGATCACGGAACAGCATTGCACCGGAGTCAGGGTGGAGATGTTGGCGAAGTAGAGGAAATCCAGCAGCGTCTCCAGCACCACGAACCCGAAGATGGCCAGGTAAAGGCGCAGCTTAACCTTGAAGAAGGGGTAATCCGTGGCCTGCAGATCGGTGCGGTTCACCAGCAGCCACAGGCCGCTGAGGAAAAGCACTCCGATCTTCAGCTTCAGCAGCACCGAGCCATAGGCGTTGGCATTGATCACGCCCGCGCCGCACATGGCGCCGGGAATGATGACCGCCAACTTGTCCACGGCGTAGGCGAAGAAGGGCAGCAGCGCCAGCTTGGCCGTCAGCAGGAAAAGGATGATCAGCACCACCAGATAGGCACGCTTTTCCAGGCGATACTGGGCGCTGCTCACCTGCTGGAAATCCCACCCGCGCAGAATCTCCAGGGCGCTGACGAAGGCGACCAGGCCGCTGATGGCCAGAACCAGTTCCAGCAGCAGGAAAACGACGACTTCCTTGGCCAGCAGGATCATGGCGCGACGATGCGGCCGCCCCGCATGGCGACCACCTGGTCGACAACGTCGAGGTCCGCGAAAACAGGGTCATGGGTGGCCACCACGACGGTGGTCTCCCGCTCCTTCAGGCGCCGCAGGATGGCGATGAAGCGCAGGGTGTTCTCTCTGTCCAGATTGGCGGTGGGCTCATCGCAAAGCACCACCCGGGGCTTGGTCACCAGGGCCCGCGCGATGGCGCAGCGCTGCTTCTCGCCACCGGACAGATCGGCCACCCTTTGCCGCGCCTTGTGCTCGATACCGGCCAGTTCCATGGCCGCGGCCACACGCCGATCCACCTCGCCCTGACCCAGCCCCTGGGGAATGAGCGGCACGCTCACATTGCGGGCCACGTCCAGGGTCTCGAAAAGGTTGAAGTGCTGGAAGACGAAACCCAGGTTGTGGGAGCGGAAGCGAGACGCGTGCAGGTCCGGCAGCTTGGCCACGCGCCGGCCGTCCACGATGACCTCGCCGCTGGTGGGCTTGATCAGCGCCCCCAGGATGGACAGCAGAGTGGTCTTGCCGCTGCCGCTGACACCCTGCAGCACCACCAGCTGCCCGGCGGCCACCTCCAGGTCGATATCGTGCAGGGACTGGAATTCGTTGCCGCGGCCCTGGTTGTGGATCTTGTTGAGATTCCTGATGGTGATCATTTCATCGCCTCGATGGGCTCGACCACGGCCACCCGCCACACGGGCACCAGCACCGTGGCGGCGTAGGGCAGGATGAACAGAAGGAAGAGCAACCCCAGCAGGCCCGGGTTCAGGGTGCGGCTCAGGGAAATATCCTGGGGCAGGTTCCCGAAGCCCAGGAAAACCTCCCGCAGCAGCGGCGCGTCCAGCAGGAAGACGTATCCGTAAGACAGGATGATCCCCGCCAGATAGGCCGCCACGGCCACCACCAGGCTTTCGGCCATCTTCAGGGCGATGACGGCGCGGATGCTCCAGCCCACGGCGCGCAGAATACCGATCTCGCGCCGATCCGCGCCGGTGATCATGCTGTAGCGCTGGTACAGGATGAGCATGAAGGTGGCCAGCGCGATGGCGTACAGCAGCAGGAAGACCCCGCCCTGGTAGTTGAAGAGATTTTCGTACGCCGTGGCCAGCTCCCGCTTCAACACGACGCGGATGTCGTAGTGTCGGCCGATGGCCTTGGCCATGACCCCGTCCCATTCCAGCGGGTTGGGCACCACCAGGGCGATGTCCGTGGCCATCTCGGGCGTCACTCCCAGAATCCGCCGCGCCAGATCTTGGTTCATGACGATGAGGTCCGCGCTCAGCAGCCCGCTCTCGCTGGAGAAGACATCCATGACGCGCACGGGCACGCTTTCGCTGGCGGGGGTCTTGAAGATGTACTCGTCGCCGTAGTGGCTTTCCGTCAGGAAGCGGCGCACGGCCGGGCCCACGACCATGTTGCGCCCGGCCAGGAATTCCCTCAGGTCCAAGCCGTCCACCAACTCTTGCAGGCTGGCGGCGGCCTGGCTGTCGAAGGGGTCGACGCCCACCACCAGGAAGTGGGTGCCGTTGGGCTCGTGGAAATAGCGCCCGAAGATGCGGGGCAGGGCCGCCGTCACGCCTTCGATTTCGGCCAGGTCGTAGGCCCAGTCCGCGGGCAGATCCACCACCTTGCCCGCGCGTATGCGCTGGATGATGACATCGGCCTGGTCGTCCAGGGTCAGGCGCATGTCCTGCCGCAGGCTTTCGGTCACCATCATCACGGTGCCCACCAGGAAGATGATCAAGATGGAGATGAGGAAGATGGCCAGATGCTTGGTCCGGTGCCGGGCGATCAGCAGAAAAAGGAAGTTGAGGAAGGCGCTACCTGGCATAGACGAAATCCTGATAGTTGATGGGCCGCATGCCGGGGAAGACCTCTTCGGCGCCATCTCGGTAAGGGGGCACGGGCGCTTCCAGCCAGCCGGCGCTGATGCTGACGCGCGGCAGCCGGGTCACGCGCGTCACCTGGGCGGGAAACCGCGGCGGCGGGGCGTGGACGCCGTCCCACACCACCGCCGCGAACCCCAGCAGGAGCAGAACCAACGCCCCCAGGAATGCCATGGTCAGCCGTGAGATACTTTATCTCCCATCTTACGAATCCAGCCAGTAGACCAGCTTGCGATCGATCTCTTCGAAACGGTAGATGCGCTCGCCGAAATGGTCCTGCAGAAAAGCCTCGGCCTTTTTCCGGTTGGGCAGGGGGATCAGCTCGTTGCCCATGGGGCCGAACACGTTGCTGCCGACCACATAGAAAGCCTTGGTGCCGTCCAGCGGTTCCAGGGAATAGTAATCGGACACGACCACGTTCACGAAATCCTCGGTGCGGACCTTCACGTGGAACTTCTCGGGCTGCAGGTAGAATTTCATCATGTCCTTGACGCCGTCGAAGTAGAAGACGCGCCCATCGGCCGTCTTCAGCATGGCCGCCCACTTGGGATACTTGGCGACGAACATGCCGCACACAGGGCACTTGGCGTCCTCGGGCACCTGGATGCGGGGGCCGTCGGCGGCATGCCCGGCCATGCTTTCACGCCGCATCAGGTAAATGGCCACCGCCTGGTATTGCTTGTCCGCCAGGGGACCGCAGACACCGCTCTCCTTGACCCAGGTCTTGGCCTCGGCGATGGAGCGCAGGGGCGGGACTTCGGCATCGCCGGCCATCTTGTCGAAGATGGCCCGCCCCTTCTTGGCCATCATGGTTCTTTTCTTGTCGATGTTCTGATTTTCCACGGGCAACGCCTCACGGGCCAGGGTCGCCGCAGCGTCGAACTCCATGATCTGGCCGCCGTGCTTAGTGGCGAAGGCCTGGGCCGCGCCCTTGTCCGCGAAGGCGTACTTGCTCTTCATGGTCATGGTGCCCTTGACGTCGCTACCGACCACGTAGAAGGCGTCGGTGACGGGGATGAAGGCCAGGCTGGTGATGTCCACCACCCGCGCCTTGTCCAGGTTCCCGCTGTTGGCGTCCACCAGGCAGTGCAGGGAGCAGTACTGGTGCGTGCCGCCGTCTTCCCGGGTGAGGGCGTGGCTGGTTTTGTAGAAGGTGACCAGGTTCATGCCGCAGTTGGGGCAGTACATTTGTGCCGGACCGTCGGCTTGCAGGAGATGGGCCTGGTCCGGGTTCACGGTCTGGAACATCTGGGCGGCGGCGGGCGCGGCCAGCAGGACCATAAGCGCCATAATCGCTATTTTTTTCATGAGTTTTCCTTTTCAGAGGCGGTGACAGTTGGTTGGACAATACAACTGGTCGTCACCGTCTGTCAAACGTGGGCGGTGAAAAAAAATGGCATGTCCTGCGCCCGGATCAGTAGTCCGCCGGCTCTTCCAGATCCTGAACGTCGGGCAGCCGGTATTTGTCCGGATGGGCCCGGATGACGGCGCGCAGCCAGCTCTCCGGATAGCCCTTCTCGGTGACACGGCCGTCGGCATCTTTGACGTAGCCGTCGTTGTAGGTGGTGATCAGGTACTCGCCCAGGTCACGCCACTTGCGCACCACGTCCTCGGCATGTTGCACGGAGTAGTCCGTCAGGTAGGCGCGCATGAGCTGGGGATCTTCCTTGGCCAGCTTCTTGGCCGTCATTTCCACGGCCGGCTGCAAGGCCAGCAGATGGCCTTCCAACTCGTCCTGCACGGCCTGGATGTCCGGACTCATGTAGCGGTACTTGAGGGCCGCGAAGTTGGACACGAAGTTGAAGGTCCACCAGGCCGAATCCCAGCTGAACCGGCCCAGGCTGCCGCGCGCGTAGCTGGGGGGCACGGCGTCCTGGCCGCAGTACAGGGGCACGTAGCAGGTGAACCAGGTGTCGTCCAGGCCGTACCAGGTGACCCCGCCGATGGGATCGGGCAGCCAGGAGCGGGACTGGGTGACCATGCTGAAGCCCGTCTGCTGGGTGCTGATGGGGCGTTCCCAGGTGTAGCTGTGGCCATCCAGCTCGAAGCCCATGGGGCGCCAGCGGCTGGGGTTGCCGTAGGGGCCGGCGTCCACACCCCGGGTCATGTCGAACTCGGTGCCTTCGTAGTGGTCCCGCATCAGGGCGAAGACGTCGGCCACGTCCAGCTTCTTTTCCGGCTTGATCCACAGGGGGTAGGGCTCGGCGCCTGCGGTGCCGCGGTGATAGTCCGCGGGCAGTTCCACGCCGCAGCGGCGGAACAGGCTCCAGACCCGGGTGGCGGTGTAGCGCAGTCTCTGAGGATCGGCGGGGTGGAAGGCCTCGCGCCAGTTGAAGGGGCCGTCGGCGGGATCGTACCAGCCTTGCTCCTGGGCGAACCGGATCATGCCCGGTCCGCTGGTCAGGCAGTTCTTCTTGTCTCGGGGATCGAAGGTGCCGATGCGGCCCATGTTGGCGTAGGCGCTGACGTAGCCGTCGGGCACGCGCAGGGCCACCCAGTGGGCGCCTTGGCCGCCGGGTCCGGGGCCCACCACTTCCATGATCCAGGCTTCTTCGGGATCGCCGATGGCGAAGCTCTCGCCGCTGCTGCGGTAGCCGTACTCGTCCATGAGCTGCCCCATGATCTGGATGGCGTGGCGGGCGGATTCGGCGCGCTGGAGGGTCAGGCCCATCAGGTGCCAGTAGGGGAGCAGGCCGTCGGGGTTGATCAGCTCTTCGCGGCCGCCGGTGGTCGTTTCGCCGATGGTGACCTGGTTCTCGTTCATCAGCTTCATCACGGCGTAGGTGTGGGGGGGCTGGGCGACCTCGCCCAGGACCTGATCGCCCCAGGTGGTGACCTGGAAGACGTCGCCGGGTTGGTGGTCCGCGGCGGGGGTGAGGCGCAGAAGGGGGTGGAATTCGCCGTCGCAGGTGTAGGTGACGATGACGGAGCCGTCGGTGGTGGCGCCTTTGCTGGCGATGAAGTTGGTGCAGGCGCTGGCGGGCGGGGGGAGGGTTAGGGAGGTGGCGAGGGTCAGGCAGAGGGGGAGGAAGAGGTGAAAGGGGCGGGGGTGGTTGGCGTGGGGGTTGGGGTTGGGCATGGGATTGGGCTCCGGTTTGGGGTTGGGGTGGTGGGGTGGAGGGTTTTTTTGAAACCAAATATATTTGTGGGGGGAGGGCAAGGCTACCGGGCCAATGGGTGGAGTTTCCCGGTGTGCGCGGCTTTTTTCGAGGCGTATGCCTGTTTGGAAAACTCGCACCACTGGTGCGAGAAATCGGTTGGAGTCTCAACTTGGCTGGGCCATCCTGGAGCGCTGTAAGGACCCGTTGGAGCGGGAATTGGAACGAGCACTGATCACCCGGATTGAAGGTTTCCTGCGGGCCATGGGTGGTATGTTCGCCTTCATGGGGGGGCACTCTTGTCCTAAACTCACATTGATCCTTCTCGTCAAGATTTTCCCTTACGTTTCCTTATCGATTCTCCTTTCAGTTCGAGCCGCTAAGCGTTGTACACCACCCGGTCCAAGATGGCGTCGGCCAAGGTCGGGTCTTCCAGATACCGGTGCCACTTGTCCACCGGAAGTTGGCTGGTGATCAGCGTTGACTTCTTCTCGTAACGATCCGCTGATTCAGAGAATTTGCGGCGAAGGGGAGCACTGAATGAACCCCATGATTGCAAACAATTCATGGTTCGAATGACAGCAAAACATTGAAAGACGGCTCCAGACATGAGATTATGTATGGGTTCTCTACCACGCCAAAATCTCTGACATCGCCCAGCGGCTTGGTCCTATTCCAACTCCTGTTCGAGCACCTAGGTTTTCGCCAAAGCGCCCGACAAGCATGCCGCCATATCCGCTTCAATTTTAATAGCTTGTTCACCTTGCGTCGTACTTCACTTTGATCCGGTGGATGACACTGGCCGGGGTCTCAAAGATTTCCCGGGCTGGGAAACGGAGAACAGTGAAGCCTCGGGCCCACAGATATGCATCTCGGGCCTTGTCCTGTTCCTTTCGGTCATCGTGGAATTCATCGCCATCGACCTCAATCGCCAGTTTTTCACCGGACGGGGCGATCAGGGTGAAATCGACCTCGATGTCCCCCATGTGTACGTGGACATCAGGGCTCCATCCTTCAACACACATCCAACTGAATAACTCTAGTTCGGCAGGGCTAGTTTCCCTGAGGGACTGTATGGTCCGGCAATAGCGAGCCATATGCTTCAGGATGCCATCCTGTCGGGAGCAATACTCCAGATCGGCAATGATGAAAAGTGCCTCACGGGCCCGAGTGACAGCTACATTGATGAGGTTGGGAGGGCTTTCCACCCACTTGGCCGAATTTTGAGGAATCCCACGTGCGACAACGGGGCTGAACACCATGATATCGCGTTCATCGCCCTGGAACTGATGGGCCGTCCCGACAAGGACGTTCCTGGAAGCCTGCCGTTTATCAAGCTCTTTGATGATCATATCCACCTGGGCCCGGAAGGGCGTAACGACCCCTATGCTGAGGCCACTGTCTTCTGTGCGTCGCAAATTGGCGATCCTCGTGGCGACTGCAACAGCTTCGGTCGGGTTGCACCAGCTTCGCCCTTTGGGGCCACGGACAGCCTGCCCGGTAACCTCTTGGACATGAACACCGCTCCCGGCCTGCAGGACGCGGCGCCGGCCTTTGGGATCCCTCAAAAGGCGAAGTTCACGCTGGTAGATCTGGTTGTTGGAGAACCCGATGATCTGCGGGTGGCTTCGATAGTGGTTGGTCAGCATGATGACATCTGCGCGCCTGCGAGGTAGGGATTGGGCGGCAGTGCTGTAAACGTCATTCTCGTCATGACCGATGAATTCGAGAAGATCCTCGACGCCGAATTTTTTTGCGAGCGCCCGCTCTTCAGTGCCGCGGATCGTGGGAATGGCCGGCAGTTGGTGACCGTCGCCAATCACTGCAAGGCGTTTGCCCCGATAGACCAGCGGTAGCAGATTAGTCAGCGTACACTGGGTTGCCTCATCGATGATGACGATATCAAAGAGATCTGGCTCAAGGGGGATGGACTGGGGGGCCTGTGCGGTCGTGATCCAGATGGGAACCGCGCCTAGCGATTTGCGGAACAGGTCGTGTTGTCCTGCGCTAATCTGTCCCTGTGATTTTCTCAGGCTTTTTTCGAGGCTGTCCACAGCCCGGACCGTGTCATCATCAATAAGCAATCTCTCCAGCCAGTCGGTCTTCGCCTTCTCGAAGGAGGATTTTTCCAACTCGACTTCGATAGTTTGGATCTTGGCTTTCAGGCGTTCAGGGCTGAAGGAAACAGTCATCTCTCGAACTTCGGCAATCGGCCAGTCCTGCTCTGAGTCCTTATTGATGCCATCTATGATCGATTGAAGTTGGGTCCTCTCTTCGGTCTCGGGTAGAGCTTCTAGGGCTTCATCCAGCTTGTCGAGAGCCCAATTCAGCTCCTGATCGGCTTCAGCGATTTTCTCCGGTCTCCAGGTACATTTGAATTCGTTCCAGCCGGTGTTCCACTCCCGAACGGTATCCAATGCAGTTGACAGAGCATCTGGCGGGGGGAGATCGTCCGGAATCTCGGGTAGGACGACATTGTCGTCAGGGCCGTCTTTCCACCAATCAAGGATGCGGCTTTGCTTGGAAGGGATAGATACTATTGTCTGCTCAGCTTGACTGATCTGTCGCTGGGTTTCTTGGAGAGTTTCCCATGCCTGAGCAAAGCGATCGAGAATTCCTGTGTAGAGTTGGGTTCGTAACTCCTGAAGCCGGTCTAGGCTCGTCTCATTCCTGAGATTGCTGATGGCTTCCATGAAGTTGCTACCCGGTCCCGCCGCCCAGGCGTCCTTTAGTGGATAGCCGCTTGCGAAGTCGAAGAAACTTCTGGAAACACCTTGAAGCTGGGCCTGAATCCGCTCTCTCGTGGATCGCCGTTGCCAGATCTCTGCAGCTTCACGAGCCAAGCTGGCGTCAGAAATCACGTGTTCACGGAAGCGGAGCCATTTAGGCATGTCTTGAGAGTCGGGGACGTCCTGGAAACCTAATTCGCCGCCCTTCTTGCGCATGTCCCGGAGTTGGGCCTCGATTGCTCGAATCGTTTCCTGGGCGTCCTTCCACTGCTGACGGATCTCAATCCACTGACGAGTCACCTCGACGACACTAGCTAGCACTTCACGCCCCTCAGCATTCAGCGACCCTACAGCTCTCCACACTGAAAGAGGAAATGCCCGCCGCATGGTCGCTTCCAGGCGTTTGAGTTCTCGCAGGTATCGAGCGTGGGCGGACCAGGGACAGAAATCCGTCCATTTCTTTTCGTGCGTCACGATCTGGCTGTAGACGGCAGACCATTGATCCAGATGTTGTGGGTCGATTTTGACGGATTCAGGGACGCCCTTTTCCACGATCGAATCGCGACATTGGGTCAGGACTGCCGACTGCTTCTCCAGCTCTTTGAGCTTGGGGGACAATTCATTTACCAGCGACAGGACTCCTTGGGAGAAGCTATCGGCTTCATCTGCCCAATGGCTGGCCTCATCGGAGCCTTTCCAACGTTCGTATTCTTCTTTCCAGGGATATTGCTCAAGTTCAGAATTGACTATGCCTTCGACGACACGTTTCAATTCTTCCACAATCTTAGCCATCGAAACTGCGTCAGGTCCATTCAATAGCCACGATGCATCATCATCGGCTACGATCTGCATCCCCATTCCGGATACGGTCTCCGTTCGCTTCTCCAGAAGTATGCGGAACTGACGTTCCATATCGGCTTTTTTGGTCTTGTCTTTGTCGATCAAGACGTGGCACTCGGCGATGGCTTCGATCCATTTGTCGTAGGCAGCCAGCAGATCCGTGACGTCGTCTGCTCGGGTGGAAGCAGGGAGTTGTAGCTTTTTTAAAGCCCGGAGGAAATCCAGGTGCCTGGTCTCGATCTCTTGCAGGATCTGTTGCCTGTTGCTGTAGCTCTTCAAGGAGGACTCGATAGCTTCGTTGACCCGCTGTGGAAGCCCTGTCTCAAGAGTTGTCTCAATTGTCTTCTTCTGTTCGAGAAGTTTGGATTGACGAGCTTTGATTTTTTCGGGATCGATTCCCTTGGTATCGCCCCTTTTGATTCGGGCCACTAGGTTAATAACCCGGCGTAGAACTTCCTCAATCTGGGCTTTTTTCCGATTGCCAGCTCGAACAGCGATAGGATTCTCCTGTTCGAAACGCTCGAGCCGCTCACGAACAATATCGACGGCCTTGTTGTTATTGCTGGCGAACAGGACTTTGATCCCGTGAGCCCAGGCATTCAGAAGGAGTGAAAGGACAACCTGGCTCTTGCCGCAGCCTGGAGGGCCACTGACTACGGTAAGTGGGCCGCCCTGAAGAATCGCGTCGACGGCTCTCTTCTGCGCATCGTCCAAGGGAATGACAGGAATGGTTTCGTGATCGAATTCCTCCGTTCCGGATGCGGACTCTTCCAGGATGGACAGACCGCCAATCCTGTCAGGATATTTGTCCAGGATGGATTCAAGGCTTTCGTAATCCCGTAGCAGGTGCCGGGTGAGGGCCGAAAATTGGCTGGTGGGTGCGAAGATGACCCAGGGCGAGACTGGAGTGTCAAAGGGGTTTTTGGTTTCGTGTCGCCTTAATTCGGGCGCGGTGTCCTGAAACTCGGCGCAGAACGCGTCAGTGATGGCCTGTGCCATGGATTTGATCCCGCTCTCGCGCCGCCGCATGGCCAGGTCCATCATCCTGGCCGCGAACGCATCAGAGTCTTCCAGCAGTGCCAAAGATTTCCGGTCCAATAATCCGAAGAACAAAGGAGAGACGTTCCACTCGCCCTGGGCAGGAATCAGCATCAAGTCATCATCCTGCTCCTTGATGGTGATTTCGCGGTATAGGAGTGGTTGCCAACGCGGGTAGAACTTTCCGGAAGATGATTTTTCCCATCCAACGAAACCTGGGCCGCCGATGTAAAGCGCTTCGTGTTCGCCTGCCTCTATGGCCTGGCGGAAGGGGCGACTGGAAACCGAATCCGCCGGAATCGTCCAAGGGCCAGCCAATTCGTCGGGGTTAAATCCTTCCAGGCATGACCAGCGGTTGTTGAGCCGGTCGTTCCCGTTCAGGGCGTAAAAACCGCTCTCAGCTCTCTTGACGATTTCCTTGTGGAACTGCACCACTGGCAACCAAGGAATATCTCTTCCTCTGATGTTTACTTCTTCAATCGTCCGGTTCATGGACTGCACCTTCCCGATTGCGATACCGCTTGATTCAGATCCAAAACGGCACTCTAGATCTATACGTCCTTCAGCCATGCTTCGATCACCCGAATCTCATCTTGGTTCATTCTCCTTGCCACATGAAGAAGCAGATACCACCAAAATCAGAAATTCGCGGATGAGAATTCCCGCCAAGCGCGATCCACACAGACCGTAGCCATATAGGAGCGCGAATACGGATTGGTGAAAACATCAACAAAACTGAGTTTAAAATCCAGCCCGCCGCAGACAATTCGCTTTCAGCCCTGTCATCGCGCCAATTATCTCTAAGAGACGGTGTTCTTCTTCAGCAGCCGTAATTCTAGCAAATTTCCATTCATAGTAGTCTTCAAGGCTACAATCTGTCCTTTGTCGCCAGCGGTTTGGGCCTCCAGGACACTGTTCTTGGCCATGCTCACCAGATATTGGACTCCGGTAGCGTCCAGGAAGTCCAGGATCTCGGGACAACAGAATTCGCCATTGAGACGGGCCCTGCTCACTGCACTGGAAAACCCCTACTTCAGCAGCAGGTAACCGCCGTGGCTGGTGACTTCCAGCCCGCCGAAGGCAACAATCGCGGGCTTGGAAATTGATCGGCAGCACGCCGGATCGTGGTGAAACCCTGTTCCTTGACCAGCCAGTAGATTTCCTCAAGTTGCGCGCCGTTGAGAAAATCCGGTGAGTGGGTGGACACGAACACCTGCCCGCCTCGACGCGCATAATCCCGGAATTCCTCGACCAATTCATGGAGCAGATCGGGATAGAGCTGGTTCTCCGGTTCTGGTTCTCCGGTTCCTCGACCGCCAGCAGAGGGTGTGGACGCGGATCGTAGAGGAGCACGAGATACGCGAACATCTTGATGGTGCCGTCGGAAACGTACCGGGCGATGAATGGATCCTGGAAACTGCCGTCTTGAAAGCGCAGGACAAGCCGACCGTCCTCGGTGGGTTTTGCCTGGACGTTACTGACGCCGGGGATGCGCTCCTTCATCGCTTCCAGCACGCGATCGAAGCGGTCCCGATGGTATTCATAGAGGAACTGAGCAACCTGGGCTACGTTGTCCCCACGCATGGAAAGGTGTTCGGCGTAGCCTGCTTCCACGCTGGGCCGAGCATCGCTGATGTGGAAGTCGGAAATGTGCCAGTTCTCGATGAGAGAGCGGAACTCGGCCACCACCCGGAACTCTTTGAATTGGCCAAGCCCCTTGATCGCAAGCACGGAAGGATCATCAAGTTGGTGTTCCTTGCGTTCTTGTTCGACGCCCTTTTGGCCGTATGCCGCTTCGTTCGTGATCGCCCAGCCGCGACCACGAGAAAAATCCACAAAGTGCCAGGGTTTGCCGTATTGGCCTCGCCGAAATTTCAAAATCTCCCGCTCGACCACGGGACGGCCTTCTTCACCGGCAATGTCCAACTGGTAGGTGGCCAGCCGGCCACCGCTCTCGCGGAATTTGACGGTGATGCCGATGGGCCCGGTTTCTCCTCGGGTTACCAGTTCCCGGAATCCCCCACGACGGTCATGCGTGGAAGTTGGGTGAGTTTGGCGTTCCGGAACAGTCGGTAATTTCTGATCTCCAACGACTCGATCTGCATGGTCTATCTTTCTGGCTTTCCGAACAGGTTCGCGTTCGGGAGCTTCCTTCCGTTCCGGCCGAGCCAGACGGTTGATCTCGGGCTGGTTCCTGAGCAAAAAAGTCATTGCTCTGAAGGCTTGGGCAGAGTGTTTGTTTTACTTCCTGACAGGCCTTGGCGTCAAGTTTTCCTCCAATACCATAATCCGCCACCAAACGGTGCAATCTTGCCTTTCGTGGCGGATCTTCCCCGTTCCCCGACATTCACTTCCCCCCACCGGTCGATCAAAAGCCCATTTCACATCCCCCCGGGGGGAGAGCGCCGATTCACCCGCCGATCCGCGCAGACGACCACAACCAGCATCGCCTAGAGCTCCGTGATCACGCTGTTCTTTCATGCATAGAGCGGTGCTACACTGGTGGCCCCGTCGCCAGAGCCAAGATCCTCTTACGCGCACGCAGCAACAGATCCAGAGATCCACACTTGTCGGTGACGTGCAAAAACAAACGGTTGGCATGTACTATTACTCGACCCGGCAAATTGATCACGTGATACCGGATCGCTTTCATGCGTCGGGGTTCCCAAGACCTACCCAATACCAAGCGCTTGAACACCGCGTTGAAGTTCAAGGCGATGATCATGATCTGCCACC
>PDQT01000247.1 GCA_002747875.1 bacterium DOLZORAL124_64_63
TGTAATTTTTCGCTTTTTTATTGTTAAAAAACTGAAAAAAACACCCAAATTCTATTTTTTAGTACCATATATTTTTAGTATTTTTGTGCCTTATAATATAAGACGAAGAGAATGAGTTTGGACTGCCAGGGGGAAACGGCGGCCCGCCTTTACCAGACCCTGGATGCGGCCGCTCAGCAGGAAGTGGGACCGGAGCCGGAAGTCCTGGTGCGTTTGGCCTTGCTCCTGGGCCGGCGGGATCTGACCGAAGGCATGCCCGCCGAGGGCAAGACCGGCTGGCTGGGCCATTTCTTGCGCGAGGGTGAAGACCCGTTGGCGGAGATGATTTGGCGCGGCGTTCAGGTCAAGGTGCGGAGCGGCCCCGCGGACATCATCATGCCAGGGGCCTGCCCCCATTGCGGGCACGAGGCTGCGGTGCACTTCCCGATCAGCCTGGTCGTCAGCCGGGAGGCCCTTTGCGGAGCCTGCTTCGGGCGTCAGGCCATCCATTGGGCGGGCATCGAAGCCTATCTGGAGGACACCCGGGCCGATTTCCTGACCCTGGATGTCCGCGAAACGGACTGGGACCTCATCGATGCCGTCCGGCCCCTTCTGCAACCCGGCAGCGACGCGCCCGAGGTGGTGCAGAACCTGGGGCAGGAGTACCAGTTCCTGCTCAACGAGATCCTGGCCGGACACCTGCTGTCCGGCGGCGGTGGCGCCGCGGGAACGGAGAGGCCGTGAAGACTGTTTTTCTGAACGGGCTGATGCCCGAACGGCACGGGCATTTCATGGGGCGCGTGGCGGCCGAGCACACGGTGGCGGGGACGCAGCTGCCCGATCTTTCCGGCGTTCCGGGCCGGTCCGTTCTGGATTTCATGGAAGCCGGGGACATGGCGGCGGAAATCGTGGCCGCGGGTATCGCCGGTCGTCTCGAGGAGCAGACGGCCCAACTGGCGGACTGCCTGGCCCGGGATATCCGCCACAGCCCGCACAGCCCCCCGCAAGGGTGGGCGCCCGCGCCGCGGTACGTCCAGGAGGTGCTGCGGGGCAAGGTGGCCGGCGCGCTGCTGGCTCGTCTGCGTTTCCGCGAGTTCCATCGCAAGCATCCTGTGGACCTGGTGATCAGTGGCTCCGACTATGCCGCCCATGCCCGACCCATCGTCTTGGAGGCCCGGCAGCTGGGGATCCCTACCCTGAATCTGGAGCACGGTTTCTTCTTCACCCGGACGGCGCCCGGTTTCGTGCGCCGCCGCGGCTGGATGCCCACCTTCTTCGCCTCGGAGTTCGTGAACCTGGACAACGCCCTGGAGGTGGCTTTGCTGCAGGGCGAACTGGACGTGTTCGGTTACCAGGGGCCGCGCTTCCTGACCCTGGGCACACCCATCGAGACGGTGGCCTCGCCCCATATCACCCGCCAGGAGGCCGTGCGGCAGCTGGGGCTGGACGGCAACCGGATGCAGGTCCTGATCATGGGGTCCTGGCACGAGGCCCGCAATCTCCAGAAGCTGCTGACCAGCCAGCTGGACACCCTGCGGTCCTACCGCGGCCTGCTGACCGAGCTGGCCCGACGGCCCGACCGGGACCGGATGCAGCTGGTCATCAAGCTGCATCCCGCCGAAGCCCGGCCCGGTGTTTTCCCGGCCGTCAAGGCAGGCCTGGAAAGCCTGGCCGCCCGCTGCGGTCTGGAAGCTCCTTTGATTCTGGGCGACAAGTTGCCCCAGGTGCTGGCGGCGTGCGACGTGATGATGACCATGGGCTTTTCCAGCGTCCAGTACGATGCCTACCTGCTGGGCAAGCCCTCCATCGCCATCTTCCCGCCGTCGGTCCGCAAGCGGGTGACGGAGGACTGGTTCCGCGCCGGCACCCTGCCCATGGAGCATGGCGTCTGCGAGGTGGCCACCGACGGGCCGGGGGCCTGGGACCTGGCCGAAGCCTTCCTGGATGAAGAGCGGCGGGACCGCTTTGCGAAGGATGCGCGAGTTTTCGCGGAGCGGTACGGTCTGGAGCATCGCCCGCTGGATGCCAAGTGCGACGCGCTGCTGGAGTGGATGGCGGGTATCGGGAATCCTGGCACAGGGTATGCAACAGCCTGGCGGAAATAGCCTCGATCAACCGTGACAAGCGGTGCGCCATGAATGGCGCCACCACGCCGGGAGCGGGAATGAAGTCCCAGACCATGCCCTACCAGACCACGTCTTACCAGGCCAACGTGAGCCTTTGGCTCAACTGTAACCTCAAGTGTCCCTATTGCTTCGGTAACCCCACGGCCCCGCCGCGGGAGTGGTCCGCGGAAACGGCTCAGCGGCTTGACCAGCTGCGGGATTTTCTGGGCCGCACCGGGCGCTGGACCCTGACCTTGAGCGGGGGCGAGGTCACCATCTATCCAGGGTTCGCGGAAATTTGCCGCCGCCTGGACGAGGATGGCCACCGCGTGGAGTTCTTCTCCAACGGCGTCAAACCTTTGCGGAAGGTTTTTCCCGGCGACAGCATCCGGCATGTGGCCAGGGTGGGATTCTCTTACCAGCTCAGTTCCGAGAAGTCGGCCAAGCTGCGGCGCGTCTTCGATGAAAACGTGGCGTTCCTGCTGGCCAACGGCGTGGAAACCGATGTGAACTACGTGCTTTATCCCGATCGGCCTTCCCGGCCGCAGGAGGTCAAGGAGCACTTCCTGGGCCTGGGGGCGGAATTCCGTTTCCTGGCTTTCCAGGGCGAGCACGGGGGGCGGCAGTATCCCTTCGCCTACAGCGAGGAGCTGAAGAAGGACTTCGCCGACTACGGGGACATGCGGGCCGCCTTCCTCATGGAACACGGCTACCACATGCCCACCTTCAAGAAGTGCCGCGCCGGGTTCGAGACCTTCTACATCTCCCTGCGCCGGGGGCGGGTCTATACCTGCGAACAGTTGCAGGAAGAGGCTCTGGCCGATTTCACATCTCCGGATGGGCCGGCCCGGTTCCTGGAGCGGGTGGCCGCCGCGCCCATCACCTGCCCGGCCAAGCG
The DNA here is from genome assembly GCA_002747875.1 of bacterium DOLZORAL124_64_63. Taxonomy (GTDB): domain Bacteria; phylum Krumholzibacteriota; class Krumholzibacteriia; order LZORAL124-64-63; family LZORAL124-64-63; genus LZORAL124-64-63. The sequence goes on from PDQT01000247.1 coordinate 2,983, forward strand.
GTGTTCGTGCCGGTTGACGGTGGACCAGGAAGAATTTCTGGCTCGGAACGATGTCTGGGATATGAGCCGGTATCCCCAGTACGAAGCAATCTCCCTGCCTTTGGCCCGGGCCCGCGAGCACTGGGAAGAGCAACGTGACGCCTTCTGCCGGGAAATGGTGAGCAAACTCCAGGGCAAGGAACTGTACATCTGGGGCGGCGGGGTCCACACCCTGAACCTGCTGCGGAAGTTCCGGGAAGGGGGCTTCCCCATGGAAATCATCCGGGGCATCATCGAGGGCAACAGCCTGAAGCACGGGCAGTCCATCGCCGGGGTTCCCATCATCGCGGTGGAGCGGTTCGCCCGGGAAGCCACCCCGCGCGTGACCGACATCCTCATCTCTTCGCGGGCCTTCGAAGAGGAGATCGCCGGCATCATCGCCGACCGCTTCGGCGACGCCTACCATGCCATCCGGATGTACGATGGCGGCTTCCAGACATCCTTCGAGGCGGTGAAGGAATTCGAGATGGTGCAGGGATCGTGACGCCCAACGTCACCATCTTCATCCTCGACACCATCAACCGGCGCCAGGTCAGCGGGTTCGGCGGGCCGCCGCGGCCGGGGAACTTCCTGGAGCGGGTGCTGCGTCAGGGAACCTGGTTCTCTTCCTTCTATCCCGCCGGAGGTACCACCCGGGTCAGCGTCAACGCCCTGTTCAACGGGTTCTTCGGCTCTGCCAGCGGCCTGAACCACCAGCACTGCGCGGGCCGTTTCGCCGCCGGCCGGGCCGTGACCCTGACGCAGCTCTTCCGGCATCACGGCTACCGCGTCCAGGGCTTCACCCAGGGCGACGTCAGCCTGGACCCCGCCGGGTTCGAGACGCTCCATATCCGGCAACCCCGCTACACCGCGGAATCCCTGGCGCCTCATTTCGTCTCCGACGGCCGGCCCGTCTTCACCTACCTCCATTTTTACGCGGTGCACGATCCCGCCTTCGCCCACCCGGAAAAGATGACCCCGGCCCATTACCGCCGGTGCCTGGATGATCTGTCGACCGAGATCGAAGGCATCTGGGAAACGGTGGTGGGCAAGGACGGCGTGGCGGTCATCGCCAGCGATCATGGGTGCCGTCTGCGCGAGTCCGCGGATCCCGCTTGGCGTTTCTTCAGGGAGGACGAACCCACGGCCGGGATGTTCCTTTCCGAGGCCACCGTGGGCGGAATCTGCAGCCTGGTGGGGGCCGACCTGTTCCCGGCCCGGGAGCTGCGGACCACGGCGCGCGGGGTGGATATTCTGCCCACCCTCTGCGAGGCCTTGGGGATGAAGCATCCACCGGTTCAGGGCCGCTCTCTGTGGCCGGCCATCGCCGCCGGTGAGGAGCCGCCGCCGATGCCCGCCTTCGTGGAAACAGGCGGCCTGCCTCTGACCGACGGCCGGGCCGCGGCCGACGCGGTGATCCGGGACGGCTGGAAACTGGTGCGGCACGCCACCCATGGCGAGGCGTTGTATCACGTGGCCGCCGATCCTCTCGAGGAATGGAACCGGCTGGGGGAAAACCATCCCCGGGAGCGGCAACTGCGGGCGTTGCGGCATGAGCAGGAGGCGGAAAACGCCCGGGGCGTGGCGGAGATCTACGGGGAGGCCGCGGGTTTCGCGGCGGAGTTGCGCCAACGGTACCCGGCCCCGGCGGAAAAGGATGTCGTGCGCGGGGCGCGGCCTTTTTCCCTGGCGGGCCTCATCGATGACCGGGTCCGGCAATACCTGCGCCATCATCTGGCCGTCCAGGCGGCCGGCTGGTCAGCCGCGGGGCCGCGGATCGTCCTGTGCAGCGCCTCGGAGCACGCGTCAGCCTTCATGGAGGCCCTGCCGCCGGGCGCGGCGGCGGCGGTGGAGGCCATCCTCGACGCGAACCCGGAAGCCCGCGGCGGCACCTTCCTGGGCAAGCCCGTGCGCCGCCCCGAAGATTACCTCGCGCAGGAAACCCCTGACCTGATCGTCGTGGCCCACCACCACTACGCCGGGGACATCATGATCCGCTTGAAGAATGCGTTGGAGACACCCGTGCCCGTCGTCGGCATGTACCATCTGGATCGGGAGATCCCCATGTGGTGGGACATCACCAGTTGAAGGTGACCCAGTCCGGATGTTTCTCCCGGTTCAGCATCAGGTCCAGGTGGCGCACGAAATACTCGGCCGCCCCATCCAGGTTGAACAGGGTCTGTTCCCGGAATCGGGCCAGGCCCGCCAGGGCGGGTTCGTCCAGCAGCTTGCTTGCGGCCGTCACCAATTCATCCAGCCGTGTGACCACCGCGCCCACCTGATTCCGGTCCTGCAGGAAATCGGTCTGCCCTCCCAAAGCTTCCTGCACCCGCTTTTCATGGGGCGAGTAGAAGACCACCGGCCGGTCGGTGGTCATGGCGAAGGTGAAGGCGGTGGACGAGGTGTCGGAGACCAGGAGCCCGGCCCGGCCGTAGCCGGCCAGGTAGCTGGTGGCGTCGTCGTCCAGGGTGCAGGTTTCCACCTCGTGGCAAAGGGTCAGCGCCTCGGCCAGCGGCCCGGCTCGCTCATCTTTTCTCCCAAGCTGATGCAGCTTCAGGTCCGAGGGATGGGGCCGGAAGATGATCTCCCGGTCGGGGAACGCGGCCAGCAAGGCGCGCAGGATGTCCGGCGCCGCGCCTAGGCTGGACACCAGCTCCCGGTGGGGATAGTCGGCCAGGCCCAGGGTGGGGGCGTAGAGGATGGCCCGGCGCGGACCGCCCATGCCCGCGATGCGCCGGCGGTTGCCGTCCAGTTTGAGGTACCCTCCGGGGATGATGGCGATGCGGTTCTTCAGGCCGAAACGGTGCACCAATTGCTGGTACCAGCGCAGGCAGGGCCGCGACGAGGCGAAGAGATAGTGCACCCGGCTGTGCGCCAGCCGCGCGGCATGGTACTCCGCCGTCAGGTTGAAGTCGTGGATCACATGGCTGAAGCTGACCCGGGGCACATCAGGCGGGCTGCAGGGGAACACGTGGGCCGACAGCATCAGGTCCAGCCCTTCCAGCCGGCAGGCGCGGGTGGCGCTCAGGTAGATATGGCGCTTGGCTTCCAGCCGGCCGCCCATGATCTCATCCGACAGGCTCACGACGTTGTGGTGTGGTTCCAGCAGGGGAATCAGGTCGGCGATGTGCCCCCGGAAGCCCCCGCCGCGCCCGAAGTACCCCAAGCCGATGGTGGGCCGGTCGGCATCCCTGCCGGCCATGGTCTTGCGGATATCATCTTCCAGGAATCGGGACTCGAGCTGGCCGAGGCGTGTGACGCCGGGAGCGGCGAACCGGTGCGCGGCGGCCGAACCTTCCCTTTCCAGCAGCAGACGCAGGATCTGCAGATCGGGGTCATCGGACAGGGGCAGGATGCGATTGGCGGGCACCCCTTGGTCCGTCAGCCGGGCGGCCATGGCCCGGGCGTGCTCGGCGGTGGAAATGGCCAGCACCCACTTGTCGATGGCGGCGATCCGATCGGCGGAAAGGGCCTCGGCCCGCAGAACCGGTCGTCCCAGGAAATCCTCGCCGCGGAAGGAATCCACATACAGGCCGATGTGGAACCCCTGGCTTTCCAACAGGGCGCTCAGGTTCCGGGCGAAATTCCCCGTCCCGCCGATGGCGATCACGGGTTGTGGTTGCCGGGGGTCGTCCCAGGGCCAGCGCCCTTCCTCGAGGGCGGCCAGGGCGGGGGTGAACAACTCCTGCAACTCGGCCGCGCCCTCGCGGACCAGGGTCATGATGGCCCGGCTCTGCTCCAACGAGGCGATGGTCATGGCCACCTTGTCACCCTGGGTGGGCGGGCTGGCCAGACTCCGGGCGCGATGGCCCACCAGGGTGTTCAGCAGGCGGGTCTGCCGGGTGCCCTGCCTGACGTCGTTCTCCAGCCGGGCCACCTTGTCCAGCTGGGGCTGGACTCCATGCAGGCGGCCTTTCCTGAGCGTCGCGATGGCGCGCCCGGCCTGCTGATGGGCCTGCCCGGCCAGTTTGCCGGCGCGCCGGATGGTGTCCAGTTCCGCAGCGACCACCTTGGCCAAGGCCGGGCCGTCGGGCGAGGGGGCGCTCTCCACGGCGGCCGTGATCAGGGCGCCGCACCCGCCTTCGTCGGGCAGGTTCCGCAGCACCTCGGCCAGAGGCTGTTCCGAAAACCCTCGGATGCGGGCCCCAGCGCCGTTGGCGTTGATCAGGGTGGTGCCCTGGAGCCAGGTGCGGGCCGCCTTCTCGAACCAGTGCCGGAAGGTGGACCAACTCGCGCGGGCGGCCACCTGATGGTCGCCCCCCCAGCCGGTGACCATGGTGGTGGGGTATTCCAGATCGCGGTGGTAGCCCTTGGCGCAACGGGTGCGGGTCATGCCGACGGCGGCATCGGTTTCCACCCGGCAGCAGCCCAGGTCGGTGCCCAGGGCGTGGCCGCGGCCCAGGGAATAGCTCAGGTCCATGCCCACGCAAATGATGGGATCGCACCCCATGCGGTGCAGCATGGCATAGGTGGCGCAGGCCACCGAGCCTCCCGACGGCAGAGGCTCTTCTCCGCTGACGGCCTGGCGCCAGTCGCTATGGGCGTTGCCCTCGAGGGAGGCGATCAGATGCCGGGCGAAGGGAAGCCGCAGGTGCACGGGATGGGTCTGGGCCGAGGCCACCAGGGTCATCTCGTCCAGATGGTCCACCCCTGCGAAAAAATGCTCCAGTTTCTGGCCTTCGATGATGACCACCATGTCGGGCCGCAAGCCCGCCCGGCTGAGGGGAATGGCGGCCGTGTGCGCGGCGACGAGCAGGGCCTTGCCGCGGGCCTCGCGCAAGGCCGCGAGGTTCAGGTCCAGGGAAGGGCCGGCCCCGATGAAGATGGCGGGCCGCCCCCGCAGGCAACCGTCCAGACAGGAGGCGGATTTCAGGGCCCCCAGGGCCGGGAGATTGCTGGCCAGGTTGTTCACCCAGATGGCCGAAAACTCCAGCCGGGTGACCAGGTCCACGTCCAACTGCTGCAGGCCGTTCTGCATGGCCTGGCGGAAGCGGTCGAAGGCCGCGGGGTGGGCGCTGCGCGCCGAGGGCAGGGCTCCGGCCAGCAGGTTTTTGCCGTGGGTCTGGAGCAGGCTGCCCACCGCGTCCAGGAAGGCCTCGGGCTCCAGGGTCAGTTGCACGCCGGGGAGGTCCAGATCCACCCGGGCCAGGACGGCGCGGGCCAGGTCGGCATCGGGTTCGAAAACCACGATGGGAGCCCGGGTGAGTTGGCGGAGGCTGCTGAGGTGGAAGCCCAGCCCGAGGCCGAAAAAGGCCACCACGTCCGGGTTTTGCCCTGCTGCCAACTGGCGGGCCTCGGCGTCGGCCCGTTGCCGGGGCTGGTCCGGCGGGTAGGCGGGGCCGGTGTCGGCGATGATCTGGTTCGGCGGCTCATCACCGGTTGGTTCCAGGCGGATGCGCCCGGGGTCGCCCTGCTCCAGCCGCAAGCGGCAGCCGGGGCCCACTTCCAGCCTGGCCAGATTGTCTTGCAGGAGGGGGGGAAGGGGGGGCATGGTTTTTCCTGGTTTTGGTGGGGGCCGTCCTTGGCCTCGTGAGATGCTCCAAGGTGCCATCCTGGCATACATGGGGGTGTCTTGCAATGATTCCCCTTTGCCATAATCCGCCACCAAACGGTGCAATCTTGCCTTTCGTGGCGGATCTTCCCCGTTCCCCGACATTCACTTCCCCCCACCGGTCGATCAAAAGCCCATTTCACATCCCCCCGGGGGGAGAGCGCCGATTCACCCGCCGATCCGCGCAGACGACCACAACCAGCATCGCCTAGAGCTCCGTGATCACGCTGTTCTTTCATGCATAGAGCGGTGCTACACTGGTGGCCCCGTCGCCAGAGCCAAGATCCTCTTACGCGCACGCAGCAACAGATCCAGAGATCCACACTTGTCGGTGACGTGCAAAAACAAACGGTTGGCATGTACTATTACTCGACCCGGCAAATTGATCACGTGATACCGGATCGCTTTCATGCGTCGGGGTTCCCAAGACCTACCCAATACCAAGCGCTTGAACACCGCGTTGAAGTTCAAGGCGATGATCATGATCT
>PDQT01000161.1 GCA_002747875.1 bacterium DOLZORAL124_64_63
TCCAGCTTCTGGCGCTCGGAGCGTTTGTGCGTCTCGCCGGCCTCGCTTTCGGCCACGCGTTTGGCGTGGAGGATGACATCTTGCATGCCGTAGGCCATCCAGGCGTCGGCGGGTCGGCCGTCGCGGCCGGCGCGGCCCGTCTCCTGGTAGTAGGCCTCGATGCTGCGGGGCAGATCCAGGTGCGCCACGAACCGCACGTCCGGCTTGTCGATGCCCATGCCGAAGGCGATGGTCGCCACCACGATCAGCCCCTCTTCGCGCAGGAAGCGGTCCTGGTAGCGCTGCCGAACACCCGCCTCCAGGCCGGCGTGGTAGGGCAGGGCCGGGTGCCCCTGCTGCGTCAGGAAGTGGGCGATCTGTTCGGTCCGCTTGCGGCTCAGGCAGTAGACGATGCCCGCCTCGCGGTCATGCTCCCGGCGGATGAAGGCCAGCAACTGTCTTTTCTCATCCCGCTTGGGGGCGATGCGGTAGCGGATGTTGGGCCGGTCGAAGCTGGCGATGAACACCCGGCCCTCTTCCAGGCTCAGCTTGGTGAGGATTTCCCGGCGGGTGCGCGCGTCCGCGGTGGCGGTGCAGGCCAGCAGCGGGACTTGGGGCCAGCGCCGGCGCAAGGTGTCAAGCTGCAGATACTCCGGACGGAAGTCGTGTCCCCAGCGGGAGATGCAGTGAGCCTCGTCGATGGCGATCAACGACAAGGGGATGCCGTCGAGCATCTGCAGCGTGGGTTCCTGCAGAAGCCGCTCCGGTGCCAGGTACACCAGATCCAGGCGGCCTTGTCGGAGGGCGGTTTCCACGGCGCGGATTTCCCGGCTGGGCAGAGAGGAATTGAGGCATGCGGCACGGACGCCTTGCACGCGCAGGGCGGTCACCTGATCCTGCATCAGCGCGATCAGCGGCGACACCACCAGGCCGGTACCGGGCCGGGCCATGGCGGGAATCTGGTAGCATAGGCTTTTGCCGCCGCCGGTGGGCATCAGGACCAGGCTGTGGCCGCCGCCCGTGGCGTGGTTGATGATGGCTTCCTGCTGGCCGCGAAAGGCATCATAGCCGAAAACCTGGTTGAGGATTTGCAAGGGGTCGCGTGTCATGATACCGGGACGAACTCCGACCGGGAGAGGTTGGGCGTGGGGTTGGATTCCGATGTGATTGTTGCAAGGATCTCACCAGGGCCGCGGTTTTGGCAACGGAATTTCCAGCCCGGATTCCGGCGCGGGGCGGGTGGGGACGCGATGCCCTGTGCATTTCCGAGAGCTGTTCGGGTTGATTTTGGCCCACCGCGGTTGCTTCTTCATGAACGGCCCGGGCTCAGGAAGGTCCGGGCGGCATGGTCTGGAAATCCAACCGAAAGGATCGGCCCGTGAAACCCATGATTTTCGCCCTTCTGACGGCCGCCGCCTGGGGGATTGGCGGGTACTTCGAGAAACGGGGGCTGCACATGGGACACCTGCCGCCGCAGTTGGGGATCACCATCCGCACGGCGGTGGCGCTGGTCATCCTGGGGGCGGTGAGTTTTCCGCACTGGAAGACGCTGACCCAGGCCCCGCCCAGGGCCCTGCTGTACATGGTGCTGGGCGGTGGCGTGGTGGCCGGGTCCATCGGTATGCTGTGTTTCTATTCGGCGCTGAAGGGGGCTCCTCTTTCCAAGGTGATGCCCATAGCCTTCACGTCGCCCCTTTTCGGGGCCGCGCTGGCCATGACGGTGGGCGGCGAGCCTCTGACGCTGAAGACCGCTCTGGGCATGCTGATGACGGTGGGCGGGATCGCGCTTTTGACGATCTGAAACATGGGGTTGAAGATGACCGATCACGATTTCTTTCCCGGTTTTGCCTGGGCCGTGCCCCGGGCCTTCGCCGACCCGCTGAGCGCCTGCCGTTTCGAGTTGGGCGACACCCTGTATTCCCGACCCGAGGCCTACACCGAAGCGTGGGACAGCGCCGGAAGCCGGGCGCGGGCGGTGCAGGTTCTGGAGCCGGTCAAGGGCCTGGGGTCCGGTGGCGGCGGGACCGGAGCGGAAAGTTCCACCCTGGAGGAGGCCTGGCGGCAAGAGGTCCTTTTCGAGTTGCATGATTTGTCCACGGGCACCATGCGCCAGGTGCGCGCCACCCAGGGACGCCTCTATTGTCTGCTGTGGAAAGATGACGAAACCGTGCTGGACCCCGCGCGGCCGGCCCCCGCGGCGCCCCTGAACGCCGGGGCCTTCAAGAAGTACCTGGACGTGGCCGCGGCGAAGCTGCCGGCAGCCGGGAGCCCGCGGTTTCTGCTGGCCACCGACATCGCGGCCGATGCGCAGCGGGAGAAGCTGCGGAAGGTGCGCATCGCCCTGCGGGAGGCCTTCGACGTGGAGCCGAAGCTACTGGCGGCCCAAAAGTTGGGGCTGGACGCGGAGTTTCTGCCCACGGTGCACCTGGCGATCTTCGCGTTGGAACCGGGTGCCTCGGAAACCGCCGTGACCAAGGTCCTGAAGAACGCTCTGTACAAGCCCACCACCGGCTCGGGCACGGGCCGCGATCGCTTCCGGCTGGCCGGCCATGGGCTGCTGATCGGCGCGGCGGCGGACTGACCCCACCGCTCAGGAACGCCCCTTGCAAAAACCCTCTAGGAAAATCTGAGCCGGACGCGCTCAGGCGTGTCGGTCGGCGCCTGCGGGCTGCCCCATGGAAGGGGGCCATCCCGCCGGTAATGCCAGGCTTGGCGCCCCCTTCGGGGCCCATAAGTCAGAGGGTAAGGTGTTTTTAACTTATTGTAGATATTTGTTTTCGATGGTTGCGGAGCCCCGGCGGCGGTCTGGTGCCGGCGGGCCCCTGCGCCTGCTGACGCCACTCTTCCTGCTGGCGATGCTTGCCCCCCCGGGCGCCCGGGCGGGCGACCATCTGCCGCATTTCATCCAGATCACCGTCCAGGACGCCGACGGCCATTTCTTTCCCATCGGTGAAGTGGAATTTTGCACCCCAGACGGCCGGTGCCTTTATGCCGACATCTATCCGGATTTCCCCGGCAACTTCTACCTGCCCACCCGCGACCTGGAACCGGGCCAGACCTACGAGGTCCGCATCTACGACCGCAACGTGGCCGTGCACTACGAATTACGGGGTTGGGTGTTCCACGCCGAGGACTTCGACCCCCTTTACGATCCCTTCGTCGAGACCGAAAAATTCCTCATCTACGCCCGTTTCCAGGGCCAGCAGGATGGCGGTCTGGTCTACCGGCTGGACACCACCCTGAACCCGCGGTGGGTGGAGCGTAAGAATCTGCCCCGCTACACCGGCCCCGACACCCTGCCGGATTATCCGCGGTTGCTGGCCTCGGTGGGTATGCCCCTGATGCTGGGCGGCAAATTCGGCACCGACGCCGAGGCCCTCGGCGGGGTGGACGACGTGCGGCCGGGCATTTCCCTGTCCGGCATCTGGCGCTTCCATTATCCGCGCCGCGAACCGGAGCGGGATAACTGGGTGAGCTTCCGTGAGTGGGGCCTGACCTATGCCCAGAATCGCTACGAGGTGTGGGAGATCGTGGCACCCGGTCGGCGCAGCGACGTGACCTTCCACCGTCTCCAGATGCGCCTGGGTGTGGGCCGCATGAGCCAGAGCTACGCCACCCATTGGTCTGCCGGCGCGCAGGTGGCCTTCAGCGGCGTGTACGACGGCTCCCGACTTCTGCGCTACCAGGAGAGATACTACAACCGCTTCGGCGCGGGGGCCTACTTCAGCGTTCTGCGGCGTTTCTGCGAGGTGGGCCGGGTGGACGTGGCCCTCCGCATGAAAGCGGAAACCCTTTATTACTTCGCGGACCAGGGGCCCGATGATTTCTGGTTCGGTCTGGCCCCCGCGGTGTCCGTGGGATTGGTGGTGTTCTGATGGGCGGCCGGTGGACGGGATTTCGCGGCAGGATTGGGCTTTATGGCGTGCTGGCGACAACGGCGCTGCTGCTGATCTACGGTTGCGACAGCCGGGATAACGACTGGGGCACCTACGATCCCGAACTGAAGCTGGTCTCCCTGGTGACGGACACCTTGCAGGTGAGTGAAAGCGGCGAGACGGCCACGTTCGACGTGAGCATCGGCATGGTGCCGGAGGACACCGTGCGCGTGCTGATCCAGCCCGACAGGGACCAGCTCAGCGCCGCGCCGGAGACCCTGTTGTTCGTGCCCTTGGACGATGAGTGGTCCTACCCCCGGACCGTCACCGTTGCCGCCCGGAACGACGACGTCCGCGAAGGCGCCCACCAGGCGGCCGTGACCATCCTGACCCGCTCGCGAGACCTGGCCTACGATCTGCAGACGGGCGAGGGCGCGGTGCCCGTGAAGATCGCGGACAACGATTCGGTGGGTGTGCTCATTTCCGAGACCAGCCTGACGCTGGTGGAGTCGGACGACGGCACCGTGCGCGAGACCTATCGCGTGCGCCTCAGCAGCCGGCCCGTGGCCGATGTGTCCATCGCCGTGCAGGAAAGCCCGGACGAACCGAGTCTGCACATCGAGCCGTCCGGCCTGCTCTTCACTCCGGAGAATTGGAACCAGGAGCAGGAGATCCGGCTCTGGATCGAGCTGGACGAGTTGGACAACGACGACCTGCTGCTGACCCTGTCCCACAGCGCGACCAGCGTGGATCCGGACTACGGCCCCGGCCTGGCGATCCCGGATCTGACCCTTTCCACCTTCGATTTCACGTTGCCTCCGGTGGCCCGGCTCAGCCTGCTGACCAGCGGCATCCTGCACGAGGCTACCCCCGGTATCACCGCCACCGCGCGGGTGGAACTCAACCGCGCCGGCAACGACACGGTCATCGTGCACCTGGCCACCCTGGACGGTACCGCCACCGCCCCCGGGGACTACGTGGCGCTGGACCGGGACCTGGTCTTCTTGCCCAACGCGGCGTTGCGCCAGGATGTGGCCGTTACGGTCGCCGATGACGCGGTGATCGAACCCGAGGAACATTTCGAGGCCGTCATCACCCCGGGGCGGAACGTGATGATCGGCGAGGATGACCGCGTGACCCTGACCGTGGTGGATGACGACCTGACGCCTCTGAGTCTGACCGTGACCAACGTGGAGGAGGACAGCGGCGCGGCGGATTTCGTGGTCAGCATCCCCTTTGCCGAGACCGTCCCTATCGGGTTCACCTTCAGCACCGCCAACGGCACCGCCCTGGCGGGGGAGGACTACGAAGCCAAGACCCACACCTACATCTTGGAACCGGGCCAGACCTCGCGCACCATCCCGGTGGTGCTGCGGGCCGATCCCTACCACGAGGGCGACGAAACCTTCACAGCCTCGCTGTCCAACCTCACGGACAACGCCTCCTGGGACGGTGTGCCGGTGGTGTGCACCATCCTGGGGGACGATCCCCAGGCCATCACCTTCAGCGACATCACCATCAGCGAGACCGCCGGTCACGCGGTCTTCTCCCTGGAGATGCAGGCTCCTTACAATGCGGATCTGGAACTGACGGTCAGCACCCTGGACGGTGACGGGCTGGATCCCGTCTCGGACCAGGTGGACGCCGTGGCGGGTCAGGATTTCACGGGCGAAACCAACGCCCCGTGGGTCATCCCCGCAGGGCACACCCAGGGCGACTTCAGCGTGCTGCTGGCCGACGAAACCCAGGCCGAAGCCCTGCAGGAGTATTTCCGCCTGGAGATCACCTCCGGCAACCGACCGGGATTCACGGGCCTGGTGTCCACCTGCACCCTCATCGACGAGGACCAGCCCTGCCTCCACGTGGCGGACGTGTGGGCCAACGAGGCGGACGCCGAGGCCGTCTTCACGGTGCGGGTCCTGGACGAAAACGGGAGCCCGGTGACCAGCACCGGCGACATCTCCTTCCTGCTGGAAACGGTGGACCAGACGGCCGAAGGCGGTCTGGACTACGCCTCCGTTTCCGCGACGCTGACCATCCCCGCGGGCCAGGACAGCCTGGCCGTGCCGGTGGCCCTCATGGATGACGTGCACGACGACGACAGCGAGACCTTCGTGGTCGTCCTCACGGATTTCGTGAACGCGGCGGGCCCCTGCGGTGAGGATGACGCCTTCTGCACCCTGGAGGACGACGAGTACCCGGCCCTGAATCTGCGCAGCGCCGCCACGCGCCTGAACGAGGGCAGTGTCTGGACCTTCGAGGTCTTCTTGACGACGCCGCGCCAGCACGACACCACCTTCGATCTGCAGCTGAGCGCGGGCTCCAGCCAGGGGCCCTCGGTGGACTACAGCTTTGGCCAGAACGGCTCCCACGTGATCCCGGCCTTCGTGCAGAGCCTGACCTTCACGGTGCCCTTCCTGGACGACCAGCTGCCCGATGAAGCGGACGAGGTCATCCAGGTGGATATCGGCAACGCGGACGTGGCCCTGGGCCTGACGAGGATGAACGCCACCATCGTGGACGCGCCGGAAATCAGCATCGGTTCGGCCAGCGCCGACGAGGGCGAGTGGGCCACCTTCAACGTCTCCCTGGACGCGGCCAGCACCGCCGATGTGACCTTCATGCTGCAGTTCGCCAACGACACGGCCACCATGGGGTCGGATTTCAACACCGCCGATGTGGGGCCCTACACCTTCACGGCCGGCCAGACGATCACCAGCGTGCCGGTGGAGATTTACGGTGGCGACGGCGGTGACGCCGCCGTGGAGGTCTTCGTGGTCACCGTGGTCTCGCCCACCAACGCCACCGTCAGCGAGAACAACTCGGGCCTGGGTTATATCACGGACATGGACCCGCCGGAAATTTTCTGCGCGGGTGACGCCACCGGCCTGGAGGGCGAGAACGTGGAGTTCACCGTCAACCTGAGCTGGACCAGCGAGGTGGATGTCAGCTTCGAGGTGAACTACGTCGACGGCACCGCCGTGCGCGCGGGCGTGGACTACGACGACGGCAACGGCGGTCCCTTCATCGTGGCGGCCGGCCAGACCAGCGTGACGGTTCCGGTACCCGCCGTCCTGGACGGTCTTCCCGAGCGCACCCTGGAGGACTTCAGCATCCTCATCCACAGCCCGGTCAACGGGGTGCTGGGCCTGCCCCTGAGCGCCACCGGCTACGTGCGGGATGTGGATCAGCCCCAGCTGACCATCCCCGCTCCGCAGCTGACGGTGGAGGGTGGCGATCTGGTCTTCGGTATCCATATGGATCGGGCCACCGCCGTGCCCGTCTTCTTCAACCTGGAGTGGGAGGCCGGCTCCACCCAGGGGGCCGACGATTTCGTGCCGCCCACCACGGCGCAGCTGTCCATGATGCCCGGCACCACGGACACGACGGTGACCATCACCACCGTGGACGATGCCCTCTTCGAGGGGCAGGAGGCCTTCATCCTGCGTCTGGCCAACCCGGTGAATGCCGAACTGGGCACGCCCTTCGAGAACACGGGAGTGATCAACGACAACGACTGACGGCCGGATAGAGGATAACCGATCCGGGCTATTTACTGCTGGGGCGGAGGCGTTATACTGACGGAGGTGCCTTCTCACTCTTTCCGATAAGGAATGCCATGATCCGTTTGCAGACCGTTTGGGTTTTCCTGTTCGCGGCCCTGTTGCTGGCCGCGGGCTGTGGCGATGACGCCACCTCCCCGACCCCGGAAGATCCATCCTTCGAACCCTTGCCGCCGGTCAACCCCCAGGCCGCGGGGGACCGCCTTTTCGGGATCACCATTTCCCGCAGCGAGAACGGCTTCATGGCCGATTATGCCGAGGCCCGCAGCGCCGGCACCCAGTTCTCGGAGGTCTTTCTGGCCTGGAACGCGGTGGAGACGGCCGAGGGCGTGTACACGGATCCGGACGGCATCATCGAGGCCACCGGTTTCTATGCCGCCGAAGGGCACAAGGTGCTGCTGGTGCTGGCCCCCATGGACACGGCCGGTCCCCTGGTGCCGGGCTACCTGGTGGCTGAGAACTGGGACTCGCGCGCCATGATCTTCGCTTTCAACGCCTACCTGGACTGGGTGCTGGCGGCCCTGCCGGCCGGCCTGGAGGTGGTGGGCATCTCCATCGGCAACGAGGTGAATCTGGGCGTGCCCGCCGATCAGCAGGATGATTTCCTGGTGTTCCTGGGCGGGGCCGTCAGCCATGCCCACAGCATCTGGCCGAACACGCCGGTGGGGGTCAAGACCACCGTGGCGGACGGCCTTTTCGGCCCCACGGCCAACTTCGTGCGCGCGGTCAACGACAGCACCGATGTGGTGATGCTGAACTACTACCTAGTGGACGGGCAGTTCCAGGTCCGGCCCGCCTTCAACGTGCACAACGAGTTCTCCAGCATCGCCGGCGAATTCAGCGGCCGTGAGGTGTGGCTGACGGAGGTGGGCTTCCCCAGCGGCAGCGAACACTGCGGTAGCAGCGAGGACAAGCAGGCGGGCTTCTTCCACGAGGTTTTCACGGCCTGGGACAACCAGCGCGCCACCTTCAAGCTGCTGAATATCAACTGGCTGAACGACGCCTCCAGCGAGCAGGTGGACGCCTGGGCGGAGTACTACGGCAGCAGCCGACCCGCCTTCCTGGAATTCTTGGGCACGCTGGGGGTGCGCTCCCACGCGGGTCAGGACAAGAACGCCTGGCTGCAGATCAAGGCCGAGACCGGCGCCCGTGGCTGGCATCAGGCCGCGGATTCCACCAACCACTGAGGAGTTTGGGATCATGACCATGCCGACCGGCAACTTCGAGCCCTTTGTCCAGCGCATGCAGGCCGAGGGCTTGCCCGCTATCGTCATCCGCACCTTCGCGCACTATTACGATCAGTTGGCCGCGGGTGAGACGGGTCTCATCCCCGAGAGCGGAATCGAGCCCGTGGCCACGGTGCCGCACACCAACGAATTTGGCGCCGACCTGGCCGCCAAGGGCCGGGCCGTCATGGACCAGGCCATCTTGCTGAAGCTGAACGGCGGTCTGGGCACCAGCATGGGATTGGAGAAGGCCAAGAGCCTGCTGCCCATCAAGAACGGCCTGAATTTTCTGGATATCATCGCGCGTCAGGCGCTGGCCGGCGGCATCCCCCTGGTGCTGATGGACAGCTTCAGCACGCGTGAAGACAGTCTGGCCGCCTTGCGGAAGTATCCCGAACTGGCGGGCGATATCCCCCTGGATTTCCTGCAGCACAAGGTGCCGAAAATCGTGCAGGCGGATCTGAGTCCGGCCGTGAATCCAGCCAACCCCGCTTTGGAGTGGTGCCCGCCGGGCCATGGCGACATCTACACCGCTCTGCAGACCAGCGGTATGCTGGAGAAGCTGCTGGCCGGCGGTTACCGCTACGCCTTCGTCAGCAACAGCGACAATCTGGGCGCGGTGATGGACCCGGCCATCCTGGGCTATTTCGCGTCCCGGAACCTGCCTTTCATGATGGAGGTGGCTCCGCGCACCGAGGCGGACAAGAAGGGTGGCCACCTGGCCCAGTTGCCGGGCGGTCAGCTCATTTTGCGCGAGTCCGCCCAGTGCCCGGCCGAGGACGAGGCCACCTTCCAGGACGTGACCCGCCACCGCTACTTCAACACCAACAATCTATGGCTGGATCTGCATGCCCTGCGCGATCTGCTGGCCGCCCGCGAGGGCATCCTGGGTTTGAGCATGATCCGCAACAAGAAGACGGTGGACCCGCGCGACAAGGCCGGCACGCCGGTCTACCAACTGGAGACGGCCATGGGCAGCGCCATTGCCGTGTTCGAGGGAGCCGGGGCGGTGTGCATCCCGCCCAATCGTTTCGCGCCCATCAAGAAGACCAACGATCTGCTGGATGTGCGCTCGGACAACTACGTCCTGACGGATGACTTCACGGTGATCCCCAACCCGGAGCGTGCCCTGGATCGCGCTTTCATCGATCTGGACCCGCGCTTCTACCAGTTCGTGGACGCCTTCGAGGCGCGCTTCCCCGCGGGGGCGCCTTCGCTGCTGGCATGCGAGCGTCTGGTGGTGCGGGGTGATATCCGCTTTGGCGAGGGTGTGGTCCTGAAGGGGCGGGTGGAGATGACGAACACCGGCGGGGAGCAGGTGGTGATTCCGGATGGCG
>PDQT01000333.1 GCA_002747875.1 bacterium DOLZORAL124_64_63
GATGGCCTCGATGCGGGCCAGTTCCTCGGGCGTGACGGCCTTGTCGTGGAGGAAGTCGAAGCGCAGATGCTCGGGGGTGACCTCGCTGCCGGCCTGTTCCACATGGTCGCCCAGGATCTCGCGCAGGGTGGCGTGCAGCAGGTGGGTGGCCGTGTGATGGCGCATGGTCTCTCGGCGGGCATCCGCGTCCACCCGCATGCGGACCACGGGGTGGGCCCGCAGGTCGGCGCACAGCTGATCCGCCGCGCCGGCCACCACCAGCACGTTGCCTTCGCTACTCTTTTCGCAGGCCTGGACACGCAGGGTGTCGGGGCCGATCTCCAGGGTCCCGCCATCACCCACCTGGCCGCCGCTGGTGCCGTAGAAGGGGGTGCTGTCCACCAGGATCTGGCTCAGGGGGTTGCCGTCCTGGTCCTGGCCGGCAGGGCGCAC
>PDQT01000334.1 GCA_002747875.1 bacterium DOLZORAL124_64_63
TTCGCCCGCCAAAGCGTCATAGCCCGTGAAGGTGTTCTGGTAGCCCCCCAAGTCCACGCTCTCGTCCACCAGCAGCCAGGCGCCGATGCCCGCCTTGAAGACGCGGTCGCTGCCGCTCTGGGCCCGCTGGCGCTCCATGCAGGCAGCGAAACCGGCGTGATCGACGGTGAAGCCGTCTTCCTCGGCCACCACGGCCGTCAGGTCCACCGGAAAACCGAACGTGTCGTGCAGCTTGAAGGCTTCCTCGCCGCTGAGGACCGTGCGGCCCTCCTCGCGCATGACCTTGCGGAAGCCGGCGTAGACCTCCAGGCCGCTCTTGAGGGTGCGGCCGAAGCGCTCCTCTTCCTGGCGGATGGTCTCCAGGGTGCGCTCGCGGCGTTCGATGAGTTCCGGATAGGCTCCGCCCATCTCGGTGATGACCAGATCGGCCACCTTCCAGAGGAAGGGCTCTTCCAGGCCCAGCAGATGGCCGTGGCGGGCGGCGCGGCGCAGGATGCGGCGCACCACGTAGCCGCGGTCGGAGTTGCCGGGGACGGCGCCGTCGGTGATGGTGAAGGTCACGGCGCGGGCGTGGTCGGCGATGACCTGCATGCTGATCTTGTCTTCGCCCACAGGCTCCTTGCCGCTCAGTTCGGCGGCCTTCTGCACCAGGGGAATGAACAGGTCGGTCTCGTAGTTGCTTTTCTTGCCCTGCATGACGGCCGTCAGGCGCTCGAAACCCAGCCCCGTATCCACGCTCTGCATGGGCAGGGGAACCAGGCTGCCGTCTTTCTGACGATCGAACGCCATGAAGACGTGATTCCACAGCTCCAGCCAACGGTCGCAGTCGCAAACTCCCAGGGCGCAACCGTCGGGGTGGTCGCACTTCATGCCCTCACCCTGATCGAAGTGGATCTCCGTGCAGGGGCCGCAGGGGCCCGTGTCGGCCATGGACCAGAAGTTCTCCTCGTCGCCCTTCTCCAGGTCTCCCAGGCGGACCAGGCGCTGGGCGGGGAAGCCCACCTCCTCGGTCCAGATGGCGAAGCTTTCGTCATCGTCCTTGTAGATGGAAACCCAGAGGCGGTCCGCGTCCAGCCCGTAGACCTGGGTCAGCAGCTCCCAGCCCCAGGTGATGGATTCGCGTTTGTAGTAATCCCCGAAGGACCAGTTGCCCAGCATCTCGAAAAAGGTGTGGTGGCGCGCATCCTTGCCTACCTCTTCCAGATCATTATGTTTACCACTGACGCGCATGCACTTCTGCACCGAGGCCGCCCGCACATAGTCGCGCTTTTCCAGGCCCAGAAAGACACTTTTGAACTGGTTCATGCCCGCGTTGGTGAAGATGAGAGTGGGGTCATCGTGGGGCACCAGGGAACTGGATGCCACCACTTCGTGCCCCTTGGAGGCAAAGAATTCGAGAAATCGGGACCTTATTTCTTTTGCGTTCACTTCGGCTCCACTCTCAGGTATGGTCAGGTTGTTCGTCATGCGGGTTGTGTCCTGCTGAAACAACGGGTTTATCGGTCAGCGTTGCTTGCCGCTCCAACCCGGGCAGGACCATCGGCCTCTTCGACCAGAAAGTGTAAGCGGCGCGGGTTGCAGGGTCAACCCCGCCCGGTGACGGCCGACCCCGTCGGCCCAGAGAAGGTATTCAAGGCATGCGGCATTTCCTGCACACCGTGGTCTCTCTGTTCATGTGGCTCCTCTTCGGTTACTACTGGTACGTGGTGGGTAAGCGGGAGATCGGACGCGAGACCCTCGTACCCCTGGCCGCCCTGGGCATCGTTATCGTGGTGGGCCTGGTCCTGACCCTGGGGTGGGTGGCCTATAACAAAAGGCTGGCCCGACGCAACCGCCGCCGCCAGGCGCCGCCCCCCAAACCGGAACCTTTCGAAAAAGACAACCTGGGCCGCCCCATCGAGGCGCCGGACGTGGCTGTCCTGCGGAAGGCGCCGATCGTGGAGATCGGCATCACGCGTCAGGGTCCGGACGATGACGAGAAATATGGCGGCATCAAGGTCTACACCCCTATCTACCGACAGGGGGTGCGGTGATGGATTTTTACAACCTGATTGTTTCCGCCCAACAGGGTATCTTCTACACCATCTTGCTCATCTACTTTGCCTGGTACCCTCTGGTCTCCAGTCTCATGTGGGTTTTCACCTCCCTCATCTTCTACCGCCGCCGCGAGGGCGGTCGCAAGGGCCGGCACGCCGCCTTCTACGAACGGGAGAAACACCCCCTGGTGACGTTCCTGATCCCGGCCTACAACGAAGAAGCCAACATCCGGGCCACCATCGCCGGCGTGCTGGCGGTGCGGTACCCCAACTTCGAGGTCGTGGTCATCGACGACTGCAGCACCGACGACACCCTGCAGGAGATCGAGCCGCACCTACAGGACCCGCGCGTGCGCTTGGTCCGTAAAAAGATCAACGAGGGCAAGGCCATGGCCCTGAACGACGCCATGCCCATCACCCGTGGCGAGTTGATCATGGTCATGGATGCCGACGCCGTCCCCGACCCGCACATCCTGGACTATCTGGTGCCCCACTTCCGCTTCCCGCGCTGCGCCGCGGTCACGGGCAACCCCCGCGTGGTCAACCGGGAAAGCTTCCTGGCCAAGCTGCAAACCATCGAGTTCGCCAGCATCATCAGCATGATGCGCCGGGCTCAGCGCGTCTGGGGCCGCATCATGACCATGAGCGGCGTGGTGGGCATTTTCCGCCGCAGTGCCCTCTATGATGTGGGGCTGTATTCCCCGGAGATGGCCACCGAGGATATCGATCTGACCTGGCGTCTGCAGTTGCGTCACTGGGACGTGCGCTACGAAAGCCGCGCCGTGATGTGGATGCGTGTGCCCCAATCCCTGGAAGGTCTGTGGCGCCAACGTCGACGCTGGGCCCTGGGGCTGAGCCAGGTACTGGTGCGCCACTGGAAAGAGATGATGCATTACAAGCACCGGCGCTTCTGGCCCGTGATCCTTGAAGCCAACATGTCCGTGTTGTGGGCCTACATCTACGTGATCCTGACGATTTTCTGGTTGATCAGCTACGCGGTGGGCTACCCGCCGGTGGGGGCCTCGCCCATCCCCAACTTCTGGGGCATGCTCATCGCCACCATCTGCCTGTGCCAGTTGATCACCGGTGTGCTGCTGGACAAGGGGTACGACAAGGATCTGCCGCGCTACTTCGTGATGGCCATTTTCTACCCGCTCATCTACTGGATCTTGATGGCCCTGATCACCGTGACCATCACACCGTTGGGGCTGAACGTCAACCGCCAGAAGCGCAAGTACACGCTCTGGAAACCCATCCGGGAGTAGTCCATGAGATTTCTGCCCGCCGCCGGTCTGATTGTCCTGCTGCTGTGGGCGGGGCTCAGCCCCGCCCAGGAGAGTATTCGGGAGACCAGCCAGGAGAACCTCCGGGAGACTTTCCAGGAGACTTTCCAGGCAGCCATGCCCGCCCAGCCGGACACCGGCATCATCAACACGCGTCTGGCCTGGGAGAAAGTGGCCGCGGCCCGGGATGCCGCCGCGGCCGATCGCCACCATGACGCCGTGGCCGATTACCTGGACGCCTTGGCCAACGACGCGAGCCTGGTCCCCCGGGTGGCCCAGGAAATCGCCTACCAGAAGCTGTGGCGCGAGGATGCCGACAAGGCCATTTTCTACTTCCGCCGTTATCTGGCCCGCCACCCCCAGGGCAGCAACCGCAGCGTGCGCAACGGGCTGGCCATGGCCTACAGTTGGAGCGGACGGCAGCCCGAGGCCATCGCCCTATATCGTGATCTGGTGCAAGAGGACCGCGCCGACGGTGCCGCCCGCCTGGGGCTGGGGCGCAGCCTGCTGTGGAACAACAACCTGCGCGCCGGCATGAACGTGGTGCGCGGCGTGGAAGACGAATTCCCCGCCGATTCCCGCCCCGGCCGGCAGGCCTCCCACTTCCTGCTGACGGTGCTGGACGGCTACACGCCCCATCTCATGCTGAAAGCCCGCGGCACGTGGGAAAGCGACGGTCTGGACACCTATCGCCTGGGTCCCGAAATGCACCTGGAAGTCCTGGGCAACATGCTGCTGCAGGTGGCGCCCTCCGCTTCCCTGTTCCAGATGCCGGAGCAGCCGAATGTCTTCGCCCAGCGCTTCCAGTTGGGTCTGATCGGCCCCCTGGCCCACAACTGGAACCTGCACGCCTACGGCTGGCTGGAACACTTCCGCAGCCGCGATCCCATCGAATCCGGCGCCGCCGAAGATCTGAAATGGACCCGCCCCGGTGGCGACCTGTGGCTGACCTGGCTGGCCCACCCGAAGGTGCGCCTGGATTTCGGCGGCGCCTCGCAGCCCGTGCTCACCTACCAGGCCTTCGCCAAGGAGCTGGGCTACATCCAGGGCAGCGTGTCGTCGGATTGGCGTTTCGCGCGGCATTTCAGCCTGGGCGCGAGCGGTATTTACGGGGATTACAGCGACGACAACACCAAGTGGCAGGGCAAGGCCAGCCTGTATTGGCGGCGCGGCGGCAAGGTGCAGATTCTGACGGGTCCGGTGCTGACCTACATGGACTTCGAGCGGGCCTACCCCGGCGGCTACTGGGCCCCGGACTGGGTGCGCAACGCCAGTTGGCGGTTGATGCTGACAACGCGAACGGAGCGCAGCGTCTTCAGGCTGGACGGTACCCTGGGCCTGGAAACCGAGTTGGGGGCCGACACCCTGACCGTGGCCGGCATCAGCGGCCATTGGGGCCGGCGTTTCGCCGACGAGTGGCTCGTGGCCCTGGAGGCCGGCCACGGCCGCAGCCGTTTCGACAGCGCCGGCGGCTACCACCGCACCTTCGTGGAGTTGTCCCTGCGCGCGATGTTCTGATATCGTTCATCGCGCGCGGCGCAGGTACCCCAAGGGTAGCAAATTATAAGGGCAGCAAACTATAAGGGCCGAAACGACAAGGGCCGAAACGATAAAGCAGCCACCACGCCGCGCCATCAGCGGCTGGCCTGAATCCACACCTTCCGCCTCCGCGGACCATCGAACTCGCAGAACCAGATCTTCTGCCAGGTGCCCAGCCGCAGGCGCCCCTCCCGGACAATGACCTGCACCGAAGATCCGTACAGGCTGGCCTTGATGTGGGCGGCGCTGTTGCCTTCGGCGTGATGGTAGCCGTCGCGCCAGGGGATCAGCTTGTCCAGGGCCACGCTCATGTCCCGCACCACATCCGGATCGGCGCCCTCGTTGATGGTCAGCGCGGCGGTGGTGTGCGGGTTGAAAACCGTCACGACGCCGTCGGCGCAGCCCAGGTCTTGCACGACCCGGGCCACGTCGGCGGTGATGTCCACGAAGGCGGTGCGGCCATCGGTTTGCAGAGAAATCTCGACCATCGGCTCCTGTCCCTAGAAATCGAAGTACATGGTGAACTCGTAGGGATGCGGCCGCTGGTTGATGGCGTTGATCTCCTCGTGCTTGATCTCCAGCCAGCGCTGGATCAGCATCTCGGGGAAGACGCCGCCCCGCATCAGGAAATCGTGGTCCTTCTCCAGGGCGTCCAGGCTGTCGTGCAGGCTGCGGGGCAGGAAATCCCCATGCTGGGACGTGTCGCTGGGGACGTCATCGGGGCTGTAACCCGCCGCCACGGGATCGATCTTGTTGAGGATACCGTCCAGGCCCGCCATCAGGATGGCCGCCGCGCACAGGTACGGGTTGGCCGTCAGGTCGGGCGGGCGGTACTCGATGCGGCGCAGCTGCGGGTCCGCCACGTAGCTGGGAATGCGGATGGCCGCGCCTCGGTTGCTGCGTCCGAAGGTGCGCACGGTGGGTGCTTCGAAGCCCGGCACCAGGCGCTTGAAGCTGTTGGTGCTGGGGTTGGTCAGGGCGCACAGGGCATCGGCGTGCTTCAGCAGACCGCCCACGTAATAAAGGGCCGTCTTGGAGAGGCTGGCGTATCCCTCGGGATCGTTGAAGATGTTCTGCCCGTCCTTCATCAGGAACTGGTGCAGATGCCAGCCGCTGCCGGCGTTGTCCACCATGGGCTTGGGCATGAAGGTGACCTTCAGGCCGTGGCGTTCCGCCAGATTGAACATGATGTACTTGGTCAGCACGGCGTGGTCGCCGGTGGTGCACAGGTCCTCGAACCAACCCTCGATCTCCTGCTGCCCCTGGGCCCCCACCTCGTGGTGGTGGTAGCGCACCGGGATGTTGAAGTCGGCCATGTGGGCGCACACTTCGTCGCGGAAGTCGTCGTAGCGATCATGCGGGTTGCACGCGTGATAGGCATTCTGGAAGAAGCGCTCGCCGCTGCGCACGCCGAAGGCCGTGTCGTTGGCCTCGGACATGAACTCGGCTTCCTCGAAGATGTGGAACTCGTACTCGGGGCCCCACTGGCTCAGATCGGCAATGCCGGCATCACGCATGGCCTTTTCCGCGTTGCGCGCCACGGTGCGGCTATCCTGAGGGAAGGGCGTGCGCTCGGGATCCGTCAGATGGGCGCCGGCGAACATCGTCAGGGTGGGGCGCTCACGGAAGGGGTCCAACAGGGCGGTGGCCAGGTCCGGAATCAGCACCATGTCGCTGTTTTCCACCTTCCGGAAACCGTAGCTGCTGCCATCGAACCCAATGCCGTTACGGCACACATCCTCCGTCAAACGCTCCAGAGGAAAACTGATGTGATGCAGGCGACCCGCCAGGTCCAGCATCTTCAGATCGATGAACTGGACGCCCCGATCACGGGCCATGCTGTGAATCTGTTCAAAATTGTTGTCAGCCATGTTCCCACCTCGGCACAGTTGATGAGCGGAAAATCCCCCCGGAAAAGCTTTCTCCGGACGCTGGAAACGGACCCCCAAATATATGCTCCAAATTACTGGAAAAAAGCAAACTTTCCCGTAACAGCAACAAACGCAAAGCGCACCTGACGGAATAGTCCCGTACCCGGAGGTACGGAAAATCCGGGCCTATCAAGCCCCTCCAACGTGTTATCCGGAGTAGTCCCCCGCCTGGTGGGTCATTGGCCTGCGGGAACGCAAATTGCTGATGAGTGGATGCCACCGTTTGTCTTCCCGGGAGTTCGTGTGGTTTACACATCTCGTCCTCCCACGTTGTGCCGACGGTTGGTATCGCCCTGGGTTTGTGGCCTCCCGAACTGGGCGTAGCCTTCTCCCCTCTGGGCATAAGCGCGTTGTTCGGAGCCACGAACCCGGATCTCAATTCCCAGTTCGGGATCAGGAAATCCTGATCCTCTCCCGATTCGGGTATGCGTATCCTGCTAGCGCTGTGGCAGGATCCGGATCCGGAGCCATGGGAAGGCGGGGCTGCCTGTTGGCCGAAGAGTCGCATGAGCCAGCCGGGCGGCCCTGCCGAGATCCAACCCCAAAGCCGAACGTCCGTCCGGCAGTCGGCTACCCCAACAAATCCCGCAAGGCCTCATCCAACTCGTCATACCGAAAGCGGAAGCCCCGGACCTTCAGGACATTGGGCACAACACGCTGGCTTTCCAGCAGCGCCTTGCCCTTCTCCCCCATGACCAGTTTGAGCACGAAGGCCGGCACCGGGAAACGCACCGGCTTGTCCAGAATACCGGCCAGCACCTGAGTGAATTCCTTCTGGGTGGGCGGTGTGGGCACCACCGCGTTGACGGGCCCCTCGATCTGCGGATCGTCCAGGACGAAAAGGATGGCCGCCACCAGATCCTCGATATGGATCCAGGGGAAGTACTGCCGGCCGTTGCCCAGGTGCCCGCCGATGCCCCAGTTGAAGGGCTTGATCATCTCGGGCAGAGCCCCGCCCTCTCCGGCCAGCACAATGCCCAGCCGCACCATCGCCACCCGCACCATGTCGCTGGCCGCTTGGCCGGCGGTGTGCTCCCATTCGCAGGCCAGGCGGGCCAGGAAGCCGTCCCCCGGCTGGGCCGTTTCCGGCAGGGCCTGGCTGCCGCCGTCCCCGTAATAGCCCACGGCCGAGGCGCTGACCAGAGTGATGGGGTGATCGACCTTCTCCAGGCTCTCGATCACGTTGAAGGTGGTGCTCAGGCGGCTGCGGCGGAT
>PDQT01000132.1 GCA_002747875.1 bacterium DOLZORAL124_64_63
CCGAGTCGTTCCAAGTGATGGTCGATGGTGCTGG
Organism: bacterium DOLZORAL124_64_63; assembly: GCA_002747875.1. GTDB lineage: Bacteria > Krumholzibacteriota > Krumholzibacteriia > LZORAL124-64-63 > LZORAL124-64-63 > LZORAL124-64-63. The sequence goes on from PDQT01000132.1 coordinate 35, forward strand.
GTGCGACCCTCATCACGCGGGCGATCTGGCGGTTTGATGCACCGCTGACAGCCATCATCATGAGCTCATGGCTGGCCAGATGCATCTTTTGCCAGTAGTGGACGGAGAAGGCCTGTCTACTGTAGGTGCCGCCACAGACGTGGCATGTAAACCGCTGGATACGCTTTCCGAGGACCTTAGTGGTGTAGGTGCCGGCCTTGGACCATTGCTCTGGGTGGTCGTACTTGAAGTGGGCCTTGCAGTTAGGCCTTGGGCAGTGGGGTGGCTGGAAGGCGTTTCCGAAAATCTCCATGCCCCGGGCAGGGCAAGAAGAGTGCGACTAACATTTTCCGCGGCACAACCAAAATGGAGAACCCCAGGCCGAAGCCCGGGGTTCTCCAAGGAGTGTTCCTTATTGACAGGAAACTCGAGTTACTTCCAGGTGGTCACCCAGCCGACGGAGATGCCCATGGGGCTCTCGCCAACATCATGGGGCTCCACGTTGCCACCAAAGCCGTTCGGGGTCTTGCACAGACCTTTTTGAGAGGCATCGCCGTTCATAACGGTGGCGTACTGCATGTAGACCATGCTGTTCTCGCCCGTCTTGCGGTCCACGCCCAGCGCCAGCTGCTTGAACTCGTTGTCGTCGGCGTCGGTGTTGGGGTCGGCCATGTAGAAGCTGCCCTTGACGCAGTAGTCGGCGGTCATCTTGTACTTGGCTTCCAGGCCCAGGGTCTGGGCGGACACGCCATCATAACCCATGTGGTTGCTGATGGTCTGGAACAGACCGGCCATCGCGAACTGACCGAAGTCGTACTTGGCCACGAAACGCAGACCCGTCTGGGACTCACCCTGGATCTGGGCATTGGGATCAGTAGGATCGGCAATCATCCCCGTCACACCCTTGCTCCAGTTCTCGACGGCACCGGCCAGGTACAGGGCGTCGGTCTGGTACTGAGCGGAGGCGCTGACCGCGGTGGCGGCTTCTTCAGCACCCATCTCAGCCTGGTCGAACATGTAGGCGCCCACGAAGCTGAAGCCGTCGAAGTCGGGGCTGAGATAGACGGCCACATCCTGCAGACGCTTGTCCCAACCCATGGTGGTGTTCCGGAAATCACCAATGGAGTCGTAGAAGAAGGTGGCCTTACGACCGACCGTCAGGAAGGGGGTGTCATGGATACCGAACAGGGCCGTACCCCACTCGCCACTCATGCCGATGAAGCTGTTGCGCGTCGCCAGAGTGGTGACGTCCTTCTGGGCGATGTTGAGGTGGTTCTCGAACTGCCAGATCATGTCCGTGTTGTTGTACATGTGGGTGCTGCCCCGGATACCGAAGCGGCTGGTGTTGCTGGTCAGGCCCAGCTGACCGTCATCACCGTTGCTCAGGTAGTTGACCGAGGTGTGCATTTTTCCGTAGATGGTGTAATTCATGTCACCGGCAAAGGCAGCGCCGGCGACCAGCATGGCCACCAGGACCATCAGAGCAGTCATTCTCTTGGTAAACAATGTTGGACCTCCTTGAAATCCACTGGGGTGTTTCCGGAATCTTGGACTCCGGAATTTTCGAGAGCCCCGCGGGGCCTCGAAATTTCTTGTCACACGGGACCCCATGTCCCTAGTGACAATTCGTTTGCCACGTCAGTGATGGCATCTCTTTTCCGTGAGTTCAGGTCGTGGTGTCCTCCACTGATGCTTTCGACCTGACTCATACGCAGAAAACACCGCCTGGCCCTCTTGTGATCATCAAAACGATGTCGAGGGTCTACGGAGTTTTCAACTTTTTCTACGTCAGCCTGCATCCGCTCTTTTCCCGATCTGACGAAGCCCCTACGTTACGTCGAGGAACCCAGCTACCGGGTGGATGGAGGAGTGGTTGACACGACAGGTCGTCTCACCACTACCTGTGCCTGCCCGCATTTTCCACAGAACCGTCCATGTTTGTCAACATGTTATTTCCACGGAAAACTGTCGCGTGCCGTGGGCGGTCGGCTTTCAAGCGGGGAACGGTAAGCTCTTTTTGATAAGGGTCAACTTTTTTCTTGCTCAAATGAAAATATTTTTTCGATGATTTCGAGGCCTGCCCTCTTCGTCGGAACGGCAGAGGGCGGGCCTTCGGGGTCGCGTCAGCGGACGAGAATCATCTTGCCGGCGGCCATCTGTCCCCCACTTTGCAGTTGGTAGAAGTAGGTGCCGCTGCCAAGCGCGCGCCCGGAATCATCGCAGCCATTCCATGAGCATTGCTGGGGGCCGGCGGCCATGGTACCGCGGAAGAGGTGGCGCACCACATGGCCCCGCACATCGGCAACATTCAGCTCCACCATGCGTTCTTGCTCCAACTCGAAGCTGATGACGGTTGTGGGGTTGAAGGGATTGGGATGGTTGGCCGGCGCAGAGGCCCACACCGGTTGCTGCCAAACCCCCGTGGTGGCAGGCCGCGCGGCCCTGGCCAGTGCCTCCACAAAGATCGGCGCGATGACCTGGTTGGCCAGGGTGTTGGGGTGCGAATCGCGGCTGTCGTGGGAAATCTCGTACTCATAACGCAGCGTGTTTCTGGTGTTGCTTCCATCATCCGGGCTGGCCAGCAGATCGAAGAAATCGAAACCCACCAGGTTGGGGTGGCCGTCCAGGTACTCGGGGCCGGTCATCCAGGAGGCAAAGCGGCGCGCCCGGTCGGCGCGTTCCGGGTTGGTGGACAAGCGGTGCAGCGGCGGCGGGGACATGATGACGAAAATCTTGTCCGGCAGCGTGTCGAAGACGTCGCGCATTTCCAGATACCAGGTCTTGTACTGCTCCAGATCCGCTTCGCTGGCGATGTTGGAAACGGGAAAACAGGATTTGAAAGCGATGACATCGTAACGGGATAGGATGGAATCACGCGCCACGTTGTCCGTGGTCCAAAGCAGATGCAGGCCGTCGGGGTCGGTGTTGTCGTCGGGGATGGAATAGCTATAGCCGACGAGGTTGCCTTCGGGATCGGAAAGACCGGTTTCGTTATAGTCGTGATCCCAGAGCACCAGGTCGGTCCCCTGGGCGGCGTTCAGATCGCTCAGGTGCTGGCGGGCGTTGCCTTGCGCCAACAGGTTGCGGCCGGTGCTGTGATGCAAGAAGAAGAGTTGTCGAGGCGTTTCCGACGCCAGGGTGTCATAGGGCACGGCGGTCTCGATCAGGAGGGGCAGGGCGATGAAAAAAGCCAGGAGGATTGTTTTCCGCTTCATGGGCGACCTCTGAGGTTGGGGGAGGATTCCGGTTGACTCATGAGGGGCCGGGAAAGAGATGTGCCCTGGAGATCAAATTTTCCAACGGCGGCCTCAATATTTCTTGATTATAGGCAAAATCGTTGAGATATCAATAGAGGTGGCGGGCTGATGGCATGTCTGTTGCCATCGGCGTCAGCGGCGATGTGGATTTCGTCAAGGTCATCGGTCTGGACCTGGTTTTGCCGAGGCAAAAAATATTTGTTGACAAGTATTCTCAAATGTATATTAAAGTATCCTAAGACAAACTTTTTGCTTGTTTGTCAAAATTCAGCAACCACAACCACAACCCTGTGGAGGAAATTATGAAGAAGCTTGTGATCGCTCTGACCGCCGTGATGCTCGTCGCTGGACTGGCCATGGCCGATGACCCCTGTCCCGTTCCCGAGAACAACACCTGCGAGGGTGCTCTCGAGTTGCCCATGGGTACCACCTTCACCGTGAACAACTGTGGCGCCACCAACGACTACGATTTGCCCTTCAGCAGTTGCACCGGCTGGCCCGCCCACGGTCTGGACTTGGTGTACTACGTGGACCTGGTCGAGAACCAGGAGCTGACCGTGACCGCCAGCACCAGCTACGACAACGCTCTGTACCTGGTGACCGACTGCACCGACGTCGCGAACAGCTGTGTCGCCGGCGCGGATGATGACAGCATCAATGGTGTCGAGACTCTGGTCTTCGACGCTGCCGATGCCCCCGGCCGCTACTATCTGATTCTGGATGCCTATACTAGCTCTGGTATCTCAGATGACTGGGAAGTCACGGTTGGCGGTGTCGTGGCCACCCAGCAGACCACCTTCGACAGCCTGAAGAGCATGTACCGGTAATTCCGGTATCCGCTCCCGGCTATCGGGTTTGACTAGGGCCGCTTCCTTTGGAGCGGCCTTAGTTTTTTCAGCCACGTCAAACCGAACCAATCCAATCCAATGAGATAAAATGATTTGTGGAATTATTTGTCGGGACGTAAATTTTTAATAAAAACTGTATTTTCGTTGACAAGTGTCAAAAAAACCATAAAGTATCCCTAGGCAAACTTTTGCCTATCTTACCAAGAACAACAAAATCCTCTGGAGGAAAAACATGAAAAAGCTTGTGATCGCCCTGATGGCCGTGATGCTTGTGGCCGGCCTGGCCATGGCTGAGAAACCCGCCCTTGAAAAACCCGTGACGCCGTACACGCCCAACGGCCGCGCGGCTGAAGTCGAGCCCAACGATGACTACATGACCGCTACCCCCCTGGTCCTGGACGATGACATGTCCGCGGCCATCAACGTCGGCGGCGACCTGGATTTCTTCTCCTTCGAAGCCACCGCCGGTCTGGTCGTCAACTTTGAGACCCACCCCGGCGATGTCAACGACACCCGGATGTACCTGTACGATGTCGACGGGACCACCGAACTGGCCTACAACGATGACGGCGGCCAGGGCCTGTACAGCGCCTTCACCTTCGAATTCCCCGCTGACGGCACCTACTTCATCGAGGTCATCGGCTACAGCGCGACCCACGAAGGAACCTACACCCTGACCGCCCGTGAGGATCTGCCTTGCCCCACCCCCGAGAACAACACCTGCGAGGGTGCTCTGGAACTGGTCTTCGGCTCCTCTTTCATTGTCGACAACTGTGGCGCCACCAACGACTACGACTTGCCTTTCGGCGGTTGCACCGGCTACCCCGCCCATGGCCTGGACCTGGTGTACTACGTGGACCTGGTCGAGAACCAGGAGCTGACCGTGACCGCCAGCACCGGCTACGACAACGCTCTGTACCTGGTGACCGACTGCGCGGATGTCGAGAACACCTGCGTGGCCGGTGTGGATGAGAACAGCGGCAGCTCGCCGGAGACCCTGATCTTCGACGCTGCCGACGCTCCTGGCCGCTACTACCTGATCCTGGACAGCTACAGCAGCGCCGGCCAGGAAGACGAGTGGGAAGTCACGGTTGGCGGTGTCGTGGCCACCCAGCAGACCACCTTCGACGGCCTGAAGAGCATGTACCGGTAATTCCGGTATCCGCTTCCGACTATCGGATAGGAAAAGGGCCGCTTCCTTTGGGAGGCGGCCCTTGTTTTTGAGTATGACAACTAATTATCATTAAACAGTTTGAATTAAAAATCAATTTATCTGTAAATGTTGACACAATTTTAAATTGTCGTTGACAAAATTTTCACGGAGGTGATAAAGTGCTTTCAACTCAGTGGGGGAGGCTCGCCATTCTCTACTGATGCCCTGATGGTCTCACAAAACCGTCGCGCACCGGTAAACCCGGTACCTCTTATCATTCCACACACAAAACCTTGTGGAGGAAAATCATGAAGAAACTTGTAATCACCCTGATGGCTGTGATGCTCGTCGCCGGCCTGGCCATAGCCGAAAAGCCCGCCCTCGAGAAGCCGGTGACGCCTTACACGCCCAACGGCCGCACGGCTGAAGTCGAGCCCAACGATGACTACATGAGCGCCAACCCTCTGGTGTTGGGTGACGACATGTCCGCCGCCATCAGCCCCGCGGCTGAGGTGGACTTCTTCGCCTTCGAAGCCACCGCCGGCATGTCCGTGGAGTTCGAGACCCATCCCGGTGACATCAACGACACCAAGCTGTACCTGTACGATGTCGACGGAACCACCGAGTTGGCTTACAACGATGACGGCGGCACGGGCTTCTACAGCTTCATCACCTACGAATTCACTGCCGACGGCACCTACTTCATCAAGGTGACCGGCTTCAGTTCCAGCTACGAAGGCACCTACATCCTGACCGCCAGCGAGCCCCAGCTTCCCTGCCCCATTCCCGAGAACAACACCTGTGAGGGTGCCCTGGAGCTGGTCTTGGATTCCACCTTCACCGTGGACAACTGTGGCGCCACCAACGACTACGTCGGCGGTTGCACCGGTTTCTCCACCGATGGCCTGGACCTGGTGTACTACGTGGACCTGGTCGAGAACCAGGAGCTGACCGTGACCGGGGCCACCAGCTACGATAACGCCATGTATCTGGTGACCGACTGCGCGGACATCGAGAACACCTGTGTCGCCGGCGTGGATGAAGACATGTACAATGGTGTCGAGACTCTGGTCTTCGACGCCGCCGATGCCCCCGGCCGCTACTACCTGATCCTGGACGGCTACAACAGCCTCCCGATTGAAGGCGGGTGGGAAGTCACGGTTGGCGGTGTCGTGGCCACCCAGCAGACCACCTTCGACGGCCTGAAGAGCATGTACCGGTAATTCCGGTATCCGCTTCCGGCTATCGGAGAGGAAAAGGGCCGCTTCCTTTGGGAGGCGGCCCTTGTTCTTTGTCCTTGTCCTTGTTGCGCAACGTATGCTTGCCTGGCTAATCTCGGGTCAGCTTGCGGTACTTGATGCGGTGCGGCTGATCCGCGTCCACGCCCAGGCGCTTCTTGCGATCCTCTTCATATTCGCTGTAGCTGCCTTCGTACCAGAAGCACTGGCTGTCGCCCTCGAAGGCCAGGGTGTGGGTGCAGATGCGGTCCAGGAACCAGCGGTCGTGACTGACCACCACCAGGCAGCCGCCGAACTCCACCAGCGCGTCTTCCAGGGCGCGCAGGGTATCCACGTCCAGGTCGTTGGTGGGCTCATCCAGCAGGATCAGGTTGGCGCCGCTTTTGAGCAGGCGGGCCAGATGGACACGGTTGCGCTCGCCCCCGCTCAAGGTCCCCACCTTGCGCTGCTGCTCATGGCCTTTGAAGTTGAAGCCCGAACAGTAAGCGCGGCTGTTCACCATGACGCCGCCCAGATCCAGCTCTTCCGCGCCGCCGCTGATGTTCTCGTAGACGCTCTTCTCGTCGTCCAGGTCGTCGCGGCCCTGATCCACGTAGGCCATTTTCACGGTCTCGCCCACGACCAGGGACCCGCTGTCGGGCTGCTCCTTGCCGGTGATCAGGTTCATCAGGGTGGTCTTGCCGGCGCCGTTGGGCCCCACCACGCCGACGATGCCGCCGGGCGGCAACTGGAAGCTCAGGTCCTCGAAAAGCAGCTTGTCGCCGTAGCCCTTGCGTAGATTCTCCGCCTTGACGACCACCTTGCCCAGGCGTTGGCCCATGGGAATGCGGATCTGGGCGTTCTTGCGCTGCATCTGGCGTTCTTCGCTGACCAGTTCCTCGTACTGGGCCACACGGGCCTTGCTCTTCTTGTGCCGGGCCTTCTGGCTGGCGTTGATCCATTCCAGCTCCCGCTCCAGCACCTTGGCGCGCTTGTTCTCGGCTTTCTCGTTCTCCAGCAGCTTCTTCTGCTTCTGGTCCAGCCAGCTGCTGTAGTTCCCCTCCCAGGGAATGCCGTGGCCGTTTTCCAGCTCCAGGATCCAGCCCGTGACGTTGTCCAGGAAGTAGCGGTCATGGGTGACCAGGACGACGGTGCCTTCGTACTGGCGCAGGTGGTGCTCCAACCAGGCGACGCTTTCGGCGTCCAGGTGGTTGGTGGGCTCATCCAGCAACAGCAGATCCGGCTTGCTCAGCAGTAGGCGGGTCAGGGCCACGCGGCGCTTCTCGCCGCCGGACAGCTTGGTCACGTCGGCGTCGCCCGGGGGACAGCGCAGGGCGTCCATGGCCAGTTCCAGATGGCTGTCCAGCTCCCAGCCGTCCTGGGCCTCGATGCGGTCCTGCAGCTTGCCCATCTCTTCCATGAGGGCGGCCATGGCCTCGTCGTCCATGGGCTCGCACATCTGCATGCTGATCTCGTTATAGCGGTCCAGCATGCCCTTCAACTCACCCACGGCCTCCTCGATGTTGCCGCGCACATCCTTGGCGGGATCCAGCTCCGGCTCCTGGGCCAGGTAGCCCACCTTCACGCTGGGATCGGGGCGGGCGTCGCCGATGAAATCGTCATCCAGGCCGGCCATGATCTTCAGAAGGGTGGACTTGCCGGCGCCGTTGAGGCCGATGACGCCGATTTTGGCACCCGGGAAGAAGCTGAGCCAGATGCCCTTGAGGATTTCGCGGTTCGGGGGAACGATCTTCTTGAGGCCGCTCATCGTGTAGATGTACTGCTGCGCCATGGTCGCCTTTCGGGTGGGGAAATGGTCATTCGTTGGGCAGAAGAATAGTTGAGGGTCCGGACCTTGGCTAGCCCGGATTCCCGGGCCGTTCTGCCCGGTGGGCTTACCGGGGCCCGGTTGTCTTTTTCCCGAACCCCGGTTATTTTTTTCCCGTCAACGTGGCTAACACATTGTGTCGATTGAATTCCATGGTCCGCGGCCGCTCCGCGACAGGTGATGCGCGCATGAAGAAACTGGTCTCCGTCCTGACCCCCGTCTTGGTCACGGCCCTGGTGCTGGCCGTCATCGCCGTGCTGGTGATCAGCCGCGCCAAGCAGGTTCGGCATGTGACGGTGTTGAAGGGCAACGGCCAGCGGCAGCCCGTGGAGATCGTGCTGGACCACTACCAGGACACACAGTGCGGCATGCTGCTGGAGCAGGTGCGCGATACGGCCCAGGCGGTGGCACCGGACGGCCGGACGTGGTTCTTCGATGACGTGGGTTGTCTGGCCCTGTGGTATGGTGACCATCCGCGACGTGACGCGCTGGTCCTATGGGTGAGGACCCGCGATACCGACCGTTGGGTGGACGGGCGCGCGGCCTGGTACACCCGCACGGCCGAGACGATGATGCACTACGGCATGGCCGCTTTCGAGAACCCGGGAAAGGGGCTGATCCCCTTCGAGGAGATGGTCCGTCTGATGCAGCGCGGGCAGAACCTGACCAACCCCTACACGAGGAAAGAACTCCTTGGAGACGGTTAACCTCCTGTCGATCATCGCCATCGCCTGCGTGGGCAGCCTCGGGCATTGCCTTGGCATGTGCGGGGGCATCGTCATCGGCTACAGCAGCGCCAAGATCCAGCCCGGATGGTCGACCGGGCGGCAGGCCCTGGCCCATCTGCTGTACAGCCTGGGGCGCACGCTGACCTACACCCTGCTGGGCGTTGTTTTCGGGTATCTGGGGGGCGTCAGCACCTTCAGCAACACGGCCAACGGGGTGCTGTTGCTGGTCGCCGGGACGGCCATGGTGCTTACCGGGTTGTCGCTGGTGGGGCTGGTGGGCTGGCTGGGCTGGCTGGTCCGTTACGACAATCCGCTGACGCGCAGCCGCTGGTTTGGCCGGAATTTCCGCGCGCTGCTGAATAATCGCGGTCTTTACAGTTTATTCCTGCTGGGTATGCTGAACGGGATGCTGCCCTGCGGTTTCGTCTACTTCTTTGCCATCACCGCGGCCAGCACGGCCAGCCCCCTGTGGGGCGCGGTGGTGATGCTGGTCTTCGGGCTGAGCACCACGCCGGCCATGTTCGGTCTGGGGCTTTTCGTGGGATTCTTCCAGCGCGGCGGCTTGCGCAAGATCATGATCCGGGTGGCGGCGGTGGCGGTGGTCCTTTACGGGGTCTACACCCTTTACGACGGCTACGAATACCTCGTGGACCCGCACAAGAACATCCTGGACTGCCACACGGGTGAAAATACTGGCGAAAATACGGGCGTCGATACGGAACTCGATACGGACCACTGATGATCATCGGATGAGGGAGGACGGCATGGCGAGCACGGGAAAGAAATGGGCCATCGGTTGCGGTGTGGGTTGCGGGCTGGTTTTGCTGGTGACGCTGTTGGTGGGCGGGGGGATGTTCATGGCCATCCGCGATACCGTGAAGAAAGGCGAATCCATCAACGAAAGCTTCGATGCCCTGGTCGCGGAGTACGGCAGGCCGGAGGAGTACGCACCCTCCGCCAGCGGCGCGATTCCCGCCCGACGCATGGAGGTTTTCCTGGCCGTGCGTCAGGCCATGGCCCCGTCGGCGCGGAATCTGGCGGAGAACATCGGCATCTTCAGCGAAGATGAAAGTGTTCAGAAGAAAGCCTCCAACTTCCAGAAGATGAAGGTGGGCTTTTCCATCATCCCCTTGGTGCTGGAGCACCTGGACAAGCGGAACGATATCCTGCTGGAGCAGGGCATGGGCCAGGGCGAGTACACCTATATCTACTCTCTGGCCTATTTCGATTATCTGGACAAGGACGTGGCTGACGGCCCCAACGTGAGGCTGAAGCAGAAGGAGGGGAATAACACCTTGTCCTTCAAGGTCGGGGGCAAGGCCCAGACCAGGGAAGAGCGCGAGCGGAAGATTCGGCGTCATCTGCACAGCCTGCACTTGGCCTTCCTGAACAACCAGATCGAAAAGGCAGGCGAGCAGCCGGTCCTGGCGACGGAGCACGAGGCCCTGGTCAACAACCGGCACCGGTTGCTCTGGGAAGAGGGGCTGCCCGAGGCGGTGGCGGCCAGCATCGCCCCCTACGCCGAGGAGCTGGAAGCCGGCTACATCCCCATCCTGAATCTGGTGGAGATGGGCCTGATGGAGAACCACTGAGAGCGGTCAGACCTTGCACCAGAACAGGCGCACATGATGCGGCCGCCCCTCGGCCACGGGAAAGTCCAGGGGCGGCCGCAGGTCCGTCACGGAGGCGAAATGCTTCCGCAGGGCCTTGCGGTAGGTCCCGTGGTCGCCCCCGCGGTGGTTGTTGGCGAAAAGGGCTTGCCCGTCGGGGCCCAGCAGACGCCGGGTGGTCTCCGCCAACCGGGGCCACTCCTTCTCCACCACGAACTTGCCGCCCTTTTTCGATGACGCGAAAACCGGCGGATCGCACACCATCAGATCCAGGGGCTGCCAGATTTCCGGTTTCTCCTCCTGCCGCCGCAGCTGCCGTTGCAACCAGCGCCGCGCATCTTCCTGCACGAACTTGCCGCGCCCGCCGGCGGCCAGCCCGTTCAACTCGAAATTGCGCTTGCCCGTGTTCAGGCCGGGCTTGGCCACATCCACGCTGAAGGCCACCTCTGCGCCACCGGCCACGGCCGCCACGCTGAAGCTGCACGTGTAGGCGAAAAGGTTGCCCAACCGCGCCCCGCGCGCCGCCAGAAATACCCGCCGGCGGGTATCGCGCTGGTCCAGGAAAAGACCTGTGTGCTGGGTCTGCGTCAGGCTGATCTCGTAGAGCAGGCCGTGCTCCTGCACGGTGAAGAAATCAGGTGGCGCCTGGCCCACCGCGCGCAGCTCCGTCACCAGGCCGCGCTGGTGCGGGTTGCGCCGATGCGTGCGCACGATGCCGCCCCGACAGCCGTGCCGCCGGCTTATCTGGGCCAGCACCGGGTCCAGGCGATGGGCGGCCTTCTCGGGGTCGGCGGTCTCATCGAACCAGATGGCATCGAAATAATCCCCGTACACATCCACGGCGGCGGGCAGGCCGGGGATTTCATCGCGATGCACGGCGCGGAAGGCGTTGGTGATGGTGGGCAGCCATTGCAGACGCCGGTCATGGCACAGGGCCAGATTTGGGTTTTCGCCGGTGACCAGGGCGCTGAAGGATGGGGGGTCTTCGCTGATCAGGGAGGCCGTCAACCCGGGCCAATCCACCTGCCGGCAGTGCAGGCAAAGGCGTCCGAAGCGTTCCCCGCCGTACTGGCCATCGCCCAGGATAGGCGTTCCCGTGGCCGCGGCGTGCCGCCGGATCTGGTGCTTGCGGCCGCGCCGGATACACGCCTGCACCCGTGTCAGTTCCCTGGTGCCCGCGGCGGTCCGCAAGCGGCCACCGGGACCCAGGACCTGGAATTCGGTGCGCGCGTCCTTGCCGTCCAGCGGCTCTTCACAGACCCAGCTGTCGGCCACCGGTTGTTCGGGGGTCAGGAAGTGGTAGGTCTTGAGAGCCAACCCCTGCTCGTGAATTTCCTGGGCCCGGGCCGAGGCCGCCGCCGTGCGCGCCAACAGCAACACGCCGCTGGTGCCCCGATCCAGCCGCGAGATGACATGGGTTTCCAGCCCATGATGCAGCCGCAGCCACTCCACCACGCCCAGCTCACCGGGCTTGCCGGCGTGGGTGGCCAAGCCTTCGGGCTTGTCCACGGCCAGCCAGTTGTCGTCGCGGTACAGGATCATGCCGGGACCAGCTCGGTCAATATGTGGCGGAACTCGTCTTCCAGGGCCCGGCCGCGATCGCGCCCATAGAAGAGGTGCAGCTTCTCCAGGATCGCGGGCTTTTCCAAGCCGGCCGCCTTGGCCTCGTCGAACACCTCCTGCGCCTTGGCGGGGCGAGGACCCCAGCGCCGGATCTCGTCGCCCCGGGCGTCGAAAAAAACAACCAGAGGGATGCTGCGCTTGCCGTCGGTCAGGAAATCGTCCATGACATCCAGGTTCTCGTCGCGCAGCAGAAGGCGCACCTCGATGAGGGGATTCAGGGCGGCCATGGCTTCGATATAGGGCAGGTTCTGGGCCGAGTCCCCGCACCAGGGTTCGGTCAGCACGAACCAGGTCTGCCGTTCGGTGATGCGGCTGACCAGCCGGGCCAGATTCGGACTCACTTCATAGGTGCGCCGTATGCGCTCGGTGCGGTGCCGATTCAGTCGGGTGAATTCGAGCCTCTCGGCGGCTTCTCCGGTCAGGCCGTCGTCGTTTTTGTCGGCCTGCTCGGTGAAGACGGCATGGTATTGCCGAAGGGTCAGGGCGGTCGGGATGCGGCCGTCTTCCATGAAGCGATGGGGCATGGGGCACCTCGGGTTCGGATGGGGGATTGGTCACTCTACTTTAATGCCACGGGCGTGGGGGGGCAATTCTGCAGGTTCTGTCAGTGGTTTGGGTTCTGAGTTGGGTTAGGAGGTTGGGAGTGGGTGTGGGCGGAGCGGTCGTTTGGAAGGGGTGGTTTCTGGAAAAAGGGGGGCAGGGGGTGCTGGTTTGGTATTTGGTTGTTTTTTTGTGGTATCGGGTGCCCGCCGGCGGGTAGTTTTTGGGTGGGTTGGGGGTTGGGTTGTGGGTTTTGGTATGGAAATAATTGGTTTTTTTACAATGTTTTACTGGAGCTTTTTGGTTTTGTTTTGTATGCTGGATTTATCACTCCTCCCGCCCACTTATGCCAGAGATTGCCGAGGCCTGCCATGAGTATTCTTGCTGTTGATTCTTTTGTTCCTGATCAGTCTGCTGCCGAAGTTAGCGCTTGTTTGAAGAGGGCTGTGCGAGCCATGGACCAGGCGCGGCATTGTGCCGTTTTGTGGTTCAAGGAGATTGTGGAGAGGGAGCTTTATAAGGAATTGGGATATGGCTCCGTTTATCAGTATGCGGCGGTGGAATTGGAGTTCTCCAAGACGCGGACAGGGGACTTTCTTCACTTGGCGCGGAAGCTGGAAAAGCTGCCCCGGTTGAAGAAGGAGATGGAAGAGGGGAAGATCGGCTATACCAAGGCGCGGGAGATCGTGAAGGTGGCTGATGAGGAGAATGAGAATCGTTGGCTGAACGAAGCCAAGAAGAAGAGCCGCCAGGAACTGCGCGAAACGGTAAAGCGGGCCAAGCAGCGGGCCAAGCGGGAACGGGTGAAGAATCCGGCCCAAGGTGAATTATTG
>PDQT01000060.1 GCA_002747875.1 bacterium DOLZORAL124_64_63
AGATGGCCCTCGAGCGCAGCGCGCTGACGGCCGAAGATCTGAACACCATCCCGTTCACCCTGCTGGTACCGGACTTGAAGGTTTCTTTTATGGCCCACAAACGCTGCGTGGTGCATGTGGCCCGTGATTCCGGCGAGCAGATGAACAAATTTTTCACCACGGACCTGCCCGTGGACATGGACGTGCTCATTGCCGGGGCCATCCTGGCGGATGTGGGTAAGCTGCTGGAATATGACCTGGACGAGAACGGCGAAAGCTGCAAAAGTGACATGGGCAAGTACGTGCGTCACCCCTTCAGCGGTGTCGGTCTGGCCATGGAGGCCGGGGTGCCGCCCCAGGTGTGCCACATCATTGCCGCCCATGCCGGCGAAGGCAACATGGTGACCCGCAGCACCGAGGCATATATTGTGCACCATGCGGACTTCATGACCTTCCTGCCCTTCAAGAATCGGCTGCGGTAGCCCCGATTTTTTTTGGCGCGGTGGAGTTTGTGATTTAAATAGATACGTGAGACGATGATCCGGGCGGCCGCCGATCCCGCCCTGGACTTTCCCGAAAGGATGACTCATGGCCGATCCCAGCAGCAAGGTTGAAGGCAGCACCAACGGGGCGTTCTACGTGGACACGGAGTGCATCGACTGCGATCTGTGCCGTCAGACCGCGCCCGACAATTTCGACCGCAACGAGGACGAGGGTTATAGCTTCGTCTGCAAGCAGCCCGAGAACGAGGATGAGGAAGACGCCTGCCGCGAGGCCATCGAGGAGTGCCCGGTGGACGCCATCGGGGACGACGGCTAGTCCTCTTCCGGTAGGAAAGCGGAACCGGCTCCTGGATGCAGGGGCCGGTTTTTTGACGCTGCTTTATATCGCGGTTTTTTATGGCTCGGCCGGGAACATTTATCGCGCGCCGGGCGTTGGAAGCTCCGATGAATGGGAAATGTCACTCGATACCCGCCGAAAGGATATATCATGAGAAAACTGTTCAACGGTCGCGTCCCCGGCGGCGTGGTCTTCGTCATTTTGCTGGCTCTGGCCCTTGTGCCTGCCCTGGCTCTTCAGCTTGCCCTGGCGCCGCACACCGCCCAAGCCCAGCACACCGCCCAAGCCCAGCACACCGCCCAAGCCCAATCGGATAATCCCCTGCGCTCCTATGCGGACGTGGTGGAGGTGGCCCGTCCCGCTGTCGTCAACATCGCGGCCGAGAAGGTCGTGAACATGCGCGCGCAGCACCCGTTCATGGACGATCCCATGTTCCGGCGCTTCTTCGGCGACCCGGAAGACGGCACCCAGCGCACCAACAACAGCCTGGGCAGCGGCGTGATCATCTCGTCCGACGGCTACATCATCACCAACAACCACGTGGTGGAAGATGCCCGCGACATCCGCGTCACCCTGGCCGGCGAACGCGAGTACGAGGCCGAGGTCATCGGCACCGACCCGCGCTCGGACGTGGCCCTGATCAAGGTGGCCGCGAAGGATCTGCCCGCCATCGTGGTGGCCGATAGCGACGAACTGCGCGTGGGCGACCAGGTCATGGCCATCGGCAACCCCTTTGGCGTGGGCCAGACCGTGACCAAGGGCATCGTCAGCGCCCTGGGCCGCTCCATCGGCCTGATCGACTACGAGGACCTGATCCAGACCGACGCCAGCATCAACCCCGGCAACAGCGGCGGCGCCCTGGTGAACATGCGCGGCGAACTGGTGGGCATGAACTCGGCCATCCTCAGCCGGGACGGCGGCAGCCAGGGCATCGGCTTCGCCATCCCCACCAACATGGCCTTCCGGATCGTCGAGGCCCTGAAGAACGACGGCGAAGTGAAGCGCGCCTACCTGGGCGTTTACCCCCAGCCCGTGGACCAGTCCGTGGCCGATTACTATGGCATGAAGAGGCCCCGTGGCGTGCTGGTCAGCTCCGTGAGCGAGGACACGCCTGCCGAGAAGGCCGGCCTCCAGGAAGGCGACATCATCCTGACCGTGGATGGGAAGGCCATCCGTAACCCCAGCATGCTGCGCAACGTCATCAGCCTGAGCGAAATCGGCCACAAGGCGGAACTGGTGATCCTGCGCGACGGCAAGGAGAAGAAGATTCGCGTGAAGCTGGATGCCTTGCCGGGGCAGCCCAACACCAGCAGCCGCGCCTCCGAGACGAAGGAAGACGAAAGCCTGGACGGCGTCACCGTGCAGAATCTGACGGATCGGATACGCGCCCAGCAGTCCATTCCCGACGACATCGACGGGGTCCTGGTCATGAAGGTGGATGGCGGCAGCAAGGCCGCCCGCGTGGGACTGGCCCAGGGCGATGTCATCGTCAAGGTGGGTAGCAGCCGGATCGAGGATGTCGGGGATTTCCGCAAGGCCCTGGGCAAGAACACCGACAAGCCCGCCTTCCTGCGGGTTTATAAGCCGGCGCAGAAGCGGAGCCTGTTTATTGCCGTGCCGCGTTAGGCTGTTTGTTGCGGTTTGGTGCTTTGATGGGAACCGGGAGATCGGAGGGTCTCCCGGTTTCCTTTTTTTTGTGTTATGGGGTGCCCGCCGGCGGGTAGTTTTGGGTGGGATGGGGGTGGTTTCGGGGGATTGGGTTGAAAGTAATTGGTTTTTGACCAATGTTTTACTGGCTCTTTTTGGTTTTGTTTTGTATATTAGATCTATCACTCCTCCCGCCCACTTATGCCAGAGATTGCCGAGGCCTGCCATGAGTATTATTGCTGTTGATTCTTTCGTTCCTGATCAGTCTGCTACCGAAGTGAATGCTTCCTTGAAGAAGGCCGTCCGGGCCATGGACCAGGCGCGGCACTGTGCCGTTTTGTGGTTCAAGGAGATTGTGGAGAGGGAGCTTTATAAGGAATTGGGATATGGCTCCGTTTATCAGTATGCGGCCGTAGAATTGGAATTCTCCAAGACGCGGACGGGGGACTTTTTGCATCTGGCGCGGAAGCTGGAAAAGCTGCCCCGGTTGA
>PDQT01000173.1 GCA_002747875.1 bacterium DOLZORAL124_64_63
TAGGACAAACCACCCACCATGCCACGCCGCCACCACACCAGCACTCCCCAACTCCTCCTCCACTGCCTCGTTGCCGCCATCTTCATCCTGGCCATCGGTGCCGCCGTCCTCGGGTACACCCGCAGCAAAAACAATCGCAGCATCCCCGTCAAATCACTCAAATCTGCCCAACAAGCCGACGCCGCCCTCGGCTACCCGCTGCCACCGGAGCACACCCCGCCGCCATTCGACCCCCGCTTCATCCAGCTCAGTGCCTTCGAGCGCGCCACCGTCCCCACCGCCACCTGCATGACCTCCGCCATGGGCACCGCCCACGGTGCCCTCACCTACAACGCCCAGCCATACTGGAGCCCCAACCCAAAACGCGGCGGCCACCACACCGGAGACGACCTCAACGGCATCGGCGGCATGGACACAGACCTCGGAGACCCCGTCTACGCCATCGCCAACGGCCTCGTCATCTACCGTGGCCAGCCCGCGCCGGGATGGGGAAAAACACTCATCCTCGCCCACCGGGACAAACACGGCCACCTCATCCAGTCCATGTACTCCCACCTCGAAAAAAGCTTCGCACCCTTCGGAGACCTCATCCACCGGGGCGACACCATCGGCACTGTCGGCACCGCCAACCGCCGCTACCCCGCCCACCTCCACCTCGAAATACGCACTAGCTCAGGAATCCACATCGGCCCCGGCTACCTCACCCGGCCCGGGGAACACACCAACCCCACAAAAACCATCTCCGCACACCTCCCAACCCCACCCGACCACCTCACCACAGCCCCCCTCGCCACCGTCCTCAGAGACCACGCAGAACAACGCAAGGCACTCATCCTCGGAAAGTAAAGGGCACCTCCAAACCCGTCCAGCGGCCAGCCCGGAAATTTTTCCAAAAAAAATGTGAATCTCCCGCCCCGCCCACACTCTAAGCGGGTATGCTGGCCACTATGCCATGCAACACACAACACAACGAACAATGAAAAAAACACTTACATTCACCGCGTTGGTGCTTTCCAGCTCCACAATCTTCGCCGCCTCCCCCCTCGTCAAGGGAGGCCGTTCCATCGTCAACGGCGGACGCTCCGTCGCTTCCGGTGCCGCCGCTGCCGGCAGTGGCCTTCTCAAAGCCCCCGGGAAACTCCTCTCCATCGGCAATGACTCCCTGCCCAACCTCTCAGCCGGAGTAAGCGAGTTCAGCCTTTCCGGCAACGTCAACTGGAGCGAGGACACCGCATACAACCTCAAGCTCGGCTACGGCTACTTCTTCCGTGACAACTGGCAAGTCGGCTTCCAACTTGATGTCCAGGGCGTTGAAGAGGACCTCACACTCGGCCTTGGCCTCTTCACAGAGTACAACTTCGTCTGCGACTCCAAGTGGGTCCCCTACATCGGCCTCTCCGCAAGCTGGGCACACCTTGATGGCGACGCCTTTGACAAGGACTCCATCGCCCTCGGCCTCGACCTCGGCATCAAGTACTTCGTCCGCGAGAACCTTGCCATCAGCTTCTCCGTAGGTGCTGACTACGCCTTTGACGACGTCTTCCCCGGCGGCGACGATTTTGCCAAGCAAATCAACATAGGCACACGCTTCTACTTCTAAACAAAACACCCCCCCTGCCCCCAGGGAACCCGCCCCCGCTCCCTGGCTGGCAAACAAAGACCCCTTAGCCCCCTGGAAGGCTCTCCGGCACCCGCCGGAGGGTCTTTTTTAGTCCCCCCTACACACGAACCGGAACGCATATCCCGCTGCCCGGCACCTTGGCAAGGCGGAATCTGAAGAAAACGTCACAATTCCACCTGGCAAACCAAGGCATTTGTGGTTGCAGGACGTTTTGATTGCGTATATGACCCACCTCAAACAATCCCCTGACACCCAACAACATGAGCACTGACCCCACAGACTTCACCCCCCCCGGACTCGAGGAAATCGCCGCCCTCCTGCCCTCCTACGAGATTATCTCCTTCATCGCCAAAGGCGGCATGGGAGCCGTCTACATGGCCCGCCAGAAATCCCTCGACCGGGACGTAGCCATCAAAGTCCTTCCCCGCCACTTCGGCGAAGACGCCGAGTTCCGCGCATCATTCGAGACCGAGGCCAAAAACATGGCCAAACTCAACCACCCGAACCTCATCGGCATCTACGACTTCGGCCAGATCGACGGACTCCTCTACATCATCATGGAAATGGTGCAGGGCCAATCCCTCTTTCACTCCGCCTACGGAAAAACCATCGAGCCCACAGAAGCCGCGCGCGTCGTTTCAGAAATCTGCCACGGCCTCGACCACGCCCACAAACACGGCATCCTCCACCGCGACATCAAACCCGCCAACATCCTCCTCGACCCCTCCGCCTCCCCAAAAATAGGCGACTTCGGCCTCGCACGCCCCGTAGGCG